>JBIKTV010000288.1:0-7401 GCA_044347905.1 Myxococcota bacterium
CTGCAGCGCCGCCGGGCCGCCGAGCTGGTCGATCAGAGTCGTCACAACAGTCTCCACGCGGAGCCAAAAAACACTGCGGGCCCGCCACGGCTGATTCAGCGCGCGACGGGCCCGCAGCCCATCCCTAAGGAATGCTAGGCGCGGCGGCGGCGAACCACCAGGCCCATCAGCGCGAGCAGGCCAAACGCCATGCCGAGCGAGCCGTTGGAGCTGCCATTGGCGGTGCAGCCACCCGACGAGCTCGAGGTGGTGGCGTTGCCGGTGGTGCCCGGGGTGCCGGTGGTGCCGGCGGTGTCGCTCTTGGCGCCCGTGTCCGTCGCGCCCGCATCGCTGCCGCCCGTGGTCGAGGCGTCGGCGCCGCCGGTCTTGCAGGTCTTGGTGGCCATGTCGCAGGCGCCGCCGGTCGGGCAGGGGCCCGAGCACTTGCCGCCGCACTTGTCGTCGTCGCCGCAGTTCTTGCCGGTGCACACGGGCGTGCAGGAAGAGGTGTCCGCGCCCACGGAGCCGCCGCCGTCGCCGCCGGTCTGGCCCTTGCAGAACGTGTCGATGTCGGCGCAGCAATCGCCCATCTTGGCGCACTGGTCGTCGCAGTAGCACTCGCCGTCGCCGGACTGGCCGCCGCACGAGTCCTTGCACGAGCCCTTGGGCGCGACCTTGGCGCACACCTTGTCGTAGTCGGCGCAGCAGTCGCCAAAGTCTTTGCACTGATCGTCGCAGTTGCACGGAGCGGTGTCGCCCAGGAACTTGCCGCACTTATCGACGCAGGTGCCCTTGGTCGGGTCGTTGCACGCCTTGTAGCCGCAGTTGGCGATGGCGTTGTACAGGGTGACCGCGGCTTCGTCGGCCTTGGCGATCGCTTCCTGGCAGGCCTGATCCTTGCAAGCGGCGAACTTGACGCAATTGGCGTTGGCCTTGCAAGCCGTCACTTCCTTGACGCACTTCTCTTCCCAGCACGGATTGGGCGTAAAGCCGCCGCCGCCCGTGTCGGTGGTGCCCGTATCGCCGCCGGCCGTGTCGGTCGTGGCGGTGGCGTCGGTCGAAGACGACACGTCATTGGGCGTGGAAACAACGTCTTCCGCGTAGGCGGTGGCGGAGGCCAGACAGAGGGCCAGGGCAGCAGGCAGGGTCTTCCAATTGCGGATCATGGGGCGGGTTCTCCTTAGAGAAGCTGGACTTTCGTCGGTCCGCGCCGGGCCCAGGGGTTGCTGAGGCCAGCCGCGAGCGAATTCAGTCAGGGGTGGGGCAGCCAGGCAGGCGCCGAGCTCGTCAAACAGTAGCGGGACTGGAATATACCCTCGACCTTGAGGGTTAGGGACGGTTCGGGCCGCGCCGGCCCAGGACGGGCGCAGCGACTAGAGTAGCCTAGCGAAACTCCGCGGGCATTGGCAAGCCCAAAGGGCCCAGCGCCGCTGCCAAGCGCGTCAGTTGTTGGTCATGGGGTGGACGGCGATCACGGCGCCTGGCGCGGTTGAGCGGCAAGATGGTCGCGCAATTGCCCCAGCAGCTCTGCGGCATCCTGCAAATCGCCGTTGGGATCGTCGACGGCGAGGTTGAGCAGCGCCGAAGTGGCTTCGACCAACGCCAAGCGACCCTCGAGATTTTGCAATGCATCAGAGACCTTGCCCTTGCTCGCGGCGGTGCAGGCCTGCAAGAGCGCCTCGCCGGCCTGGACCAGCGCGTTGACCCGCCGGGCCTCCGGGTGGCTGAACACCTCATAGCCGCCGTCCGGAATCGCCAGCAGGCCTTTGAGCTGGACCAGCGCCGTGTGGCTGAGCGGCTGATGATCTTTGCTCAGCGCGTAGGACCACCTCACCTGCGCGGCCTGGATCTCCAGCCCCGGCTGATAGCTCTGGCCAAGCGGCGGGCGCAGGCGCAGCAGGACTAAGCCGCTGTGATCCGCGGGATAGAGGGCCCCCGCCAAGGGCGCAGTGCCGCCGCGCTGCATCGAGTCCGAGCCCGCGACGTCTGCCGCGCCCGACTGAACGTCCGTGACGGGCGGCGGATTGTCCTCGTCCTCGCCCAAATCCAGCTTTTGGCCGTTCAGCGACACAGGCAGGCCAAACGCGTCGATCAGCTGCCATCCCGGGCTCAATTCCACTTGCACGAACAGGTTTTCTGCGACGGCCACCAGCAGTGTCGCGGCGTGCTTGGCCAAGACAACCACCAGTTGATCCGCATTTGCCGCTGAATAGTGGGTCCCACTCGTTGCCGTGGCGAGTTTGCCGAGCAGCGCCACCTGAGCCTGCATGCCAAACGCGACGGTCGAAAAGGACGCCTGCGAGGCCTTGGCCAGCGCCAGCACATCGGTGGGCGTGTGATCGCCCTTGGTGATCGCCCCATCGCTGATGAGCAAAACGCGGCGCTGGGCAATTTCCTTTGGCGCAGCGCTGAGTTCCTTGAGGGCCACCTCAATACCGGCGTAGAGATCGGTGCCGTCGCCCATGGGCAGGTCTTTGAGCTGCAGGGTTAAGGCCTTGGCCGCGCTGTCTTTCCACGCCGCCATCGGCCGAATCGTCTCTGCGCCGCTTGAAAACGCCACCACCGCCAGCCAGCTGCCTGCGGGCAAGCGCTTGGCAAGCTCTGGCAACTGCTGCTGAATCGCCTGCCACCCGCTTGTACCGAGCGATCCCGACTTGTCCACCAGCAGCACCATGGCCACGGGAGGTTGAAGATCCTGCAAAGATTTTGCGGTGTTGACCCCAAGCTGCAGCAGCACCTCGCCCTGCCCTTTGGGGCTGACCTGGAGCGAGGCCACGGGATGCAGATCGACGGGATGCGCGGGATCGGCCGCCGGCAGCTGAGCGTGGTGCTCGTTGAGCCAGCCGGGCATAGAAAAATCGCTGGGCGCCGGCACTTTTCCCGCGGCCACCAAGGCGCGAAACTTGGCGGTGTTCTGCGGCCCCGGCACCGTCAGGCCCAGGCCACCGGCGCTCTGCCAGCCGCTGAGCTCATGGCTATCTGCGCTGGGCTCCAGGGCGTCCGGCGCGCTTGCACCCGTGTCGGCACTGCCCGATTGAATGTCGCCCTTGCCGTAGTCGGTCGTCGCCTGGTTCGAGGCGTCGGAGATCAACCAAGCGTCGTCGCTCATGGAGGTGGCGGCACTGCCGGACTCGGCGGCGGCGCAACCGGCAAGGCCCAAGAAAAACACTAGCGACCAAGCCCAATTGCCCACCATGGTCGTCTCCGCGCTGCGGCTACGGGCAAGACCAGGAGACGGCGATGTCGTCGATCCACAGGCCCTGACCGTTGTTATTGTTCAGGTTCATCACAAACACGCTGCTGATCTGCACAGTCTTGCCCTTGCTGGCGGTCAGATCAAAGGTAAAGGTCTGCCAGCCGTTGGTACTGGCGCAGAGCTGGCCCGCCGTCTGGCCGTCGATTTGCAGCAGCACGCGGTCGGTAAAGCCATTGCAATTCTGCGCTTCCGCCGGGTCCTTGCTGTAGCGCGCCTTGATCGTCAGGGTGGGCTTGCTGACCGTGGCCGGCACCTGCACCGTCGGCAAGGTCATGGTGCCGCCGCCCAGGCCGCCGCCGTTGTACGTGTGGGTGCCATTTGGCAAAATCCGCCCGTAGTACAGCGAGTTACCTTTGCTGACAAACTGCGTGCTGTCGATCTGCCACTTCAGCGTATTCGAAACCGATTGCGTGGTGATCGGCGCGATCGTGCCGTCGTCAAAGTCCTTGGCAAAGCCCGTGGGCGCCGTGTGGCTGCATTGGCCGGTCTGGGCGTCGCAGGCGTCGCTGCTGCACGCGATGCCGTCGTCGCAGGTGACCGCCGCGCCGCTGCAAGTCTTGCCGTCGCTGGCGCAGACATCGCCGCTGGTGCAGAGGTTGCCGTCGTCGCACTTGGTCCCCGGGGCCGGCGTGGCGACACAACTGCCCGCGCTGCATAGCTCTTTGGTGCACAACTGTCCGTCGCTGCACGGCGCGCTGTTGGGGGTATGGGCGCATTTGCCGGTGGCGGCGAGGCAGGCGTCGTCGGTGCAGGCGTTGCCGTCGTCGCACTTGACCGCCGGGCTGCCCGCGCACGTGCCATTGCCCTGGCAGACGTCCGGGGTGGTGCACAAGCTGCCGTCATCACACACTTTGCCGGGCTGGGGCACCGCGGCGCAGTTGCCGCTGGCGGAGTCGCAGAGGTCGCTGGTGCACGGATTCTTGTCGTCGCAGATCTTGGCGCTGCCGGTGCACTTGCCGCTGCCGCACGTGTCGGGAGAAGTGCAGGGGTTGCCGTCGTCGCAGCTGCTGCCGCTGGCCGGTGTGTACTTGCAACCCAGCTTGGGATCGCAGATTTCGCTGGTACAAGGATTGGCATCGTCGCAGTTGACCTTGGCGGCCGGCACGCAATTGCCGCTGATGCAGCCCTCGCCCGTGGTGCAGACATTGCCGTCATCGCAGCTGCCGCTCTTGGGGGTGCTGGTGCACTTGCCGGCCACGCACGCGTCCGCGGTGCAGGGATTGGCGTCGTCGCAGGGCGTGCCGCTGCCCTTACACGCACCCGCGCTGCAGATATCGCCGGTGGTGCAGGCGTCGCCGTCATTGCACGGGGCGCCATTTTGCGGCGCGGTGACACAGCCCACCTTGGGATCGCAGCTGTCCGAGGTGCAGGGGTTGTTGTCATTGCACACGAGCTTGGCGCCGCCCGTGCACACAGCGCCAGTCGAGCCGACCGTGCACGCATCGCCGCTGGTGCAGGCGTTGCCGTCGTCGCAGGGCTGGCCGATAGCGGGCGAGCTCAGGCAACCCGCTGTCAGATCACAGGTTTCCAAGGTGCAGGGCTTGCCGTCGTCGCACGCCTTGGCTTGACCGGTGTGGACACAGCCGCTCTTGGGGTCACAGCTGTCGAGCGAGCAGGCGATGCCGTCATCGCAATTGGCCGGCACGCCAACGCAGTTGCCCAGCGAGCAGACGTCGCCGCCAGTGCAGGTATTGCCGTCGCTGCAGAGAGTTCCGGCCGGGGTCGGCAAGAGCAGGCACTGGCCACTGGCGCTCTGACAGGTGTTCTTGAGGCAGCTGCTGTCCTTGCCGGGGTCGCAGGTGATGACACTGCCCGGCTTGGTCTTGCACGTGCCGCCCTGGCAGCTGGGCACGCCGTTGCACTTGTTGTTGTCGTCCTGGCACTGGCTGTCATTGCTGCAGAAGCAGTTGTTGAACACGCCGGTGCACTTGCCGCTCTGGCACACGGAGATGGGCGTGCACGCGTCACCGTCGTCGCAGGTCACGGGCGGGAAGTTGGTCGCATTGCTGTGGGTGCAGCCGGTCTTGCTGTTGCAGGCGTCGATGGTGCACGGGTTCTTGTCATCGCAGTCGACCTTGCCGACCAAACACGTCCCGCCAAAGCACTGCCCGGCGCTGGTGCAAGCGTCGCCGTCATCGCACGGGGCGCCGTTGGGCTGGGCTGCGGTCTCGCATTTGCCGCTCGCAGGCTGGCACTGGCTCACCGCGCAGGCCCCGCTGGCCGGCGGGCAGGTCACCACCGTGCTGGGGTCCGGGGCGCACTGGCCGGCCACGCACTTTTGCACGCCGTTGCACAGGTTGCCGTCGTCAAACTTTAGGCAATCGCTGTCGATCTTGCAGTTGCACTGGTTGATCCCGCCGCTGCAGGTGCCGTTTGCACAACTGTCATTCGCCGTGCAGGCGTTGCCGTCATCGCAGGGTCCGCTGATGGGGGCCTTGGAGCAATTGCCCTTGCCGTCGCACTTTTCCGCGGTGCAGACGTTGCCGTCGTCGGCGCAGCCGCTGGGCCCCGCGCAAATGCCCGCTTTGCATTGGCCAATGCCGCCGCACAGTTCAGCGCCGCCGCAGGGGCTGCCGTCGGCCGCGGCTTGCTGGCCGCATTTGCCGGTCTTGGCGTCGCAGCTGGCGTCGGTGCAGCCCAGGCCGTCATCCCCGCAGGTGACCACGGTCTTGGGATCCACCGCGCAGGCGTTGGCGAGGCAAATCAGCGTGCCGTTGCACAAGTTGCCGTCCTCAAACTTGGCGCAATCGGCCGCTGTGGTGCACTGGCACTGGTTGGGGCCCGCCACGCAAGTGCCGCTGGAACCGCAAGCATCGCCCTTGGTGCACGGGTTGCCATCGTCGCAAACCTGGCCCGTCGCAGGTGCGCTGACGCAGCCCTTCTGCGCGTCGCATTTGTCCACTGTGCACGGGTTGCCGTCGTCGCACACCGCGAACTGGCCCTGGCACGCGCCGCCCTGGCAGCTGTCTGAGCCGGTGCAGAGGTTCTGGTCGTCGCACAAGGTGCCGTTGGCCTTGGGGCTAGACAGGCATTTGCCGCTCTTGGGCTCACAGGTCGATGTCACGCAAATGCCCGCGTCTGCACACGTGATGGCGGTGCCGGCCTTGACCACGCACTGGCCCGCCTGGCAGCTCAGCGTGCCATTGCACAGATCGCCGTCTTCAAATTTGCCGCAGTCGGCCTCGACTTGGCACTGGCACTGGTTGACGCCCGCCGTGCAGCTGCCGCTGGGCGAGCAAGCGTCGCCGCTGGTGCACGGATTGCCGTCGTCGCAGGGGCCGGGGCTGGCGAGGTTCTGGCAACCCAGCTTGGCATCACAGCTATCCACGGTGCAGGGGTTCTTGTCATCGCACTGCAGCGGGCTGGAGCCGACACACTGCCCGGAGATGCAGCTCGATCCGCCGGTGCAGGCGCTGCCGTCGTCGCAGGCCTGGCCGTCGGCTTTGGGCACCGCGAGGCATTTGCCGGTCTTGGCGTCGCAAGTGCTGGCCACACAGGCGCTTGCCCCGGTGCAGATCACGGCCGCGGTGGGTTCGCACTTGCCCGCGTTGCAGGTCAGCGCGCCATTGCATAGGTCGCCGTCATCGGGACAATCGCTGGGGATTTTGCACGCGCCGCAGGTGTCCGTACCCGGTTTGCACACGCCGGCGCTGGTGCACGCGTCCCCCTGAGTGCAGGGGTTGCCGTCGTCACAGGGCCCGCTCAGCGCCGCGTTGACACAGCCGGAAACCGCCGAGCAGCTGTCCTGCGTACACGGGTTGTTGTCGTCGCAGCTGAACAGCGTGCCCTTGCAAGTCCCGCTTACGCATTGATCTTTGCTGGTACACACGCTGCTGTCGTCGCATTGGGTGCCGTCGGGCACCGGGGTGAGCGCGCATTTGCCCACCTTGGGGTCGCAGGCGTTGACGCCGCAAGCGGTGTTGGCCGAGCCGTCGCAGCTGACGACCGTCTTGGGGTCAATGGCGCACTTGCCCGCGGTGCAGCTGGGCACGCCGTTGCACAAGTTGCCGTCATCCTTGCAGTCCGTGCTGGTCTTGCACTCGCAGCTGCCCTGCCCTGCGCACTTGCCGCCGGCGCAGATGTCGCCGCTGGTGCACGGGTTGCCGTCATCGCAGCCCAAGGTGCTGTTGGTGGAATAGCAGCCGTTGATGGGGCTACAAGCGTCT
>JBIKTV010000289.1:0-7380 GCA_044347905.1 Myxococcota bacterium
GCCGGGCGCTTTGCGGTGCTGCAACTGCCGCGGGCCCAATGGCCGGACACCGCGCAGGGTCAAGGGGCGACTGCGCAGGTGGACCATCGCCTGGCCCATCGCTTGACCGCGGCGATCCAGGTGGACCGGCCTGGCGGCCAGGTGCGCCTGCCCGTGGCCTGGTCGCCGCACTGGCAGTTGCAGGCGCCGGCTGGGCTGGGGATCCGCGGTGACAAGATGGGCCTGACGGTGGTAAGCGGTCCATCCACTGGCAACTACGCGGTGACGCTGGAGTATGTCTCGCCCAAGTTGGGGCTTTGGGTCAGCGCGGCGGCCTGGCTCGCGGTGGCCGGCCTGGCAGTGCTGCCGCGGCGCCGAAGGCTTGTCAGCGCTCACCGCGGCGACTATCCAGAAGGTTCCAAGCCGTAAAGCCGGGCACTGCATAGAGAATGCCGACCACAGCCATCTGGATCAGCCACTCGCGCAGCGTGCGAGGCGGGCGCATCCCAGAGACGGCAAACGCCGCAAGCGCCGCGGGCAGCGCGACCATGGTGTAGCGCCAGGCCCGGCCCAACGCCATAGGGATTGCGGCGATGCCCAGCTCGCGGGCGGCCAGGCCCGGCAGGAGCACCCCGGCCAGGACCCCGTGCAGCGCCACCAGAATGAGGGCCTGCTCTGTCCAATTGGCGTTGCCGGTGGCGGCGAACAGCGCGCCCAGCAGGACCGCCAAAGTCACATCGACCCGCAGCACGATGGCCACGGCGCTGCTATTGCCGCTGCGATTGAGCCAGCGCGCCGCCACGCCGCCCGGGGCACTGGCCAGGACAAACAGCGCCATCGCGCCGGCCAGCAACTGCGGCACCGCGCCAATGCCAAGCCAGCCGCGCACAAGCCCAGGCCCATAGGCGCCGATCACCATCGCAGCGCCGCATGCCAACAGCACCGCAGCATCCGTCATGCGCTTGAAGCGAAACCGCGCCCTATGCATATCCGCGTAAAGACTAATGTCGTGGGTCAGCGGCTCCACCCGACTCGCCAGCTCAGAGATGCACTCCGCCAGCGACTGCGCCACGAGCGCCAGGGCCAGCGGCACCAGCGACTTCTGGAACCCATGGGTCCACACATAAGGCAGCGCCGCCACGCTCAACACCGGGGAACTGCCGGGCTCGCCCCAAGAGGAGCGCAGGGCTTCTGCGGGCAAGCGCCGCAGCTCGGCGGAAAGGCCGTAAAGCTCATTGGCCTGCAAGGCCGTAGGGCGCAACTCGCGGCTTCGCACCGCAGTGACGGCGATCAGGGCTCCCGCCGTAGCCAAAAAGGCCAGGAGCGGCCACAGAATCGGCGGCAGCCCCCAAACGGCTAGCGCCAGCAGCACAGAAGCGTGCGCCAGGCCGTAACGTCCGGCCCAGCTGGCCTCGCGCTCGCCGCCTTGGCGACCGTCCGACGCGGCCACAAGGGTAGCGAGCAGCGGCCACAGGACCAGCACAGCAGCCTCAAAGGCCAAGAAATTCTCTACGTTGATAGGCACTTCTGTGTGTTGGAGCGAGAGCCTCGCCGCGGCAGGAGGCACCGTCACCGCGCCGATCAGCAAGATCGCCACGCTGGCTCCAGCGGCCCAAAGGGTGGCAGCCAGCTCAACCGCTACGGCATTGGCTCGGTCGCCCACGGTGGCGCACGCCCGCACTCGCCGCCGCGCCACCCCGGACCAGCCCTGCACCGCCCGACCGACCGCCATGCGAATCGCCGTTGTGGCCAACACCAAGCCTGTGACCGCCTCGCCCCAGTTCAGGATGGCCACGGGCACGAGCACCAAAAGCAGGATCAAACGGAACGGTGCCCGGGCAAACGGCGCCCAAACACTGCGCGCTTGGCCCTGCCCTTGCGAGGTCGGATCAAAAATCGCCTGCCATGGCGCGGTAGAGGCCACAAAAATCCCACCCGGCCCCTGGGCTAGGGCCACGGGCAGCTTCGCACGCTTGGCCTGCGGCGTCCAAATAATGACGGGCGGCAGGGCGATTTCATCGGCGCGCGGGGGTTGACCGGGCCTTGCGGCGTCGCCACACTGGGGATCTACGTCAGCCGCCCCAACGCGGGCAAGGTGGTACAGCGATGGCGCCCATCGAACCTTTGGCCCCCGTCGCCATGGACACGTGGAGCTACACGGCGATCTTTCTGCCGGAACCCGATGGCGGTTTTACCGTGTTTGTCCCGGCACTTCCAGAGGTGTGCGGCACAGGCGTGACCTTGCAGGAAGCCGAGGAAGCGGCGCGCGAGTCGATTGCGCTGGCCCTTGAAGTGCGGCGCGAAGTCGGCGACCCGTTCCCGGTGGACTCGACGAGCGTGCCGGTCAAGCTGCTGAGCGTTGGGCTTCCGGCCGTATAGGACCCCAGACCCAAATCCTAGACCTTGGGCAAGCAAAGCGAAAGTCATTGGTTTGCGTAGCGATTCCGGCCGGCTCACACCGCCCTAGGCCTCGCCCTGCCCTGTGGGGGCAAAGCGATAGCCCACGCCGCGCACGGTGACCAGAAAGCGCGGCACTTCCGGGTCGGGCTCCAGCTTGCCGCGCAGGCGCATGACGAAGTTGTCGACGGTGCGCAAGGTGGCGTGGGGCAACCCCCAAACGGCGTCGAGCAGTGCTTCGCGGGTCAGGGCTTGGTCTGGCTTGTCAAGAAAATAAGCCAGCAGAGCAAATTCTTTTGCCGTCATCGGCACATCGTCGCCGCCTCGCCGCACCCGGTGGGCCGCGCGGTCCACGATCACATCGCCAAACGACACAAGCGCAGGGGCCGGCGCCAACGGAGCGGTTCGCCGCAGCGCCACGCGGATCCGCGCCCGCAATTCAGCGAGACCGAATGGCTTTGTCACGTAGTCGTCGGCGCCTAGCTCCAGGCCCAGCACCTTGTCGGCCTCGTCCGTGCGCGCGGTCAGCAGGATGACGGGCAGGTCTCGCCGGCCCTTGCGGATCTCGCGCAACACCTCAAAGCCATTGCGACCCGGCAGCATCACGTCCAACAGCACGAGGTCGACGCGCTCGCGGGTCAGGCGCATCAAGGCCTGATCTCCATCGATGACCGCAAGGGTGTGGTAGCCCTCAAGCCCCAGGGTCAGCTCCAGGCCCTCGCGAATGGCGGGGTCGTCCTCGACGATGAGCAGCGTAGGCCTTGGATTTTCAGTCATAGCAGCGTCCTGCGGGCCGCGCAACGGATCTCGCCTTCCCTGGGCCTGGCAGGGCAGCGGACGGGGTCGCAGAGTGGACCCTCGCCAAGGGGCGCGGACTCTAGCACGCGACCCGCAGTTCTCCAACAAGTTGGCGCTGCTGGGGGCAGTATTCGCGGCGCTTCACTCTTGGGTCGCACCGAGAACGATGGCGGCTACAACGACCGGCTAAAGGCGCAAGTTGCGGTCCAGCACCGGAATTTCCAGCGTAAAACAAGCGCCTTGCCCGCGCTCAGACTCCAGGCGCACCCGCCCGCCGTGGGCCGCGGCGATGTGCTGAGAAATCGCCAGCCCCAAGCCGGAACCTTCTGTCGAACGGGCCAAGCGGTCATCGACCCGGTAGAACGCCTCAAAAATACGCGACTGCTCGCGGCGCGGCACCCCGGGACCGTTGTCGCGCACGGAGATGTGCACTTGGTCGCCCAGGCGGCCCTGAAATAGCGTCGCGGTCACCTCAATTCGCTTGACCGCGCCGGTGTATTTGAAGGCGTTGTCCAGCAGATTCTGCAAAACCTCGGCGACGGCGTCGGCGTCGGCATTGACCCACGGCAGATCCGGGTCGATGTGCACCGCGAGCTCTGTGTGGGCGGCGTCGGCGCCCTGCCCGGCGGAGGAGGCGATCAGCCGCGGCTCAAAACGCGCCACCGTCGCCGCGACAATCGGCGCCACATCCAGCGGGTGGAGGTCGTAGCTCATGCGCCCCGCTTCCAACCGGGCAAAGTCGAGCAGGCGATCGATCATCGTAGAGAGCCGCGCCGTCTCTTGGCCCAGCAGGGTCAGCACCCGGTCGCGGCGCTGCGGATCCTCTAGGCGGTGCTCGCGCAAGGTCTCGACAAACATGCGGATCGACGTCAACGGCGTGCGAAAATCGTGGCTGACTTTGCTCAAGAAATCGGCCTGTAGGCGCGACAGGTCGTTGGATCGCTTCAGGGCAACGCCCAAGAACACGCCGCCGGTGATCAGCAGCGCGCAGAACACCAGGATCAGCACGCCAAAGGCCAGATCGACATTGCCGCGCTGATAGACCAACACCAAGATGCCGACGGCGATGAGCACCGCGGCCGGCAGGGCCAGCAAGAGCCCCGCCACCAGCGCCTGGCGTCGCATGCGCATGACCACCGCGGATCAGCGTCCCTGGGCCAAAAGCGCCTGGATCTGCGCCTGGACCTGAGGGTGCGAGTCGTCGCTGAGGGCCTCTGCCGCTTGCCAGAGCGCGTCGCCAATTGCGCCCTTGGGCCACCGCTGGAGCGCTGCCGCCGCCACACTCCGCAGGGCCGCACTTGGAGCGATCAGACAGTCTTCTATAAAGCCCTGGTGCAGGCCTGGCAGTTGGCTGCACGCCATCAGCAGGGGTTGGACCCGCGCCTCCAAGGCCTTGGGCACCATGAGCGCGTCATCCGCGGCGCCCGGTTTGCCGCTACAGGAGCTGCAGCCCGCCTGGCTCGCGGGCGAACACAGGGCCTCTTCTTGGGCTTTGCGCTCTTGCAGCGCTTGATGGGCCAGCGGCACAAGCACGTCCATGACTTCCGCGTCGTGGCGCAAGCGCTGGGTCAAGGACCAGGCCAACTCGTCTTCCGGCTGGGCCAGCACCCGGTCCAAAACCGCTTGACGCATCGGGATTTGCGCGACTGCGGCGGCCTCCAGGGCCTCTAGCGCCAGGGCCGGATCCGCCGAAAGCAATTGGCCGCGCAACAGCCCGAGCCAGCTCTGACCCCCGCGAGGCGGCAAGGCCAGCGCCTGCTCGAGCAAGGCATCTGTGCGATCTTCAAAGGCTTCTGTCCATCCCGCCTGATCGGCCGAGGGGTCGTCTTCCAGCGCGGAAAACACCGCCAAGATCATGCGCAGCGCCAGCACATCCGCCGGCCCTGCGGCCTGCCCGTCAAGCGTCTCTGCCCATTGCGACATAAGCTTGGCCAGCGCCTCAATTTCCAGCCCGTCATCCGCCGGCCCCTGGCCCAGCAGCGCCTCGCACAGCGCCACGACGACCCGGCCAGATGCGTCGCGCAGGGCCTCTGACAGCTCGCCCTGGACCCGGCAAAGGGCCGCTAGATCGCAAACTTCAGCCAGCGCCGGCGCGGTGAAGCTGATCCCCGGCACGCGAAAGACTCCGGCGAGCAACAGCCGGGCCTGCTTCTCCGCATCCAGCTCAAAACCCGCAAGGCGCTCAATCACTTCCACGCGCAACGCCGCCTCGGTGAACGGCAGCAGGGTCCACAGGGCTTGCTCCTCTGCGTCGTCTTCGGCCCCCGCCAGCGCCGCGGACAGCTTGAACGGCTGGCCCGCTTGGAGCCGCGCCACTAGCTCTTCTCCGCTCAACGGTTGGCTTTTTGCTGGCGCGGGTTTCTCGCCAAACAGCTTGCTCCACAGGCCCATCTTCCCTCCGGCGCCATGCGCACCCCAGCAAATTGGCACGGTCTGGCGCCTGCGGCAAGCTGCCGCTCTTGCAAGGGCCGGCGTGTACAGGTCCAATCACCGCCCTTGAGCGCCTGAGAATGGCGCCGGAGATCCGCCTATGCCCATGGAATTTGAGGGCCTCATCCTAAACGCCAACTTGCTCAAGCCCGCCCGCGCCGCGCCTTGCCAGCTGGACGAGTGCGGCGGCGCCTGCTGTGTGGGCGGCATTTGGCTGGATGTGCTGCATGTGCAAAAGATTTTGGACGCAGAGGCCCTGGTGGCGCCGTGGCTGACCCCGGAGCGGCGCAATCCCGACCTGTGGTTCAGCGACGAGGTAGTGGAACACCCTGATTTTCCAAGCGGTGTTGGCACGGCGACTGCGGTTCTGCCGCGGCTAGATGGCTCCGGCCGCGAGGCCTGCGTGTTTGCCCTAGCCGACCACCGATGCGCGCTGGAGTGCGCCGGCATGCAGGCCGGCATGGCTTGGCCGGGGCTAAAGCCCTTTGATTGCGCGACTTATCCAGTCCTGCGCTCTGAGGGGGAGCTGCGCCGCGACACGGAGAGCGCCCGCCGCGGTGCGGATTGCCAAGGGCCGCGGCCCAAGCCGGGGAGCCCAAAGCCACAAGGGCCTGAACAGCCGCCGTTTTTTCAGGTATTTCGCCGCGAGGTCGAGCTGTCGATCGGCGCGCGCGGCTATGCGCTGCTCCAGAGCGAGTGGCAGCGGCGAGAAGAGCGCAAGGCCTCGCGCGGCCGGCGATAATCGACTGTCTACTCGATAATCAAACGTCTACTAGATAAACATCTACCTCACCCACGCCACCTCAATGCCTCGACCACAGGGGTGTCACAGCCGCAGGGGTGTCACAGCCGCAGGGGTGTCACAGCCGCAGGGGTGTCACAGCCGCAGCGGTTGGGGACAACTTCACTGAATCTACGAGTGTTTTGCGCCAAGGCTCTTGGGCGGAAACAGCGACAGCATCGCACCGACCATGATGTTGGACAGCAGGCAGCTGACCAGCAGCCCCACCGTAGCCCACCAGGCAATGCTCTGTAACCCAGGGTTATCTTGGAAAAGCAGCGCGCCAAAGCCCACACAGGTGGTGATGAGCGCCACCCAAGCCGCGCCGCCGACCTGCTGCAGAATCATCCGCAGATTGGCGTCCTTCCCCTCTGAGTGGAAGCGGTGGAGGATGTGGGTCACGCCGTCAATCGCGATGCCCACGATGCCCGGCAAAGTGGTGACGGAGAATAGGTTGAGCTCAAAACCCACGCCGCGGGCGATGCCCAAGAAGATCAAAAACGCCGTCAGCAAGGGCACAAAGGAGTAGAACAGCAGCGTCAGACTGCGGAAATACCACAGCACCACCAGGGCCACGGCCACGGTCGCCAGCACCACGGCGATCGGCCCTTCCTTCTTCACCATCGCGTCAGCTTCCGCCAGGATGAAAAACGACGCCGTCGAGGTGTAGTGTTTGGCGCCGACGGTAAAATGACCAAGCTCGTCAATCACTTGCTGCACAGACTTGGCGTCCGCGAGGTTGCCGTTGGCGTACACCAGCACAAACCGCCCCAGGCCGCCGCTGCGATCGCGGAAGCGTTCTCGCACAAAATCTGGCAGGTCTTCTGGCCCCATGGGCTTGGCCTGCAGCATTTCCAGAGCGCGGTCGGCCTCCGTGCGGTCTTTGCCGCTCAACGCCTCGCGCTTGGCCTGAATCAACTCGCGAATCCGCTGAATGATTTCAAGCTTCTCCGGCTGCTGGGTCGGCACAAACGTGCGCATGGACATGAACTGAC
>JBIKTV010000291.1:0-7363 GCA_044347905.1 Myxococcota bacterium
CGGTGTCATCAGCAAAACCGTAGGGGCGTCAGGCGGATAGCTTCTACCCGGTCTTGGCACGGTTGTTGCTCTGCTCTCTTTGGCACCTCGCCCCTTCGCGCAGATCTGCATCGCCAGCGGCGGCAGTTTGACGTAGGATTCGCTCGGCAGATCGCCCGCAAACCGCCGGGATTGCCCCCCTCGCTGTAACCAAATTCGCTAGGAGACTCCGCCATGTCCAAACTTCGCACTCCCCGGGCCCTGGGGGCCATTGCCGTGGCCGCGGTGCTGTCCGCGTTCAGCGCCCAAGATGCGCTGGCCTGCGGAGGCTGTTTCTCGCCGCCTTCGCCGACGCCCGATCAGATCGTCGTGCAGGACGCCGAGCGCGTGCTGTTTGTCCGCGATGAGAAGAACAAGACCTCGCACGTGTGGGTGGAGGTGCGCTACAGCGGTTTGGCCAAGGATTTTGGCTGGGTGCTGCCGCTGCCCAAGCTGCCCAAGGTCGGCGTGGGGACGGGGATGGCCTTTGACGCCCTGGACCTGCGCATGGCGGCGCGCTACCGCACGTCGTTTGCTCTGGCCGAGAATTGCCGCAGCAGCTGGGACGGATGCGTAGATGGCCAGTGGGACAGCGAATTTGGCCGTCCTTCTTCGGGCACACAGGACGCTTCGTCGGCGGGTGATGCGGGCACGGGCGGTGGCCCCAAGACTCCCAACGTGGAGATTCTGGCCCAGGGCACCACCGGGCCATACGACTACGTGGTGGTCAAAGGCAGCGAGGCCAGCGTGCTGTATGACTGGCTGAACACGCGCGGGTACGCCACGCCCCAGACGGCCAAGCCGATCCTGCAGTCGCACATCGACAAGGGCGACGTCTTTGTCGCCGTCAAGCTGAGCAACGGCCAGGGGGTAGAGGCGATCCGGCCGATCACCCTTGAAATGGATACGGAAGAAGCCTGCGTGCCGCTGCGCCTGACCTCGATCGCCGCCAAGGAAGACATGAGCGTGGTGGTCACGGTGGCCGGGCCGGGGCGGGCGATTGTCAAGAATTACCTGGATGTCGAGCCCAATCCGCTGCGCATGACCCTGACGGGCGGGTCCAACCAGAACCTGTTGTGTGCGCCCAGCAATTCCGGCGGCACCTGCATGCTGCCCGGCAACTTCAACCAGGTGGTCGCCGCCGCGGTCGACGAAGCGGGCGGTCGGGCCTTTGTGACGGAGTCGTCGCTCGCCGGCAAGGACCTGGGCAAGCTGGGGAACCTGACGCCAGAACTGGCAGAGCAGCTCAAGACTTTGGGCGATCTCAAGGCCTTGGCGACCTGGCTCGGCGTGTCTGGCATGCCGGTCAACGACGAAGTGGCCGAGACGGTGGCGGCGCCCTTCAAGCTCAAAGAGACCTTCCCCAACGTCGCACCGGTGCAGGCGCTGGCTAACCTCCGGGCTTGCGGACAGTTTTGGCAGAACATGGGCTTTGGCGACTGCCCGCTCCCCAGTGGCCAGACCTTGAGCCAAGAGAAATTGCAGTTGGTCAAGATCGACGGCGCGGCCGCCCAGCAGGGCCTCAAGAACGGCATCATCGACCCGCTGTTCCTGGTGGGTGGACTGCTCGCCGATTCGTCGAAGATCACCCGGCTTTCCATGCGGATTTCCCCGTCAGAGATGGACCGAGACCCGGTGTTCTCTTACAACGCCATGCTCGCCGACGTGCCTGCCGAGCGCGATGTCGTCACCAACCCGGTGTGCTTGAGCGGCTGGGACAACGGCGCCCTGGCCACCCGCCTGACCGTCCCGGGCTTGGGCTCGTGGATCTTTAGCGGTCTGAATACGCTAGATGCGCGTTTTGCCAAGGCTCCTGCGGCCCTGTGGGTGCGCTTGCAAGACGAGTCGGGCCTGCCCACCGCGATTGACCCGAGCCAGATCGAGCTGGTGGACACGGCGATCAAAGGGGCGCTGCCCGGAAAATCCAGTCTGCCCAAAGACATGGTGCTCAAGACGGCCACGCCGTGGTCGCCGCCCAAGAGCGACGTCCTGGTGACCCAGCTGGGACCGTGGAAGAAGCCAGCGCCGTGGTGCAAGGCCAAGGACGGTTGGGCAGACGGCCAGCCCGCGCCCAGCGGTCAATTGCCCAAGCCCGATGCGATCTCGGGCGACGCCAGCGACACCAGCGGCAGCGGACCGGTACCCGGCGTAGACGCCGTCAGCGGCTGGACCGACGCCAACTCGCCGCAGGCCAAGCAGCCGACCACCAGCGCAGCCAAAGGCGCGGACGACAGCTGCAGCGCCCAGCCCACCGGTTCTGCCAGCGGCCCTGCAGCCTTGGGCCTGCTGCTGGTCGCCCTGGCCACCCGCCTGCGCCGCCGCCGGGCGAGCTAGGAATCCTCCGACCCATGGATTTGCTTACGCGTATCGCCTGGTGGGAACTCGTGGGGCGCGACCTGGCCGCGGCTCAGCGGCAGTACGCCGCCTTGGGGTGGCAGCTGCGCGAGCTGGGGTTGCGTCAGCGGTATCCGCTGTGGACTCAGGCGGGGCAGGGGCGCGCTGGCTGGGTTAGGCTGCCTCAAGAAGCGCTGGTGGCCGGCGCAGTGCCGCACTGGATGCCCTGTGCGGTGAGCCAGGACATGGCGGCGGTGCTTAGCCGGGTCGCGCGCTTGGCGGGGCAGGTCGTGGTCGAGCCGTGCCAAGTGCCGCACCTGGGCTTGGTGGCGACGCTGGTCGATCCCCAAGGCGCGGCGCTGACTTTGCTGCAGCCTACCGCGAAGATGAGGCGGTTTCTCCTGCCGCCCGCCAGCCCGCCGCCGGTGCTGTGGGCCGCCGATCCCGCAGCCCTCGCGCCGTTTTACGCGCAGTTGCTGGGTTGGCAGGTGCTATCTGAGGTGGGGGCGGGACTTCTGCTGGGGGGGCAGGGCGTGGCCTGCGCGGAGCTCGCGCCGCGGCCCGCCGGTGCCCCGCCGCTGTGGCTGCCGCGGTGGCCGGTCCGTGACGGCGAAAACCTAGTGAATCGCTGGCAAAGCGCCGGGGGCCGCTGCGAAGGAGCAGTGCTGCTGGATGGCGAGGCTCTGGCCAGCCTCCCAGAGCACGCGCCGGCTCCGCAGTAGCGGCCAAAAGCTAGGAAAATCAGCGATTAGACAAATCCCTTCGTTCGCACCAGGGTTGCACCAGCGGCCGCGGCGGCGCTATTTCAGCCAGTGATCCGCCATCCAATCCAGCGAGACCTTTTGGTGGCGCAGCAGTGCATCCAGGGCGCGAGCTTTGTCGGCCGAGCCATTGTGCGGCGCCGCCCGGGCGTGCTGCAGCCAATTGGCGAGCTCAAAGTGGTGAAGCAGGCAGGCAAAGCGCTCGCCGTCGTAGCGCAATAGCACTTGCAGGGCCTGATCGGCGGTCTCAGCGGCCAGCAGGTCGCTCAGGACGTCAAATAGCAAACGCCGCAGCTCTTCAAAGCAACCCTCGGGATCCTGGCGAATTTGCTCCAGAAGGGCCTCAAATGCATCTGCGTCGACGCCCGCGCCCTCGGCCACGTCGGCCATCGCCGGCACTTGCGTCTCTAGGAAACTGCTCTCTGGAGCATGGCCCAGCAGCCGGCCGATCAGGTACAGGTCAAAGGCGCTGGCGATCGCTTCGCCCAGCAAAAGCGCTGGCCCAGACAGCGGTTCTTCGCCGTCGGCCATGGCTGCGCCGGCCAGATGGTGCCAGCCGATGTGGCACACGACGTCCGCGGCCAGCACTTCGTCCACCAAGATATCGCCGCCGCCGCGGGCCTCCCAGAACGCGAGGTTGAGCAACAGCGCGTGGTCCCAGCGGCCTTGGCCCTTGGGCATGACCCGCACGCGGTAGCCGTCGCGGATGAGCCGGTCTTTGAGGTCGCGAAAAAGCCCGATGCGCTTAAAGAATGCTTCGTCTTCGAGCTCGAGCTGGTCCAGGGTCAGGGTGCGCAGAGCGGTCGGTCGAGCCATGGTCGTCCTCAGGGCCGCAAGCCGCGGCGGGGCCGATCATGGACCCAGGCGGTGCCCTTGGCCAGTCGCCTACGGCACCAGAGGCACCTTGCCGCCGCACTTGAGCATCTCCGCGCCCCAGTAGGGGTTGCCCATTTCGTCGCCGGGCTGCAACCACTTCTGGTAGGTCTTGGCCATGGGGCAGCGGTAGGTCACCAGGCCGGCCTGGAAGCTCTTGTCCATCGCCACGGCGGTGATGAAGGCCTTGGACAGGTCGCCAAAGGCAAAGCGCGCGGCCTTGATGTCGGCGGCGCTGTTGACCTTGAGCGCGTGGTTGGCGACATCGGCCAGGGCGGCGCGGGCCTGCGGGTAGGCGGCACCGGCGCCCGTGGCTTTGCCGGCCATGTCTGGGGCGGCCTTTCTAGCGGCCACTAGGTCGTCTGCGGCCAGGGCCTTGCGCACGGCGTTGTAGCTCGTCACCGCCGCTTGAAAGGCCTTGATCGCGTTGGTGGACGCCGGGGCTGCGCTGGGCGCTGCCGGCTGCGGGGGGCGAACATCGGCGACCGCGGGCAGGGCGGCGCCCAAAGCCAAGACTGCTGCCAAAACTGCACTCGTCCAAAACCGCATGAGGGACTCCGTTGCGCATAAGCGCCAAAACGATAGGGAAAATCTAGGTCGATCGTGCGCGCCAGCCGCGCAGTCGCAGGGAGTTAGCCACCACGGACACCGACGATAGCGCCATCGCCGCACTCGCCAACACCGGAGAAGGCCATATTCCCGTCAGGGGGACCAGCGCGCCCGCCGCCACGGGAATCGCCAAGAGGTTATAGCCAAAAGCCCATGCCAGATTCTGCTTTAGAATCCTGCGGGTTGCCCGGGCGAGCAGCAGAAGATCCACCACCGCGCCCAAGTCCTGGCCCATGATCGCCACATCGGCCTGGGCGGCGGCGACATCTGTGCCCGTCCCCATCGCCACGGCCAAGTCGGCAGCGGCCAGCGCGGGGGCGTCATTGACCCCATCGCCGACCACAGCCACCGGAATGCCTTGAGCGCGGAAGGAATTCACCAGATCGACCTTGTGCTGCGGCAGCGCGCCGCCGTGCCACCGGCGGATGCCCAACTGTTCAGCGACGTGCTGCACGGCGGGCGGGCGGTCGCCGCTGATCAGCGCCACTTCCAGGCCCAAACGCTGCAGGCGCTGGACTGCTTCACGCGCAGAGGGCCGCAATTCGTCGGCCAGGGTCGCTAGGCCCACGGCGCGGCCGTCAATCGCCACGGCTAGCAGCGAGCTTTGGCCGGCGGCGCGATCGATATCGCCTTGGATCAACTGCAGATCTGCGCCGCTCTGTCCGAGCCATTCCGGGGCACCGATGAGCCACGCCTGGCCGTTGAGCACAGCTGAAATGCCGCGCCCCGCGAGGTGGCCGACCTGGTCGATCGCCGGCAGATCCCAGGCCTTTTCGCCGCGGATGTGGTCGACAAGCGCCTTGGCCAGGGGGTGGCTCGACGTCTGCTCCAGCGCCGCGGCCCGCGACCAGAGCTGTTGGGCAGTCAGCGGCGGACTCAGGGCATCGCCGGCGGAAAACAGCTGCTGAACCTTGGGCTTGCCTAGGGTCAAGGTGCCGGTCTTGTCAAACACCACGGCGCCGATGGCGTGGCCGTTTTCAAGCGCCGCCCCGGTGCGGATCAGCAGACCCAGGCGAGCGGCGCGGCCAATGGCCACCATCACCGCGGTGGGCACGGCCAAGCCCATGGCGCAGGGGCAGGCGACGATCACCACAGTGACCGCGACCAGCAGGGCGTGACCCAAGCGCGGCTCCGGGCCAAAAGCGAACCACGCGAGGCCCGCCAAGCTCGCCACGGCCACCACCACGGGGGCAAACACCGCGGCGACGCGATCGGCTAGGCGCTGCAGCTCCGGCTTGGCCGCCTGGGCCGCCTCGACTTGAGCGATGATCGTCGCCAGCGCGGCGTCCTCGCCGATTTTGGTGACCCGCACCGTCAATTCGCCGTCTGTGGCGATGGCCCCGCCGACCACGCTTTGGCCCGGCCCGCGCAGCACCGGCATGGACTCGCCCGTAATCAGGGATTCATCAATCGCCGCCTGGCCTTGCTCGATGACGCCGTCGCAGCCGATCGCCGTTCCCGCGCGCACCAGGATGCGATCGCCGGGCAGGATCTCGCGCACAGGGACCTCGCGCGGCTCTGTTCCGTCCCAGCGCAAGACTTGGGCCGGCTGCAGGCGCACGAGCGCGTCCAGGCCTTGGCGGGTCTTGCGCTTGGCGCGGTCCTCCAAGTAGCGCCCCAGCAGCACGAGACCCGGCACCCACGGCACGGCGTCAAACCACACATGCGCTGGCAACCCCGCTTGATGTAAGGCATGAGGCGCGATTGTGGCCAAGGCGCTCAACAGCCAGGCGCTGCCGGTGCCCAGGGCCACCAGGGTGTTCATGTCGGCACTGCGGTGGCGCAACGCGCTCCAGGCCCTCAGGAAAAAGCCGCGCGCCGGCCCCACGACCACGGAGGTACACAGCACAAGAAGGGTCCAGCGCAGCAGATCGGCGTCAATTCCGTAGAGCCCCGGCCAAACGCCTTGCAGGGCAGCGTCTAGCCTAACCATGGCCGCCGTCAGGGGATCGCTGTTCGCCGCAGCGCCGTGGTCGGTCATCAGCGGCATGGTCAAGACCATGGTCACCCCGCCCACCGCCAGCGACCAGGCCACCGCCGCCAAAGCCCGCCGCGAGTCGTCGGCGATTTCTTCTGGCGCGGCCATGGTTTGCGTATGGACAGAGGCGCTGTAACCCAGGGCCGTGACCGCGGCGATGAGCTCGCTCGGGTGGGTCAGGCGCGGGTCAAACTGCACTTCGGCGCGCTCTAGCAGCAGATCGACGCTGGCGCTGCCCACCCCCGGCAGAGAGGTCAGCACCCCTTCGATCGAGCGGACGCAAGCCGCACAGCTCATCCCGCCCAGGCGAAACCGCACCTTGGCGAGCACTGGTGGTGCGGCAGGATCCTCAGAAGGGCTTAAAACGGCTGTAGTAATCTGGTCTATCGCCACTGCACCCGCCCCCAACGCCGACGCCGCCGCCGCCGCCGAGGGCTCGGGTAAGGAGGGCTCGCCGGTGTCCGGGTCGGCGCTCTGCATTTCTGGGGCGGACTCGGCCTCATAGCCGGCCGCTTCTACGGCGGCGATCAGGGCGGCTGTGCTGGGCGATCCGTCGTGGTCGATGATGGCGCGGGAATTGGCGGCGCTGGCGCTCACCCAAGACACGCCGGGGATCGCCGAGACACCTTTGACAACACGGCCTTCGCAATGGCCGCACGACATGCCGCTGACTTTGAGCACCGTGCGGTTGGGGACACCAGTGGACATAAAACCTCCCTGATCGAGCCGCCACATAAACACGGCGGGGCGGCGCCGCAAGCATGAGAGCCGGCTTGGCGCGCACAGGTGT
>JBIKTV010000292.1:0-7346 GCA_044347905.1 Myxococcota bacterium
TTGGGCCTGAGCAACGGCCTGTTTGCACAGCACTTCAATCGTCTCGTCGTTGAGGATAATGCCGTCGCGCACGATGCCGTCGTGGCCATCGCAGTTGTACGGGTCCAGGGCGACATCGGTCACCACCATCAGATCGGGCAGCGCGGCCTTGAGCTTGCGGATCGCGTCTGGCACCAGGCCTTGGGCGTTGAAGGCCTCCGCGCCGTCTGAAGTCTTGAGCTCTTCCGCGACCTTGGGGAACAGCACGATCGCCCGGATGCCCTCGCTCCACGCCGCCTTGGCCTCATCGACCAGCTCGCCCAGCCCCAAGCGCTCGCACCCGGGCATGGAGCCGATCGGCTCGCGGCCGCTGCCGGCGTGGATGAACAGGGGCAGGATGAAATGCTGAGGCGCGAGCCAGGTTTCGCTGTGGAAGGCCCGGATGGCGGCGGTGCGGCGGTTGCGCCGGGGGCGCTGGCGGAGCTGCATGGCTGACCTTTGCGGCGCCGCAAGCGGGGGGCGCCAAGGCCGAACAGGGTAGCGCAGAGCCGTGGATTTTGCGACTTGAGGGCGGCCGGTGCAGCTGCTAGCCAACCAGAGAAGAGAGAGCCCGCAAAAGCCCCGGCAATTCGCCGTCATCCAGCCGAGGCGGTGTGCGCCAAAGTGTAACCGTCGCGGGCAGTTCCGCCAGGGTGGCCCCCTGAATCTCGGCCGCAGAAACCGCGAGGAGGCGCTGGGGCTGCTGCGGCGTGTCGCGGGTCAGGGGCTCGACCTGCCAGGTGGCGCTCATGGCCCCGGCGCGATCGGCCAGCTCCAGATCCTCCGGCAGCGGCGGCACAAGGGTATGCAGGCACAGGCCATCCGGCAGGGTGGCGGCGTGGTGCGGCTGCAGGAGCGCTTCGGCCGCGTCATGGGGCAGGCGCTCGCCCAGTTGCTGCAGGGCAGAGAGCGCGTCGTTGATCGGAAAAAGCAGCCGCGCGTCGCTGTCCAGCGCCGAGGTCTGCAGGCCCGCCACCGCAGGGAGCGCCACAGAAGTTCTTAAAACAGCAGAGAAATCGGCGTTGTCGCCCGCGGCGATCTTCAGATCGTGCAGCGTCCAAGCCGCGGCCGGCCCCAGGGCGCTCAGGGCTTGGCGCAGCGCCGTCCACGCCTGGCCAAAGGGCGCTTTGCCCGCCACCCGGGCGGTGTGGTCGCAGGCCGGAAAGCGCCAGATGTTGCGCGGTCGGTTGAGCTCCAGGCGCAACAAATCCCAAGGCTGCATAGGCACTTCACTGGCTGGCAGCAGCACCGCCACCTCCGCGTCGCCCTCCATCTCGATCAAATCGCGCAGGAACGCCGGGCCGCCAAGCGCCGGGGCGCGCACAAACACAAGCTCCCATGGCCTTTGCTGTTTTGAGTCCTGCAGCGCGTGCAGCGCCGCCAGCCAGGCCATCGCCGTACCGGGCCCGCCCAGCGGCGCCAGCCACGCCGGCCAGAGCCCCGCCGGATCGCCGCCGTGCAGCGCCGGGAGTTCCAGGTCCAGGGCAAAAATCACCAAGCGCTGGGCGGGTGAAGGCGCGGCAGGCCCGGCGGTGCGCACGCAGATCGCGTCCCCGCCCTCCAGCGCCACCGCTTGCTCGCGGACATTGCAGCCCGCGGCAAAAAGCAGGTCCAAAAGCGCAAAGCGAAAGCCAAAAGCGTCGCTGTGCTTGGCGTGAACGGTGCGGGCCGCGCGGGCAAGGTCAAAGGCCATGGGGATCCTCGCCAAGCGGACCGAGCCGCGGCGCTGTATCGCGATTGGGTCGCTGTGCTAACGCCCCTGCAAGCAAAACGCAAGCGCAGGCCAAGCGCCCCGCACAATCGGCGGAAATCACATTCGCTGGAGCGGGTTTATAAGGAGGTCCCCCTCGATGCGCTCTCGCCGCCGCTCTTGTCGATCCGCCTCTGGGGCATGGACACCCCGGTTTGCCCGGGCCGTGCAGGCTGCAGGCGCGACAAAGGCGTGCAACCCCGCTATGCTGCCAAGCGACTGGCATTTTGCCTGCCAGTCCAGAGGTCGCCATGCCCACGCCGCAGGTCCAGCCGCAGCAAAATCAGAACCAAGGTCCCCAACAACAGCGCCAGCCCGGCGGCGGGCAGCAGCAGGCCGGCGGCGGTGGCAGTCAGCAGCAGCCGCAGAGCCCCGGCGCTCCCGGTGGCGGTGGTCTGACCCAGCCGCTTTTCTCCGGCGATCACGTGTTGGAGACCGTTTTGACCGGCCAGGTCTACCTGCGCGAAGGTGCCCGCGGGCCGTCCGTGCGGGCGATCCAGAGCTTTTTGGTCGCCCAGGGCATGGATGTCGGCCGCACCGGGCCTGACGGTTCCTGGGGTCCTTCGACGACCAAGGCCCTCAAGGCGTGGCAAGCCGCCCACGGTGTGCCGTCGACCGGCGTGTTTGGGCCGATGACGCTCAAGGCCATGGAGCAAGAGCCGCCGATCACTTCGGTGCCGTCGACCCCGCAAGCTGCGGCGCCCCAGGCCCAGACCACCCCGCGGAACCAGCCGACCAACCCGCAGAATCCCGCCGGCACCACCCAGGCGCAAGCCGCGGGCGGCAATCGTCCTGCTCAGGGCGCGCCTGGCAGCCGCAACGGCGGATTGCCCGACAATTTCCAGAAGATGTGGGACGCCCACCCGCACAACTACCAGAACGACGGCAGCGACACCAGCAGCGCCGATCTGCAGGTCGCCCAGGGCTGGAATCCCGACCAGTACAGCAACACTTGCGCGATTCGCTTGTCGATCATGCTCAACCAGTTGGGCGGCGACCTCAAGATTACCCGCGAGAAGGCCAAGGGCGCGGGGCTCGATCCGGGGCGCATTCCGCACTCCAAGAAGACCGGTTGGTACTACATCCTCTCGGCCAAAGAGATGTGGACCTATCTGACCAAGTACGCCGGCCAGCCGCACCAGGAGTGGCCGCAGGGCAAGCGCTTCAAGACCGCCGACGAATTCCAGCAGAATTTCGACAAGGACATCGAGCCGGTCGTCTCTGGCAAGAAGGGCATCGTGGCCTTTGACAAGATCTTTGGCTTCTCCGGCACCGGTCACGTCGACGTGTTTGAGGGCACTCGCCTCTCGGACGCGCCCAACTGGTATCCCTGCCAAAGCCTAAAGGTTTGGTACATCTGATTCTGCAGACGCTGCGCTGAGGTCCTGCTGTGGCTGTGCAATCGCCCGCTGAACCTGCGCCCGCGCCTGCTCCATCTGCGCCCCCCGCCAATGCTCCGCCTGTAGCCAAGCCAACCGCGCGGCTGCTGCTGCCATTGCACCGCGAAAACCGCACCCTGTATTGCGATTTGCAGGGCCGCCGCGCCTGGGAGGGCGATTTTCCCCAGGGCCTCGCCTTTGTCGAAGGGCTGGCGGCGGTGCGCCAAGGCGACGCATGGGGCTTTATCGATGCCCAAGGTCAGTGGGCCGTACCCGCGCAGTTTGACGACGCGTTGTCGCACAGCGAAGGCCTTGCCGTGGTCAGCCGCGACGGCGCGTCGACTCTGATTGATCACCAGGGAAATCAGCAGTTTGCCTGGCACAAGGGCTGGTTGCGGCCGCCGCGCGAAGGACTCGCCGTCGCGGGTGAGGGCGGTCGCTGGGGCTGGCTCGATCTGCGCGGCCAATGGCAGATCGCCCCGAGCTTTTGGGACGCCTGGAGCTTCTCGCAGGGCATGGCGCGGGTGCAAGTCGGCGATGAGATGAGTTTTATTGACCGTACCGGCCAGCGACTGAGTGGGCAGTGGAGCGACGCTTGGGATTTTGCCGATGGCCTGGCGCCGGTGCGAACGGGCCTGCGCTGGGGTTTTATCGACCGCACGGGGCGGCTGGCGCTGCCGGCTCTTTGGCGCGACGCCCGGCCGTTTTGCGAAGGTCTGGCGGCGGTGCAGAGCGATGCGGGCTGGGGCTACGTGGACACCACGGGTCGCGTCGCCATTGCCCCGCAGTTTGAGCAAGCCGATGATTTTTCTGAGGGCGTGGCCCAGGTGCGGCGCAACGGCATGATCGCCTTTGTCGATCGCGTGGGGCGCGCGGCCTTGCGCCTGGATGTGGAGCGGGCTGGGTCGATGCGCGCCGGGGTGATCGAGGTCTGGCAGGGCGAAGACAACGGCTGGCTGGACCGCCTAGGCCGCTGGATCATCGCCCCGGGCCATGCGCCGCTCGCCCCGATGTGAAGAAGCTGTGACCAACGGCGGCTCTATCCGCTGGGCGGGCGGGCTTTCCACACTGCGGCCGCTTGGACCGGCTTCTGCGCATCTGCCATATTGCGGCAGGTGAATCGGCAAGCGCCGTCTGCTGCTTAGACGCCGCGGCGAAGGTGATAAGGGAGGTGGCTGGTGAGGCGCAAGAAGATCACCGATGTTCACATGGTCTTGACCCGAGCTGGGGTCGTCGCGCTGTTCGCCGTCCTTGGGCTGGCCGCGGGCTGTGCCGATGAGACGCCGACCGCGTCGCTCTCTCTGGCGGGCGGCGGTTCAAGCGACGCGGGCTCTGTCGACGACCTGGGCGGTGCAAGCGCTGGGGCTGATGGGGGAAATCGCCGCGCCCAAGACCCAGACGCCGGCGGCCGCGCGGGCCCCGCAGATGGCGAATTGGACGCCGCTTCCCCAGGGGCCGACGCCGTTGAAGCGGATGGGGCCGCGGTTGACCCCAGTGATGCGGAGAGCGACAGCTTGGCCGACGGCGGTGCAGTTGCCGAGGTTGCGCTGGGAGAAGATGCTGTAACGCTTGAAGATGTTGCGGTAACGCCTGACGGAGGCCTTGCCCCCGACGCGGTGACCGGACCGGATGCTGCACCTGTAGCTGATGTTGTGCCGCCGCCCGACGTTGCGCCTCCGCTTGATGTAGCGCCTCCGCCGGACGTGGCGCCGCCACCGGATGTCCCCACGGGCCCCAAGTGCGGCAACGGCGTGTGCGAAAGCGGCGAATCGACGCAGAATTGCTCCAGCGACTGCAAAAGCAGCGGCGGCTCCTGGGTGTGCGGCGACGGCAAATGCGATATCGGCGAGCAGTTCTATTGCCAGAAGGACTGCCCTGCGCCGGTCTGCGGCGACGGCAACTGCCAGAATCCAGAAAACGCCAACAACTGCGCCAAAGACTGCAAGAGCAGCGGCGGCACCTGGGTGTGCGGCGACGGCAAGTGCGATCTGGGCGAGTCGTTCTACTGCGCCAAGGACTGCAAGCAGGACCCGCTCACCTGCCTGGGCAAGGAGTGCAGCGACGCGCTCAAAGTCTGCTCCGCCAAGCCCGGCTGTTCGCAGGCCATGCAGTGCTCGCTGGGCTGCGGCACCAACTGGCAGTGCCTCCAGGGCTGTTTCCCGGGCGGTTTGAGCGCCAATCCCGAGGCACTAGCGTTGATTTCCTGCGGACAGAAGGAAGGGTGCTTCTAGCGTAGCTCTTTCAGTACGGGCTGTTGCCGCTCAGCCAGCCGACGGAGGCGTAGATCGCCGTGGCGAGGCCCGCAGCGACCAGCAGGTGGGCGGCCAGCGAGTGGGGCCCCTGGCGGTCGATGCCGCGGCGCTCGCTCCGGCCCAGAAGAAACGCCCAGATCAGCGCGGCCAGCACCACCCAGGCCATCTGAACCGCGTCCAGACCCAGGCCAAAAGCCAGCAGCGGCCACCACACCTGCTCCACGCCGCCTACCAACGCCTGGAGCCCCGCGCCAAAGCCCAAGCCGTGAATCAGGCCAAACACTGCGCTGGTGGCCGCGACCCGCAGGTGGGGCAGCCCCTCGCGATGGCGCCCTTGCCAGGCCGAGGCGGCGATGGTTAGGCCGATGAGAATATCCAGCCATTCCGGGGCATTCCAGTGCATCACCAGCGCCGTGCCCATCGCCGCCATGTGGCCTAGCGAGAAGCTGCTGACACCGACGGTCAGCCCGCGCAAGCCGCGCCCGGCGATCACCAAGGTCAGCAGGAACAACAGGTGATCGGGCCCGCCGATGAGGTGCAGCGCGCCTTCTTGGAACCACGCGCTCAGGACAGGCCAGGGCGGCATCGAGCGGTATTCCGCGCCAGAGCTAGGGAAATCGGCCAGCGGGCTCTGATCCGTCGGGCTCGAGCCGACCACGCTGTCCCGCGCGGGGCGTTGCTTGATGCCGCGATCGGCGCGGACCACGTTGCCGTCGCTGAGCGAGAGGGTCATCGACTCAATGTGGGGCGGCACCAAGGCCTGGATCTCCTCGCGGCCGGCGATGGCGATGGTCCACAGCAGGGTCGTGCGGGTGCGCTCGCGGCGGTACTGCAGGCGCTGCAACGTCAAATTGCTTTGGGGTCCAGGGCATTGCACCACATAGCGCAGGCCGATCCACTCGCCGCCAGCCTTCTCCAAATGGCGCTGACCAGGGGCCCCCAGGCGGGTAGTGCAGTCGCCAAAGCCAAACGCGTGGGCCACGCTCATCGCCAGCGCGTCGCGGTCCTGCTCCGGAGGCAGGCCCAGCTGACTCAAAAGCTCTTGATACTGCTGGACATGAGCTTTGGCCAAGAACACCGTGGCGTCAAAGGTCGCTCCGTCGGCGGAATCGAGCTGGATCAGCGCCTGCGACTGGACCTCGTCGATCGGGTGCGCCTGGGGGGACCTTGCCAGAAGCGCAGACAGTCCAAGGAGAATTGTCAAAACCGCCGCGGCAAAATTCGGCCGCAGGTGGTGACGGGCATGGTTCGAGGGCTGGGCAGGATTCGAGGGCTGGGCAGGGTGAGGCGTGCGCATGGGCGGATGGTGACGGCGCATCGGCTTTGGCGCAAGCCGAAGGGCTGCCTGCTGGCCGGGAAGTGCAGTCCAAACGGTGCGGCCTTCGTTCGGCTCCGGTCGATGTCACAGTTGCGTCAGGAAACCTTCTCGGAGGTTTGACCCCAGGTCAGTAGACCTTTATACATCTTCATAATTGCAGATGCGGGTCCATGCCCAACTTCTGCACTCCTGCCGCACGCGCATGTCATGTAAGTGTATGCTACAGTTGAAATATGCATTTCAGCTGAAGGCGATGGTGCGGCGTCGGTACGGTTTCCATGTCCCGGAGGTTTACGTGAACTGTGTGTATTTGCGGCGGGCTATGACGGCCTTAGCGATGATGAGCGCTGTCCTTTTGGTCGCAGGCTGCGAAGGCGCCGCCGGACCCAAGGGCGACGCTGGGGCGGCTTGCACCGCCGTGGACAACGCGGATGGCTCGATCACCGTCAACTGCGGCGGCACCACTGTCAAACTCGCGGGCAAGGTCGGGGCCGCGGGCGCCTCATGCGCGATCAAGGACAACGGCGATGGCACCAAGACCATCACCTGCGGCGAGTCCAAGGCCACAGTCAGCGATGGCAAAGACGGCGCTGCGGGTTCGGCCGGCGCTGCCGGCAGCAGCGGCAAGG
>JBIKTV010000293.1:0-7341 GCA_044347905.1 Myxococcota bacterium
ACTCAGTTGCCGACCGCAGGGGCCGAACTGGTCTTGCACTTGGACTTGAGGAACGAGCGGTAGGCGCCGATCTCGTCCTTCCAGAATTCACCTTCAAACGGCCACTGCATGGCATCCGAACCGGCGATCGCCACCGGGCCTTCCTTGGCCACCGCATCGCCTTCCGCAGCCGACTTGCCGGCCTGCTCGTCTTCGATGGCTTGCAGGCGGATTTCGTCCAGGTCCAGGCGGAGCTGGGCGAGCTTATCCTGGTAGGTATCCAGGTCTTTGGCCGCCTGGCGCAGGGTCTGCTGAATGACCACGCCCGCCTCGGAGATGCGCTCGGTCTTGCGCTGGCCGAGCTTGGCAAGCATCTCTTGGCCAAAGGCGCCGAGCTGCTGCAGGTTGGCCTTGACCACCCGCTCTTCTTTCTCAATCTGCTTGATCGTGTTGTAGAGGTTGTAGAACTCCACATTCATCAGCACCGGCGACTGAAGCTGCCGCGGCAAGCCCCCGCCCTGCTTGGGCTTGTTCACCGTGGCCAAGAAGGCGTTGTAGAACTCTTCCGGCTTGCGCGAGCGCTTGAGGAAGTCGCGCAGCGGCGGAGCCAGGACGATGACCCGCTCCTCAAACATCTTCATGGCCTCTTCCGCTTCAACGGACAGGCACAAGTTGACGTACGCCGTCGCCTCCAAAATCCACAGCTCCGGGTAGAAGTGGTGGGCAAAGTAGGGGCTGTGCAAGGCGTGAAAGGTGCCCAGGGCGCGGGACGTGTCGCCTTTGAGGAAGTAGGTCCAGCCGCTCTCATAGAACGCGGTTGCCAGCTTGGGCGAGTTCTTGCTGATCTTCTTGTAGTAGTAGATCGCCGCGTCGTACTGCTGGATATCGTACGCCAAACGCGCAAGGGCCAGGTAGGCCAGATCGACCACCGGCCGGCCATCCGCCTGGGTCTCAGCGGCGAGCACGGCCTTCTGGAACGCCTCTGCGGCGGCCTTGACTTGGGCACCGGCGAGCCGGTCTTCCGCATTGTCCGGAATTTCCATCAATCCAAGCAGATACTGGGCGCGACCGTAGTCCAGGGCCTTGTCCGACACCTTCTCCAGATAGGGACGCGCGGCATCCTTGACGCCAAAGTCGTTGAGCGCTTCGCCCACAAAGTAGTAGAAGCCGTCTTGAAACGCCGCGTCAAAGGTGTTGACCGACAGCTTGGTCAATTCTTCAAGCTCCGGCGGGCGATAGATGATTTGCTTGCGCAGGTCGCGCAGTTGCTGGAACGCGGTGGTAAAGAACATCTTGTCTGAACCGGCGCGCACCACGTCGAGCAGGGTGTCCGCCGCAGACTGAATCAGCCCAGCGCGGGCCAAGGCGTTGGCGATGCCGTACTTGGCGACATACGCCTCATTGCTGTCCGGGGCAAAGGGGATGCCACCGACGCCGTCTTCGACGAACTTGGTGAACACCTGCACGGCCTTGACGAACTCGCCTGAGTTGGCGTAGTCCTGGCCCTGCTTGAGGATCTTGCCGGCAAAGGCCTTGCGCTGGCCCTCTTCGCGGCGCTTCTGCTCTTCGGCCAGCCGCACCGCTTCTTCGCGCAGCCGCGCTTCTTCGGCGGCCTGTTCAGCTGCGGTCAGGACCTTCTCGGCCGGCTTGTCCACCGGCTTGTCGGCGGGCTTGGGCGCGGTGCCGGCGCCGGTCGACAGCATGAAGCGGATGAGCTTGTCCGTCGCGCCGCGGCGCTTCAGTTCCATGATCTCCTTAGGCGCCAGGGCAAACTTGCTGCCGTCCTTGGTGATCTTCTTGATGATCTGATCGTCGGTCGCCTCCGCTTCCAACAGGGCATACACCTGGTCCAGATTGATGGCCCAAGCGGGAACGGCCTGAGTCGCGGAGACGAGCAGGGCAGCGGCCATGGCCCAAGAGCCCAAGCGGCGGCGGTGGTGAAGGTGCATGGTTCCTCCGCGGTGCGGTGCGGTGTGCGGGCTGGCGGTCTAGCGCGAACCCACTGAGTCAATTGCAGAAAGCGGCAATTCTATCCAGAGTCCCCGTACGCCTTGGCTATTCCGCCGGGGCGGTGAACCAGGTCAGCGAAACGGTGACAGAAACCGGCTTGGACAGACCGGCGGAGGCGTCATTTTTCACGTCGTCAAAAGCCGGGTAGTACAGCTGTTGAATGTTGGCGCGCAGGGCCCAGCGCTCGGCGATGTAGAACTGCAGGTAGGTGCCCACAGAGCCGGCCGCGTCAAAGCGGTACGCAGGTTCGATCACGCCCTTCTTGGTCACGCGGGTATAAACACCGCCGATGCCAAAGCTCAGCGCCGCGTCAAACTCATTGAGGCCCGTGCCAAAAAAGCTGAACTTGCCGTGCATCAAGTTCCAGTCGACGCCGGCGGTCGTGTAGGCCTGCAGGGTCTGCGGCAAGCGCACGTTGAGCTCAAAGCCGTCGGGACGCTTGGACTGCAGCTTGTCGCGCAAAGACGTCGGCTGGTCGTAGGTGTAGGCACCCTGGACGTGCAGCGCAAGATCCTCAGAGAAATAGTAATTGTAGCCCACGCCGCCGGTGATGTAGGTCCAGAAATCGTCGTTGGGGACCACGCCGCCCAGGAACGAGACGCTGTGACGGCCTTCCTTGATCACGGCGCGCTTCTGGATCACTTTGATGTCGCGGCGTTTGGCCCACTCCATCCGCGCCCCTGGGGGCACCGCGTCGTCGCTGACGCCGTAGAGATCCTGGTCGCCGGTTTCGCCCATGAGGTCGGGGGCTTTGGCCTTGTCCGCGCCTTTGTCAGCCGCCGGCTTCGGCTCGGCCTTTGGCGTCTCTGCGCCGGCATCCTTGGCGGGCTCTGCGGCTGGCGTTTCGGCCGGGGCCGTTGGATCCGCAGCCTTTTCGGCCGGGGTCTCTTGGGCCAGGGCTGGGGTAGCGGCCAAGCTGGCCAAGCCCAACCACGCCGTTAGGCTCATGCGCCCAACCAGTGCGGATCGCCAAGAGCGCCGGGACAGGGGAGAAAGGAAGAAACTGCGCATTTCGAACCTCAGCAGCCGCGGCGGGCCGCCCTCTTGGCAGGGACCGGGTGGTGCAGCGGCTGACCTTTGGAGGTGAGTCGCGGCGCCTTGGGGTCCAGTGAACCGCTCGTCTCGCGCCGTTGGGGCGGCTTGCGGCGGCGCATGGTGAAGTCGCCCTAGGGGCGGAGTTCTACTTGCTCAAGTAGGCCAGACCGAGGGTGAATTCGGCCGGAGCCAGGAACGAGATATTGTCCTGTGGCTTATACAGGTACTGGCTGTATCCGAGCTGGACGTTGAGGAACCGCGACAGATAGAAGCGGAAGCCAATGCCCCAGTGGCCGCCCACCTTGATGGCATTGACGGGATCCTTGTTGCCGCGGGACTCGTCGATGTCGACGTTGATCACGCCCACGCCGCCCGAGAAGTTCACGTCAAAGGAGGTGAGCTTCTTGTCAAAGATGCCCCACTTGCCGTGAAAGGGCGTGTAGACCAAGTCCAGCGCGCTCGTCCAGTTCATCTTGGGCGCCGCCTGGGCTCCCCGCGTCAGGACGTTGCAGCTGCCGCCGCTGGCGGGCACGCACTTGAGGAAGGTGAGGATGTTGGAATCCTCCGCCATGAGGTACTGAAAGCCGCCCTGCAAGGCCAGGGTGTCCCCCAGGTAGTACGCCACCCGTCCGCCTGCCGTGTAGAACAGGTAGAAGTTGTCGTTGGGGATGGTGCCGAGTTGCACAGAGCCTTCAAAGCCGCCCTTGCGCTCATAGAGCGGGTTGGTCAGCGACGGCACCGCCTGATCGACGTTCCAGTACTTGCCCAGCTCGCGATCGATCGGCTCGGCGGATTCTGCCGCCATGGCGGAACTCGCCAGCGCCCAGGCAGAGACCGTGGTCAGGGCTGTCGCGATGGTGCGGCGCAGCGCCCGGTGCATCCAATTCATCCTCGTTCCTCCCGCGCGACTCCAGGGGTGGGGTCGCAGGTGCCGCCTCGCCGCGGCGATCTCTGGCGGTCTGTGGCGCCGGCAGCCCATCGCTCAGCGGGGGCAGGCCATCGGCGTGTCATATTAGCGGTTCAGACCTCTCGTTCTACCCAGTTCCGCTTGCACAAATCAGCCCTTACAGACGCCGTCGCACTTGCCGTCGGCCTTGCACGTTCCGCCGCAGCACTTGCCCTTGCCGTCCGCGCCGCAGGGCAGCAAGTCGGGCGAGGGGTCCGCAACGCACTGACCCGCGGGGCTGCAGTGGTTGGCCCCGCAAGGATCGCTGCCGCCGCAGTCGGCGTCGCTGGCGCAGGACAAGTGGAAGATCATGCGGCGATCGCGCGATCCGTCCTGGGTGAACTGCCACTCTTTCTCGTTCTTGAAGACTTCTTTGAGGCTGCTGAACACCGTGGACTGCATGGTCATTTTGCCGCGCATCGCGGTGACGGCGCCCTTCTTGACGGAGTCGTCCTTGAAGCGGTTGTCCATAAAGCCGACGCGCCAGTTGCCGGCCAGGGTGTAGCGCACCATGGCGATCGAGCGGCTCATCGCGTCCTGGAACGGCGTCGGGTCCTTGTTGTTCATGTCCAAGGTGTTGATGAACTGATAGGTGCCTTCCGAGCGGCAGGCGAGATCCTGCAGAAACGCGTCCGGCTGCGGGTGGGTCTTGGACTGGACCTGGACCACGTGCAGGCGCACCGGGAACTTGTCGTCGTGCATGACCTGCAGCAACGCCTTGTAATCGGTGGTGATCATCGCGCACTGCTTGCGGCAATCTCCGCCCTTGCCGACCTTGGGATCGACAAACTGGTACAGGTCCGAATAGGTGCAGCTGTCTGGGCCGTCGGTCAGCAGCACGATGTGCCGCGGCGCGCCTGCGCCCAAGTCTTTGTCGCGCAGGAACGTGTATGCGGTGCTCAGGGCCTCGTACACCGGCGATCGACCCGTGGCCGCCTCGCGGATGCGCTCTTCCAAGCCCAAGCGGTTCTGCGCCTTGACCTTGTCGGAGCTGCCAAAGCACTTCACCATCTGTTCAGGCTGAGAAAGATTGGCAAACGAGTCGTTGGCAAAGGACGGATCGGCGGCGCACTGGTAGTTGCCTTTGTTGCCATCCGGATCGACGAGGTCCTTGCATTCCGCGTTGCTGATGCAGGACTTGGTCGTGACCTCGTTGACCGTGCCGTCGGTGTACTGGCAGCGCAGGTCGTCGGTGCACGCCACGCGCACACCGTCGTTGCTCTCGTCGTAGTACATCGTCAGCACGCGATCGCGGGGATTGAGCGTGTCGATGAGCTGTTGGGCGCCGGCGACGAGCACGCTGTAGCGGTCCGACGAGCACTCCGGAAAGGAATCGGGCGTCCACTTGCCGGGCATGTCTTCAATGAACTTGCTGGCCGTGGTGCAGTCGCCGGTGTCGGTGTAGACAAAGCCGTCCGTCGAGCCACTGTGGTCGACGAGGATGGCGACGTTTTGGAAGGTCTCTTTGCGCTCGGGGTCGCAGCGGTCTGGGGCAACCGCCTTGTACTTCAGGGCTTTGCCCGTGCCGCCGGAGCCTTCTGCGGAGGTGCTGCACACCGCTGGGTCCTGGATGCCGGCCCGCGGCTCATAGCAGCCCAAGTCGAGCTCAAAGTTCGCCGGCGAGATCGTCTGAAGCGCCGGATCGGTGGTGACCGGCTGCTGTTCGATGCGATCGCCATCGCGAATGCCCAGATCGACGTCGCCCTCGCACTTGGGGCTGGTGACCTTGAGCTCGGTCGACACGAGGTTGACGGTCAGCTCGACGCCGTTCGCCTCCAGAACCGGCTCGCCTTCGGCCAGCGGCGCGCCGCAGACCCGGGTCACCGTCTTCTGTTGGGCGTTGATGAACGCCGGAAAAGCTGAGACAACTTGGACTTTGTCAAAAATCAAGTTGTCCAGGCCAAAGCGCGCGGTCGAGTCGCAGCTCGACAGGCCGCCGGTGATCAACCAAGCGGTGCCAAGGAGCGCGCTCGCGATCGTCGCCGGGACCCCAAGCCGTCCGCGCGGCTGGCGCGTGGCGGAACCTGGGCCTTGATCTGGGCGGCGCTTAGGGAATTGGGCCTGCGCGTTGGAATCGACCTGCGGCTGGGACTGGATGGGCATGGGCCTCTCGCATGGATTCGCCCGGCATGGGCGAAGGACATGCGCGGGTTGCTTCGCTTTCTACTGGGCGGTGCCGGCTCAAATAGAGCGGCTTTCCAGTGGTCGCTGCGCAATCCTGAAGGGCCGGTCGGCTTTTCTCCGGCGCGCGCCTTGCAGGCGGTGCGGGTCAAGCGTGTGGCGAATCAGGGGGTTATCCCGCGTCTCCCCTGCGCCGGCACCAGGACCGGAACGCTCGGGAGCAAGCAATAGTTCCCGCGCCATCGCGGCAAGTCAAGCTGATCCCCTTCAGAAAGGGCTGCAAAGTCTCCAGGGCCCTCTGGCGAGCGGTTGCTCCTACCCGATGGGCGCAAATCGACGTTGACTGTCCACTGGCGTCTAGGTACATTTGTGTGTTCGGGCAAGCCCGTTTTGCAGCCGTCCTGCCACCGCGTCTCTTTCGCCCTCCAGGAGCCCTCGATGACGTCCTCTCTCTCCCTGCGGACCTCCACCCCGGTTCGGTTGCGGGATGTGCTTGTTGGATCGGCGACGACTCTGCGGGCAGCACTGCTCGTGAGTGCTTCGCTGGTTGCAGCAGCGTGTAGCGACCCTGTGACCAACACGAACGGCGGCACGGGCGCCTCGGCTTGCCTCAACGGCGTGACTGCGGACTGCCGGCCTATCGCCGACATCAAGGCAGAGACCGCCAACATCGGCCAGGTCGTCACTGAGAACAGCAAGCTCAGCGGCAACTTGATTCTGGATGTCGGCGGCGTGGCGCTCAAAGAGAAGGCGCTGCGCACTGTGACCCTGAGCAACTCAGGGAACGTCATTCTTCCAGCGGGTTACAAGATCCGCTCGGTCAGGATGCAGTACGACGCGCAGAATCCGGAAGAGACCGACGTCAAAGCGCTTGAGTGCTGGGATCTCAACGAAGAGAAGCCGTGCGACCAGCTCGACGGCGCCTGGAAGACCATCGCGCCCAAGGGCTACACCATCAAGCCGGGCAGCGGGCTCGTGTCTGCTGAGTCGTTTGTGATTCGCTACACGGCGTTTGACAACAAAGTCCGGACCGGCGTGGTCACGGTCGAGCTGCAGGGAATTTCGGCTCAGGTGCTGTCCTTCAAGATCAACATCAGCACCAAGGCCGGTTCGCCCAAGGCCAATCTCCTGCCGCCTTCGGTCAACTACCCCTACGTCAAGCCCAAGGAGTGCGCTACGGAGTTGGTCAAGATGGCCAATACCGGCGACGCCGTGCTCAACATCAGCCAGATCAACCTCTCCGGGGTCGA
>JBIKTV010000045.1:0-21088 GCA_044347905.1 Myxococcota bacterium
CCCTCCGCTACCAGTGGCAGCACCTGTTCCATGAAGAGGCGATGGCGCTGTGGCCCGAACACCCGGCGATTCAGCACCACGTCAAGTCCAGCGGCTATCACAAGCAGGCCTACTGTGCCACGGCGGCTGAACTCGACGACCCGCGGCTGCGCAAGCTGTTGCGCTCCGTGTTTGAGCCGGTGGCTCGCGATTACAGCCGCGTGGCCTTTGCCCTGGGCAGTCCGGACTGGGCGCCGCGCCACGCGAATCCGCGCACGGTGGTGTATGAGCTGCCCGACGCCTATCAGCCGCATGTCACCGGGCTGTTTGACGACCTCATCGGCCGACAGGTCCTGGCCAAAGACGGCTTGGGCCGGGCGGTGTGGGGACCAAAGGCCCAGGGAATCGATGCGTATCGCGATGCCTGTGCGTGGACGGAGCTGACAGCCCGCGATCAGCGGCTGCGCGCGGTGAGCTAAGACGGTCGCAGGCCAATTGACGCCGCGACCGCTGGGCCGGGGCACCTGGAACCACTGATGAGCCAGAAATCTCTGTTGATCACCGGCGCCACCGGCTTTCTTGGCCGCCATGTGCTAGAGACGCTGCACGCTACCCAGCCCGATGCCGAGGCGCTGGTGCTGGTGCGCCGCCGCGCCGATTGGAACCGCTTGCCTTGGGCCGCGCCGCTCAAACACGTGGAGGTCATCGAAGGCGGCATCACCGGCATGGAGGGCTGGACCGGCGACCGGCGCTTGCAGGGCATCACCGGCATCGTCCACCTAGCGGCGCAGGTCAAGCACAGCCGCCGCGATCCGGCAGAGGTCTATGAGACCAACGTGGACGGCACGCTGCGGATGGTGCGCTTGGCGGCCAAGCTGGGTTGCCGCATGGTGTTTGTCTCCACCTCGGGCACGGTGGGCTGTTTTGACAACCCCACCGACAAAGCCGACGAAGACAGCCCCTACGCCAGCCGCATGGTCGGCAAGTGGCCCTATTACGACAGCAAGATTCAAGCGGAACGCCAAGCCCGCGCCCTGGCTGCACATCTGGGGGTAGAGCTCGTCATCGTGCGGCCGCCGATCATGCTGGGGCCGGGCGACCACCGCTTTCGCTCCAGTGGCCACGTGCTGCGCTATCTGCTGGGTCGCTACCCCTTCCTCATCGAAGGCGGCATGAGCTTTACCGATATCCGCGATGTCGCCCCGGCGATCCTGCGCGCCTTGGACCATCCGGCGGCCAGGCCGGTGTACCATCTGCCCGGCACGGACTGCAGCGTGACGGATTTCTTTGAGCTGTGCCGCCAGGTGTGCGGGGTGGCGCCGCCTAAGCGCGTGTTGCCGTACGAAATCGCCCACCAGCTGGCGTCCATGGCAGAGCAGGCGGCCCATCGCCTGGGGCGCAAATCGCCGCTGCCAGATCCGGTGATCATTGAGATGGGCCGGCGCTACTGGGGGCTGTCGAGTCGCCACAGCGCCGCCGAGCTGGGCTTTGAGCCGCGGCCGGCGCGCCAGACCCTGGCGGATACCATTGAGTGGCTGCGGGCGAACCATCCGGAGCTGAAGCAGGGTTAGGTCACGCCAGGGCAGGGCGAGCGCTTCGCGCAAAAGCATGACGTCCGGCAGGTTCGGACAGGTGCCAGGTACTGCCAGCAAGTCTGCGCGGTTAAACAGGAAAGACAGGTTGAAGGCCAGCGCCGACCTATTCTCCGTGGTCAGGGGCTCCTGCGAGGATTGCGTTGCTGGTGATGGCCACGACCACAGCGGTGGCGATGCGGCTGGCGTTGAAGTCGTGAGATAAGGGGGTAGGTAATCCTAGGGGGGTAGGTAATCCTACCCAAGCCCCAACAGCCCAGCGAACGGCCCCAGGCACGCGCGGTGCGCCGGCGCCATCCACTCCACATTGACCTGGCGGTCCGTCACTTCCCAGAACGCCCGCTCGCGCACGGCGGACAGTTCGGCCACCGCTTGGGCCAGGAGATCCGCCGGCAGGTCGGCCAGGTTGTCGGCCACCAGCTGGGCCAGGTCGCTGCGGTTGCGCTCGATCAGCCCGGCGCCCACCACCACCTTGGCCTTGATGAGCAGCATGCGCGGGCCGTGGGTGCCGTTGTGGTTCAGGGCGATCATCTCAGACAGCACCAGCAGCGCAGAGGGGCTCGCCGCCGCCGCGGCCTCCAGCGCCACCCAGCCAAGGTCGTAGCCGGCCATTTGCTGGGCAAAAGTCAGACCCTGAGCGGTGGCCTGTTCGGCGTAGTAGCGAAAGCGCTGGCCCAGGGCGTGCAGCTCTTCTGGGCGATCCAACAGGTCGCTGGCCAGGGTGCGGTACTGATAGAACAGGTCAAAGAGCGCGTGGACATCCTTGCGCTTGATCGCCTCGCGCAGGTAGTTGTGAAAAAACCGCGTGGCGACCACATAGGCCGCGTGATCGCCGCGACGCACCGCCAGGGCCGCAACCACCCGGGTCGCGTCGCTAATGGCCGGGATCGCGTCGGTCGAGCGGGCCAGCGCGCCTTGATAGGCCAGGAAGAACTGGGTCATCACCCGCAGCTCAAACCAGTTGCGCTCGTCATTGATCACCTGCAGGGCCTCATGCGAGGCGCCGACAAAATCGCGGCGGTCGACCTTGAACCACGCGGCCGGCATCTGGGCCTTGCGCTCGCCGTAGTCCTGCAAAATCAGCTTGAGGCCCCAGATTCCCTCAAGGGCCACGCTGCGATCGGCGCGGTCGATCGACTTGATGACGATGGTGCCGGTCTGGTGCATGCGCTCGTGGATGATGTCTTGGGCGACCTCGGGGTCGAGCTGGCCGCGCTGCACCGCCTCGATGGCCGCGGTGACATCGGCCCGCAGCCGCCGCAGGATGTTCGACGGGTCCAAAAACCGCACGACGTAAAAGAAATACGGAATCAGCGCCGCCCAGCCCAGCAGGGTGCCGGCGACCGACAGGCGGATCGCCCACATCGGCGCAAAACCTGGCCCGACCATCCACGCCGACCACAGCACGTGGGCTGCCCCAATCGCGCATGCTCCCAGCATGATCTGGTTGGTGCGGTCGCGCAGGAACATGTCGATCAGCTTGGGCGTGTGCATGTTGGCCGTCAGCGGAATCGCCAGGCCAATCGTGGCGATCAGCATCGCCAGCACGTTGTTGTAGGCCCGCGCCATCGGCGACATCAGATCGACTAGCTTGGCGTTGTTGGTGCCGGTCCAGGACAATAGCTCGGCCCCGGGCTGGCCTGCCGCGTGCCACTCCAGGGCGAATTCGGCGGTAAAGAACAGCGCCATGCCCAGCGATGTCCACAAGAACCCGCGCAGAAAGCGTTGACGCGACTCCATGTTGGCCCCCCTACCCGCACTCAGCTTGGCCCAAGTTTGCGCCGATCCGCTTGCCGGTCAAGCCGGCCCCATGGGCTGTATCCGCCGGCCAATTCGCCTATACTCCGCGGCCCTGCAGGAGCCCACGACCATGACCGGATCCGCCACCGCCGAAGCCGAGCGCGCCTATGTGCGCAATGCCACCCAGAAAGACGGCGACGCCTTTCAACAACACTTGCGCCGCAAGGGCTTTGTCGATCCCAGCTTTGTCCAGACCTGGGGCGCGGTGACGGAAGTGTTGGCGCGCCGCGAGTTTGGCCCCAAGGTGCTGGATCTGGGCTGCGGGCCGGGCTGGACTTCCGTGTTCCTCGCCGCGCGCGGTCTGGAGGTCACGGCGGCGGACCTTTCGCCCGATATGCTGGCCATCGCCCGCGACAACGCCCAGCGCCACGGCGTGCACATCGCCACGGCAGAAGCGGACATGCAGGCGGGCTTTGACCTGGGCAGCGACTTTGACGCGGTGCTGATTTTTGACGCTCTGCACCACTGCCAGGATGAGGCGCGGGTGTTGCGTCACGCGTTTGAGGCGTTGCGTCCCGGCGGCCAGATCCTGCTGGTGGAGCCCGATTGGTTTCACGAGTACGGCCGTTCCGCGCGCCACGACCGCGAAAAATTTGGCACGACCGAGCGCGGCATGGGTTTTGGCCGCATGCAGCGGGCCCTGGCCAAGGCCGGGTTCTTGCCGCCAGAGCGTTTCTACAGCCTGCAAGGCACCTTTGAGGGCGGTTTGGCCCAGCGCGCCCGCTCTTTGGTGGTGGCGGCGCTGACGGTGACGATCGGCTTTCCGCACCGCAGCGTCATCGCCTACGCGCGCAAGCCGGGCTGAGCGATGGCCAAGCGAGAGCCACAGCCGAGCAATTCCGCAAATATCGCCAAGAAACCTCCGTCTCCACCCGCTGTTGTCAGCAGTGGCTGGGTGCAAGGTCTACTGACGGCGCTGGCTGCTTTGCTGCTGTGGTGGGGCGCGGTCGAGCTCTACCAGGCCCAAGAGCGCAAGCACATCACCGATTCGAGCTATCAGCTGTTGCTGAGCGAGGCGCTGCTGCGCGACCACAGCTTTGCCCTGGACCGCTACCTGCAGCCGCCGCTGGATCCGCAGGCCTTCCCCGGCCAGCTGGGCCCGCAGCCGCACCACGCCGCGCCCGGCTACCCGTACCAGATCGAAGTGCTGGCCGCCGACCCGCAAATTCCCCAGGCGCCGCGGGTTTATCTCTGGTATCCCAACGCGCCGTCGCTGCTGGCGTTGCCTTACGCCGCATGGTATCGGCTGCAGGGCGAGTCCGTGCTGACGCCGCAGGGCAGCTACAATGCTGCGCGCGAGGTCAAGCTGCAGCAGCGCGGCGCGGGCTGGCTGGCGGCGCTGTCTGCCGTGCTGTTGCTGTTGCTGGCGCGCACTGCGCTGGGGTTGCTGCCAAGTCTGCTGATCGGCGCGGCTTTTGCCGTGGCTAGCCCGCTGTGGTCCACCGCCTCCCAGGCTCTCTGGACCAGCACTTGGGGCGGCGTTCTGACCTTGCTGGCCCTGCTGCAGTTGGCGCGGGCTGCGACGGGCAAGGCGCCTCTGCGGCCGCTGCTGCTGGGAACCCTTTGCGCGGGCATGTACTTTTGCCGGCCGGCCTTGGCGGTCGAAGTCATCGCCATCACCGCCTGGGTAGCTTGGCGCGATCGCAGCGCCTTTGTGCGCATGGGGCTCACCGGCGCGCTGTGGGGCGGGCTGTTCGCAGCGGCCTCGGTGGCGCGCAGTGGCCGGATCCTGCCGTCGTATTTCCGCCACACCCATCTGAATTTTGACCGGGTGGCCGAGGGCTTCTACGGCAGCCTGGCCTCGCCGAGCCGCGGGCTGCTGGTCTACACGCCGTTCTTGCTCGCCGCGCTGTGGCTGCTGCTGCGGTTTCGCCGCCAGGTGCCCCAGCCAAGCCTTGCAGCGATGGCGCTACTGGGCACGCTGGGCCACGCCGCCTTGCTGGCCTGCTATCCCAACTGGTGGGGCGGCCACAGCTTTGGCGCACGGCTGATGATCGACACCCTGCCGTTGACCGCGCTGTGGAGCGCCCAAGGGCTGGCGGCGGCGCTGCACGGTCCGCGGGTGTATGCGCTGCCTCTGGCGGGCCTGGGTTGGCTGACGGCGCTGGCGAGCGTGGCCCTGGGCGGCTGGATTCACCAGCGCGGTGTCCAGGAACCCAAAGTGGCGCAATGGAATTCCTGGCCGCAGAGCATCGATCAGGATCCGCGCCGCGCCTTGGATTGGCGGCTGCCGCAGTTTATGGCCGGTCTTTGGCCCCAGCCGCCGCCCGAGCCCTTGCCGCCGCTGGCGTGGAACCAGCCGCTGGCCGTGGGCAAGCCGGAGGCTCAGGCGCATCTGCTGCACGGTTGGGGCAACGCCGAGGGGCAATTCCGCTGGACCGACGGGCAGAAAGTCGGCCTTTGCGCGCAGTTGCCGGGGCCAGGTCCTTGGCGGCTGCAGATCCTGGCGCGGCCCTACCTTGACCTGCGGCCAGGAGGTCGCGGTCCCAAGCGCCAGCGGCTGCGGGTGATGGCCGGGCAGACGCTGATCGGCCAAGCGGAGTTGACTAAAGCATCTGGGCAGTTGCTGGCCTTTGAGGTGCCGGCATCCGTGGGACCACAGGTCAACCTGAGCCTGGAGCTGCCCGACGCGCGCTCGCCCAAGAGCAGCGGAGAAGGCCAAGACACCCGCGAGCTGGGCCTGGCGATCGCCTGGGTGCAGGCCGCGCGCGAGTAGGCTATTCTTTGTCACACGGCGGAGAATTAACGCTCACAAATCCAAGAGCTTTGTCAGATCCGCGGCATTCGGCGCGACCACAAACAGGTACTCGGTGTTGCGCAGGTGGCTCACGGCGCCGACCTTCTGGCCCTGCGGATTGTGGATGCCGATCTGGGCGCCGACATAGCGCTTGAAGTCGCGCTCCATCACCAGCACCTCGCCGCGGGTCTGCAGCAGCTGTTCCATCGCCTGGCGATCGATGTAGCCCTCATCGCTGAAGGACACCACAAGAAAGCGCGCGTCCAGGCTGGCAATCACCTCGGCAAACGCGGTCTGGGCGCGCTTGACCGAGTTGAAATCGCTATGGCGGTCGCGGACATCGATGCGTTTGCGCGCCGTGCCGTAGACCTCGGGCTGGTCCCAGCGCACCAGCGTCTCCCAAATGTGGTAATTGCCAATGTATTTGTGCTGGTTATACGGCGGGTCTAGATAAGCTACGTCGGCCTTCAAGGACCGCGCCGCCTCCAGAGCCTCCAGCTCGTGGGCCGAACCCTTGCCCCCTGTGGCCCGCGGCAAGAGCTCAGGCACGCGCAGCACCAGCGGATTGAACGAGCGCTTGGCCCACTGCTTGAGGTAGGCCATCTGCACACCGGTGGTCGAGTCGACGCGGTCCGCCGCCTCCAGCAGGGCCACCAGCAGCACCGCTTCCAGCTCCGGATCCAGCGATTTTGCGGCGATCGCCTGGCGAATCTGCTCAATGCGCGCCCCGGCGTGGGGCTGAAAGAACCGCGACTGCACGCAGTAGGTGTCGACAAACCAGCCGTGATCGCTCAGCAATGGCAAGGGCAGGGCGTTGAACTCGGCCACCAGCTGCTCGGCCGCGCCCAGCCAGTCTTCGCGGTCCGCCTGCACATAGCCTCGCGCCAGGGTCGCGGCATAGCGGTTGTGGTCGTTGGCCAGGACTTGCAGCCCGGCGGCCTTGAGCGCTTGACCCACCCGCGAGGTGCCAGAAAACAGGTCGATAGCGCTGTTCACCTGCGGCAAGCGCGTGATCACATCGGTGATGAGCGGCACGAGGGTCCGCTTGGAGCCTAGGTATTTGATCATCCGGTCCGTGGGCTCCAGAGGCAGCGCTTGGCGGTGCGGCGCAAGCATAGCCCGAAGTCGGTTGGGCGCCAAACTGCCGTTGTAAGACTGCGGTAAGGCGCAAACGGTCGAATTCCCCGCCATTTGCTTGACGAGCCAGGGCGGCAACCGTCAAGATCGACCGTCTGAAAGCTTCGGCCGAGCTCCTCGCTAGGTCAGCGCGTTACAACCCTCCACTCACAGATTCAGCGGCTGGGCGCGCAACGGCGCCTGCAGTCGGAGCTGTATGCGGTGCAAGCATGTTGAAATACCGTAAATTTGGTGCCCTTATGGCCGCTGCGCTGTGGCTAGCCGCCTGTGGCAGCGATACGACAACGCCTGCCACGGCCGACACGGCGACGGCCCAGGACAGCGCCGCAGCAAACGACACGGCCACGGCGAACGACACGGCCACGGCGAACGACACGGCCACGGCAAACGACACGGCCACGGCGAACGACACGGCCACGGCGAACGACACGGCCACTGCAAACGACACGGCGACGGCGAACGACACCGGCACAGTCAACGACACGGGCACAGTCAACGACACCGGCACAGTCAACGACACCGGCACCGTCAACGACACGGGCACCGTCGAGGACACGGGCACCGTCAACGACACCGGCACTGTCAACGACACGGGCACCGTCAACGACACGGGCACCGTCGAGGACACCGGCCCAGTCAACGACACCGGCAGCACCGCAGACGCCAAGGCTGACAGCGGCCCGACCGCCAACAACTGCGCGGGGACCAAGAAGGACTGCAGCGCCGAGGGCTACTGCTACGACCTGAGTGACTCGACCTGCAAGTACTTGGCCGACCACAAGCTCAGCCACCCCGCCTGCGCTGACATCGCCACGACCAAGAACGCGCCGGTGTGCGTGAGCTCGACCACGGACAAAACCAGCCCGTACTTCACCTCCAAAGAGTGCCCGCTGGTGCAATTCTGGTCGAATCCCACCGATTTCCCCATCGACTGCCGCTGTGCCGGCAAGCTGGAGAACCTGTGCAAGCGCCCGTACACCTTGCCCATGACCTTCAGCGTGGGCGAGGGACCGCGGCCGCGCAGCCTGGCCAGCACGGTGCAGGCGTGGAATGGCTTGGTTTACAAGGGCGAATGGTTCTTGCCGGTGGGTTGGAAGACCTCGTCCAAGCCCAGCCAGACGATGATCTTCGCGATTGACCTCAAGACCGGCAAGCGCCGGCACTTCTCTGGCGCCTTTGACGATCCGTCCAATGGTTACAGCCAGGTGGGCAAGGGCGACATCTTTGTCAACGTCATGGACATCAAGCTCGGCGCCGATGGCATGTTCTACGCCATGGGCGGCGCCAGCGACATCGCCCCGCCCAAGGTGTGGAAAATCGACCCCGCGACCGGCGACCGCACGCTGATCTTTGACGAAGAAAAGGCCGACGCGACCACGCTTTGCGCCAACGGCTCGACGCTGCCGGGCAAGAAAGTCATCCAGATGGTGCCCGAGGCCTTTGCCATGGACGCCGCCGGCAACTTCTACTTTGGCTACATCAACATGCCCGGGCGCGGCGTTGTTAAGTTCCCCAAGGATTTCAGTAAGTGCGAGTTCGTGACGATGGTCCCGGACCTGAATCAGTCCACCACCATGAAGACGCCGATTGGCAGCGGCTATGACGCCATTCAGTTCCAAATGCGCGGGTTTGAGATCGTCGACAAGAAGCTCTACGCGATCTCCGACACCAAGCTGATCGAGGTCGACATCGAGACGGGGGCGCGCAAGCTCATCTCCAATGCCAAAGAAATCGGCGGATTGGGCCTGGGGCCGATCAACGCAGAGGGCCTGGGCGACCGCTGGAGCAAGTGGGATCCCTACCGCAAAGTCTTGTGGACCCACGGCATTTCCGGCGGCAACGGTGCTATCACCGTCGACCTCACCAGCGGCGACCGCACCATTTGGCCGTGCTGGCACCCCGGCATGGGCATTCTGGGCGGCTGCGGCGGCACGGGCCTCGCGCTCATCCCCGGCTACTTGAGCTACGGCGGCATGATCATCGACCCGGATCCGCCCCACAACCTGTACTTTGCCCACGATCTCTTCTCGGTGGTTAAGTACGAGGTCAAGACCGGCAACGCGTACATCCACTCGCTGTAGGCAGAGAATTCGCGGCTGCTGCTGATTTGGCTAGTCTTCTCGCCAGGTCAGCAGCAGTCGGTCGTGCACCACCTCGCTCTCTAGCGTCTGGCCCTGCAGCTGAAAGCGCCGGAGCATGGAGCGACCGACCACCACTTCCGCGGTCGTGCCAAACAGCCCGGTGGGGATGTCGAGCTCAATCGTGTGGCTGCGCGTGCGCTTGCTGCCGTCAATGCTCAGGGCCACGCGCACGCCGCGGCTCTTGGCCCGCTCGATCGCCGCCATCAGCCGCGCCAGGGTAAAGCTCTGGGCGCCGTACAAGGTCGACTCGCTGTCGCTGTAAGGCGGATCGCAGTACACCAGATCGCCCGGGCCTGCGGCGTCGATCATCGTCTCAAAGTCAGCGTTTTCAAAGCGGGTGCCCAGAATGCGCGGCCGCCAATGGCCCATGCGCTTTGAGAATTCGCTGGGCTCAATTGGCCGGTGGATGCCGCACGGGGTGTTCATCTTGCCGGCTTTGCTGAAGCGAACGACGCCGCCATAGCACGATCGCAGCAGAAACAGCAGGTCAGCGGGGTTGGGGCCGTCGTTGTAGCGCTGGCGAATCTGCAGGTAAGCGGCGGCTTTCTGCGCCTGACTCACCGGCTCGGCGCCTAGTTCGCCCATCACTTCGCGCCACCGCTCGGCGTACCAAGCTTCCACCTGCTGCGGGTCGCTCTGCACCGTCTGCCAAAACTGCACCAGCGGCAGCAGGGCATCGCTCGCCGTCGCACGACGAGGCGCCAGCGCGGCCAGCACCGACGCAGAACCGACAAACGGCTCCCAATAGCGTTTGATATCATTGGGAAATCGCTGAACAATCGCCGCGGCAAAGCGGTGCTTGCTCCCCACCCACTTGAGCAATTGGCCGCGGGGCAGCTCGCCTCGCAGGTGATTTCCGTCCCCTGGCGGAGAATCGGCGGGCTCACCCGGATCCAGCCAACTGGTCTGGCGCTGCTGAGTCGGCTTGGGGGGCATCAGCGCTCGCGATCGGGATCGAGGCGCCGGCTGCCGTCGATATTGCGCGCTTGGCGTGGCCGCTGACTCTGGTCGGGCTCGCCTGGCCAAGCCACGGGATTTTGGCCGTTGGACCACTGCGGATTGGCCTGGCGCTCCGTGTCCGTCAGGGGCCTTGGCGCCACCCGCGGGCGGTCGTCCTGGACCGGCGGCCTGTCAAAAGCCCCACTGCTGCGGCCAAGGCGGTAGCGCTCGTCTGGCGGGCCAGGGTCGGCGCGCTGCAGCGGGGCCGCAGGTCGGTCGATCGGCCGCGGATCGTCGCGGTCCCACGCCCCTGACTGGCGGCCTAAGCGATAGCGACCGTCGTCGCGCGGCGGATCGTCGCGGTCATCATCGCGAAAGCCGTACTCTTGGCGCTCCACCGCGCCCGTCGAGCGGCCCAGGCGGTAGCGATCTGCGGCAGGGCGCTTGAGCTCTTCGTCCTCCGCCATGCGCTGGGCGCGGGTGCGCGGCGGAAGCGGCGGCGGAAGCTCCGTGTCCAGCACGGCGGTGAGCGGAATCGCGCTGTCTTGCTGCCGCGGCCTACCAGAGCCCAGTCCTTCGTAAACCTTGTTGGTGTCGAGCATTTCCGTGCGCTGCTCGTGGAATCCCCCGGCGGGCGGCGGCTGGGTCGGCTCGTCAAAGCTGTCGCGTTGGGGCGGGCGGCCGGCCAATTCGCGGCGCAGTGGCGCTGGCTCGGCGGGCCTCTGGCTGGGGGGGCGAGGCGCAGACTCCGCCGCGGCTTCGTCCATCTGCCGCTGGCCGCGCGCCAAGGCGTCCAGATCGACGCGCGCGCGCACGGCATCGGCCATGACGGTGTGCTGCGGCGCTCCAAAGGCGCCTTGCTGCTGGGCATCGCGCAAAATGTTCGCCAGGCTGCCGATTTCCGTCGCGTGGGGCGCGGACGGCGCCGGATGCTGGCCTAAAACCGCGGGTTTTTCAGCCGGCGGCTCAGGCGAAGGCGGCCTGCGGTCCAAAGGCGGCTGGGCCGCGCTGGCGCTCGCCACGGCGTTGGCGCTGTGCATGGGCCGCACAAAGCCGCCACCCGTGGAGCGCGCATCGGCCTGCCTCCGCGACGGCCCTGCGGCACTTGGGTCGTAGCGCTGGCTGGGTGAGCGATCCATCGGCTTGGGCGCGGCAATTGGCACCAGCGGCCGCTCCGGCAGGGCTTCTGTCAACAGCAGGCCGTATGCCTCAACGGGCAGCAAATGCACGCGCAGGCTCACCCGGCCCAGCTGCACCACATCGCCGTCCGCCAGCCGGCTGCGTTCATCGATGCGCTCGCCGCGCACAAACGTCCCGGCCTGGCTGCCCAGATCAAAGGCGAAGAGGCCAATATCGCTGTAACACTCAATGACCAAATGGCGGTCGGAGACAGATGAATCGCCCAGCACCAAGTCGGCGTCCACCCGGCCCAGGCGCACGCGATTGCGCCGATACACCGTGGCGTACTGCACCACGCCGTCCAAAATGACCGTCAGACCCACAGCTACTTGGGGCAGCGAGTCGTCGCGCCCGTAGAGCAGCTCGCGGTCGCCAACGCCGATGCGGTCGCCGCTGTAGAGCTGGTGCAGGCCGCGCACCGCCTGGCCGTTGAGCAGCACCTTGGCGCCCTCATAGACCTTGAGGTGGTGCAGCCCTTCGCGGGCGTAAACCAAGCAGGTCTGCGGTCGCACCGCGGGGCTGTCGATCCAAATGTCGTTGGTCTGATCGCGGCCAATCCGCACTTCGCCCTGATCGAGGCGAAATCGGTGCACGCGGCCCTCATCCTCGACAAACAGGTAAGCGCCTTCTGCTTCGTGCTGGGCTGAAGTGAGTTGGATGGCGACCTCCGGGAAGGAGTTTGAGTTTGCCCGACAGAAAACCGCGAGTCCAGCGTCTTCGCGTGGGGACGGTGACGGAACTGCGGTGGCCCGGTGGGCAGGTGCCGCGGACGATCAATGCAAACCCCGCCATCGGCTTCTGCTACCTCGGAGTGTCGATCGGTCGTTTGTCCATAATCATATGAAATTTGCAGTCATGCCTCGAACGCGACCCGCGGACGCCAATTGATCCCTTTTCCGCAGACGCCCATCGCTTGATAGCCGCAGCGGATCGCAGCCAGAATCGCCGGCCCGCCTCAGCGGGTTCACCTGCAAGGGCCCGCGATGGCATCCCCTCATCCCCAAACGCTGACCTGGTGGCGGCCGCCCATGCCCCGCGAGCACGGCGCTTGGGTGCAGTTGATCGCCGCGACTGCGGCGGGGCTGGCGATGGCCCTCCATCCTTTGGACCCGTGGCTTCTGGCCTTGGCCGTCTGGCTGCTCTTTCTCGCCCGCGAGCCACTGGCGGTCGCGTTGGGCCACAGAACCACGCGGCGCCGCGAGGCCGAGGGGACGTTGCGCATGCGCCAAGCAGCCGCGCTCGGCGGGGTCGCCCTGGTGCTGGCGTTCTTGGCTCTGGATCAGCGCTGGGAAGCCCTGGTGCAACCCCTGGCCGTGGCCGGGGCCGTGGGTGGTCTAGCGGCGGCGATGGTGTTGTTCGACCGCGACCGCAGCCCCAGCGGTGAAGTCGCGGCGGCTTGGGCTGTCGCGGCGGTCGCTGGGCTGCTTGCCCAAGCGGGCGGCGCTCACCCGCTGGTCGGTCAGGCGCTCTTGCTCAGCTGGGGCAGCGCGTTTGCGCTCGACACGCTGGCGGTGCATGCCGCGAAGATCCGCATGCTCACAGCGAATCCTCCTCTTTGGGCTCGCCACGCCTGGCTGCCCCTTGGTCTCACCGCACTGGGCCTGGGGGCTTGGCTAAGGGCCGATTACGGCGATCCACCAGCGGCGACGGTCTGGCTCGTCGGCGGCGGCGGCGCGCTGGGCGGGGCCCTGGTGCAACGGCCGCGGCATTTGCAGATCGTCGGCGTGGCGCTGGCGGTGCTGTGCGCGGCAGCGCTCTTTCCTTGGATCGCGGCCTAAGGGCTGCAGGCAGGCAATCATGTGGCGTCATCCGGCTTTGCGACCCTTGTCTCGCGAACACTTCACCGCCCTCTCCCTGACCCGAGACGTGCGCTGGGCCGCGGCCTCGGGCGCTGCCGTCTTGCGCGATCGCGCCGCCCTTGAACTGGCGATCGCTTGGCGAGACAGCCTCGCCGGCCATTTTGCCGACGAAGAGACGGTGCTGCTAGGGCATATGAATGAAGAGGAATGTTCCGAGTTGCTGGGCCAGCACAAGCAACTGCGCGATCTGGTGGCGCCCATGATCGCCGATCTAGCCGCCGGCCAGCCCCCGCAGGTGGCCCATGCTGAAGCTGTGGCCGAGGCTCTCGAGGCCCACGTGCGCTGGGAAGAGCAGACGCTGTTCCAGGGCCTGCAGGCGCGGCTAGGCGAAGAGAAATGGGGTCAAATTGCAGAGGATTTGGGCAAAGCCCGCGGCGGTGAGGCCGGGTGAACCTACCGCGAGAGCTGCACCAGCACTTCTGCGTGCGGGGTGTGCGGAAACATCTCTAGGGCTTGCACCGCGGTGATCCGCCAGCCGTGCTCGGCAAACGCCGCGACATCGCGCTGCAATCCGCTTTGGCCGCAGGACACATAGGCGATCTGCCGCAGCGAAGGGATCGCGCTCAGCTGCTTGACGACCTCCGGACCGCAACCGGCGCGCGGCGGATCGACCACGGCGCAGCCAAAGGTGGCGCCATCGCGGTGCAGTTGGGCCAGGACCTCAGCTGCATCGCCCGGGCAGACGCGAACGTTGCCGGCCTCAAGGAGATCGACGTTTACCTGGGCGTCGGCGATAGACGGGCCTTCGCGCTCGACCAGCCAGACTTCGGCAAAACGTTGGCGCAGCGCCAAGCCAAAAACGCCAGCGCCGCTGAACAGATCCAACAGCCCCGGACCTTCGCTGGGCAGCATCGCCGCCACGGCAGCGATCAGGCCTTCAGCGGCGTCGTGGCGGGTCTGCACAAACGCCGTGGGCCCCAATTGCAGTTCCAGGTCCGGAAGATCCGCGGCTGCCAGCTGCCAGGCCAGCGGAGCGCGCAGAGCGCCGGCCAGGTGGATGGCCCGTTCACCCACCGGCGGACCGCCCTTGCGCGCCACAGGGGCGGCAAAAACGCCAACGACGCCGGGGATTTCGCTAAGGCCTTGCACGGCGGGGCGCAGGGTCTCCACATCACCGCACAGCACTGTCAGCATGCCCAGCTCTGAGCGCGGATCGATGCGGTAGATCAGCCCGGTCGCGCCAATGCCGTCTGCCTCGCCGGCGACGGGTACGCCAGCGCGATCGAGCTCGTCCGCCGCGCGGTTCAGCGCCTGATCGACGCTGCGCAAATGCGCCGGGCATAGCTCAACCGCGGCGAGCTCCTGGCTGCCGGGACCCCAAAAACCCCATACGATTCGGCCGCGTTTGCGACCTAGCACCACTTGGGCGCGGCTTCTGTAGCCCACGCTCATCTCTTGCAGCGGCGCCCAGCTGGGCTCCACCGGCCCCAGCCAGCGATGCAGGTGCAGGTTGATCGCGTCCAAGCGGGTCTGGCGCTGCATTTCGGCGTCCACCATCTGCCACGGGCAGCCGCCGCAGCGCAGCACGGCCGCACACTCCGCAGCCCGGCGGTAGCTAGAGGGCTCATCAAGCCGCAGCCAGCGCGCCCAGGCCCCGTGCTGACCGCTGTGCAGCACCCGCACGACGCCGCGATCGCCCGGCACCCCGCCAGCTACGCGGATAGGCCCGGAGTAGCCGCTGGCCGTGGCAATGGCGCCGTCGCTGCCGCCAAGGGAATGGACGCTGCACGCCAGGGCCGAACCGGCCAGGGGCCGCCGTTCTTGGATGGTTTTCAAGGGGCTCACTTATCGGGCGGTATTCTTTAACGTTCTAAGGACAGGCACAGGCCCTGCGGCGATCAGAACTTATGTGGCAGCTCACCCGTGGGGCGCTGCAGCGACGGTTCCGGCAAGAAAATGCCAGAATTCCGCTGGGCCGGCGCAGGGGGCGGCGGCGGCTGCATCTGCTGCGACTCGCGCATTTGCTGCACTTGCGCCTGTTGCGACTGCAGATTTTGCGGCTGGAGCACGGGCGCCGGCGCGGGACGGCTGGCGGGCAGGGCCGGCGGCCGCGGCTGAGCGCTGGCTTTGCTGGTCATCTGGCACGAACCGTCAAAGAACACGCCTTTGTCGATGTGCAGCGCCGGCGAAGTGATGTTGCCGCGCAGGCTCGCCGGGGCGTGCAGCTCCACGGCGTCGGCCGCAGTGATGTTGCCGGTGACATTGCCATACACAGCAACCGATCCGACGCGAATTTCCGCCTGGACCTCAGCGCCTTCGCCGATGATCAGGGTGCCTTCGCTGAAGATCTCGCCGGTGAAGCGCCCGTCAATGTGCACGGTGCCTTCAAACGTCAACTTGCCTTCAAAATCGCTGCCCTTGCCGAGCAAAGCGTTGGGAGTGGAGCTCATGGTCGGTCCTGAGGGCGGGCACTACAGCCCGGCCGGGCGAGGTCTTCAAGATTCGCGGATTGTCTCCCCAGCGGTGCCTGGCCCGATCGACCAGCGCAGGGGGCCCTCTAGTGTATCCCGCGGTGCGCCCAGAGGCCAGGGTCAATCCGCGTTCCCGTTCAGGTTGGCGCGGCCATTCGCCGTCACCGCAGGCAGTTGCCGCTGAGGTGGACCAGGCCAACCCTAGCGATTCTTGGCGGCCTGGCGAGCCAGCGTGCCCTTGGCCAGCCGCAATTTCCACACGTTGACCACCGCCTCGCGCACGATCGACCCCGACATTTTGGACTGGCCGCGGGTGCGATCCGGAAAGTGGATGGCCACCTCGCCGATGGAAAATCCGTGGACCACTGCGCGCCAGGTCATCTCGATCTGAAACACGTAGCCGTTGGAGACGATCTCATCGAGCGGCAACGTCTCCAGCACCCTGCGGCGGAAGCACTTGAAACCGCCAGTCAAATCCTTGTACGGCAGCCCCAGAATCAGCTGGGCGTAGGTGTTGCCGCCGCGCGAAATCAGCCGGCGCTTCCAGTCCCAGTCGTCCGTCGCCCCGCCCGGGATGTAGCGCGATCCAAGTACCACGTCGTACTGCTCGGCCTGCTTGAGGAATTCCGGCAAGAACCGCACGGGGTGCGAAAAATCGCAGTCCATCTCAAAAATCAGCTGGTAGTCGCGGGCCAGCGCCCAGTGGAACCCGGCGACATAAGCGCGACCCAAGCCCTGCTTCTGCTGGCGGTGCAGGACATGAACCCGGGCGTCGCCGGCGGCCAACTGATCGGCGATCTCTCCGGTGCCGTCGGGAGAATTGTCGTCAATAATCAAGATGTGCACGTCTGGCACTTCGCCGTGGATCGCCTCGACCATCAGCGGCAAATTCTCGCGCTCGTTGTAAGTCGGCAGGCAGATCACGGTCTTGGGGTGGACCGGTGGGGACGGGGCAGGGCTCACGGTAACCTCGGTAAAGGCCGGTCCAGTCGCTCGCAGACGCGCCCTAAAGCGCTGCACCGCGGCCAGTGCCGGGCCAATTCAATAGTGCTCAGAGTAGAAGGAGTCGAGCAACCCTTGGTAATTGCGCACAATATCCTTGCGACGCAGCTTTAGCGACGGGGTGAGCTCGCCGCGCTCCACGGTAAAGTCGCGGTCCAGAATGGCGAACTTCTTGATCGTCTCGTAGCTCGCCAGCGCGCGGTTCTTGTCATCCAGATCGGCCTGAATCAGCTTCCACACTTCCGGCTTCTGCGTCAGCTCTGCGTGGCAACTATGCGCAATGCCTCGCTCTTTAGCCCATGCGGCCAGCGCGTCTTCGTCCAGCGTAATCAGCGCAGAGAGGAATTTGCGCCGGTCGCCGTAGACCATGCAGTTGGAGACCCACCGCGAATTCTTGAGCAGGGACTCCAGATTCTGCGGTGCAACGTTCTTGCCGCCTGCGGTGATGATCAGATCTTTCTTGCGATCGGTGATGCTCAGAAAGCCCGCTTCGTCCAGGGTGCCAATGTCGCCGGTGTGCAACCATTTGTCCGCGTCAAGGATTTCTGCCGTGGCCTCGGGATTGTTCCAGTAGCAGGTCATCACATTGCCGCCGCGGATGAGCACTTCGCCGTCTTTGGCCAAGGCGATCTCGACGCCCGGCAGGGCTTTGCCCACGGTGCCAAACTTGAAATCATCCGGCCGGTTGACCGTGGCAGCGGCGGTGTTTTCCGTCATGCCGTAGCCTTCCAAGATGAGCATGCCGCAGGCGTGAAAGAACTCCGCCAGCTCCCTGGACAGAGGCGCTCCGCCGGAGATGAAACCGCGGATTCGCCCGCCCAAAAGCTGATGGATCCGCGCAAATACAGCGCGATGGGCCAGCTGATACTGCAATTTCAGCAGCGCGTTGGGCTCTTTGCCGCGCTGACGCTGCTGGCTGACCTTGCGCCCCACAGCCAGGGCGGCGCGAAAAGCCTGTTTGCGGGCCGGACCGGCGCTCTCTACCCCCGCGAGAATCTTGGTATAGACCTTTTCAAACACCCGCGGGACGCTGGGCATCACCGTCGGCTTGGCCTCGGCCAGGTCGCGCATCAGCGTCGCCATCGACTCGGGCATGGCGATCGGGCAACCGACCCCGATGCAGACCGTCGCGACCATCTTCGCGAAACTATGGGCTAAAGGCAGAAATAGGAACAACAGGTCGTCGGCACGCACGTCCAGCGCTTGCTGGCAGGCCAACACCTCCCAGACAAAGGCGCGATGGCTCAGCACCACGCCTTTGGGCTGGCCAGTTGTCCCAGAAGTATAGAGAATTGCGCACGGCGCCTCGGGATCTAGCTGCTGCCAGCGCTCCTCGACCACAGCCGTCTCGATCGCCGCCCCCTTTTCACTCAATGTCACCAGCGGCCGCACCCACGGATCGCCGCTCGCCACCACTTCGCCCAGGCGAATTCCGGTGCGGCCAAGGGCATCCGGGCGGTCCAGCGCGGCAAACTCTTCCATCAAAAGAAGGCGATGCAGATTGGTGAGTTGGGCCCGGGCCGCCACCAGCTTCTCTACCTGAGCGGGATTCTCGCAGATCGCCAGCCGCGCTCCTGAATCCTCTGCGATCCAGGCAACTTCCTGGGCGGTGGCTGAAGGGTAGAGCGGCACGGTCACGCCGCCCGCCATTTGGATCGCCAGGTCGGCCATCAGCCATTCCGCGCGGGTCTGCGACGCCAGGAGCACGCGGTCGCCAGGCTGAATGCCCATAGCGACCAAGCCCTTGGCCCACGACAGCGAGGTCTGCCGCCACTGCGCCAGCGTCGTGCTGCGCCATTGACCGCTGGTTTTGCAGCGCAACATCACCTTGTCTGGCTCCGCGCGGGTGCGGGCTTCAAACAGGTCGACGACCGTCCGCGGCTGAGGCGAAAGGGTCTGCTGGGTCAAAATTTGCGGGACCGCGCTCGCCATCCATGCCTCCGGGGCCCCTAGTACATCGAACCCCAAGTTTACGGCGAGTTGCCAGGGCTTCAGTGTTCGATGTACAAAAAAAGACCCAGCAGTAGTACCCCAAACCCGTGCGATGGCCGCCGACGAACCCGCTGCGAATTTCGGGTTTGGGGTACTAGTTTCTTGCGTCGCTGCCGTGGCTGCAAGTCCTGGGGGCAATTGCCCGGCCAAGTTCTGCAAAACCGCGCACGCCCGCCGCACCGGGCCCATGGGCAAAGCCGCTCGAGTTGTCCTGGCGTCGCAGTTTGGGTACCATAGACGGTCAGGTCAGACTCACGGAGTCCCATGCCCAGCCCTTCGTCCCGCTTTTGCTCTTCTGCTATCGCTGCTTTGGCTGCCTGGAGCATGGCCGCCTGCTCTGGCGACGGTGAGATGGTCGATCGCCTGGGGGGCTTGGACCAGGACATCGCCACCAAGGTGAACATCTATACGACCCAGCAGATGCAGCTCGGCTACCAGATCACCTCGACCGCCAGCACCGACAACAGCCTGGAATTCTGCTTCCAGATGTGCAACCAATCCGGGCAGAGCTGCGAGCTGGCCAGTAAAGTCTGCGATATTTCAGCTGATTATCCGAGCAACGGCCCCCTTGCCGCCCGTTGCGAGGTCACCCGCGAGCGCTGCCGCACCCACCGGACCAAGGTGCCGCGCCAGTGCGTTTGCGATACTGCGGTCGCTTCGCCCGGTTCCTGACCGGTTCTGGGCGCCAAACGCGTGTCCCTCCTCCCCCCCACCTTGCGATGGCTCGCCGGCGTTCCCAGCTTTGGCATGGTTGCGCTTGCGCTTTTCCTGAGCGGCTGCTGGGGCTTGGGTGAGATCGGCAGCAGCTGCGATCGACCGTTTGACTGCCGCCCAGAGCTAGTCTGCCATGAAGGTGTGTGCAGTCACCCAGAGGGCTGCCGCCGCACCCCGGACTGCGCGCGCGAAGGCAAATGCACCGCCCACGGCCGCGAATGCCTGGTCGACCGCGATCGCGACTGCCAGTTCAGCGATCTCTGCGCCCGCTCCGGCCAGTGCCGCGCCAAGGACGGCCGTTGCCTGGCCATCAAAGAAGACGACTGCAACCAGAGCCAATTGTGCCGCACGGAAGGCCGCTGCCTGCCGCAAAATGGCGTCTGTTTGCTGGGCGGCCATGCCCGCGAACGCTGCGGCGATCTCTGCGACGTGTTTGGCAAATGCGCCATCGACTCGGCCGGCCAGTGCGTGGTGGGCAGCAGCGCAGACTGTCGCAACTCCTTTCGATGCCAGCAGAACGGCGCGTGCAGCAAAGTCGTCGGTCTGCCCAGCGACCCCACAGTCGTCTTGTGCGCCGCCGCCGATGACCAGGACTGCCAGGGCTCGCGAGCCTGCAAAACCTCTGGCGCTTGCCGGGCTTATCGCGGCTTCTGCGCACCCGACAGCGACGCCCTATGCGCTGCCTCCAGCGGTTGCCGCACTGACGGCGCCTGCACGCTTTTGGACGGCATTTGCCAGCCCGCCGGCGGCGATTGCCGAGTCCTGGATGCCTGCCGCAACCACGGCTTGTGTTCGGCCAAGAACGGCCGCTGCGTCGCCGCTTCTGTAGCGGACTGCGGCCCCAGCAAGGACTGCCGCGAAAAGGCCTTGTGCAGCGCCTTGGGCGGCGCATGCGCGATCTTGCGCGACGAAGACTGCCTGGGCCACCGCGGTTGCGCCGAGTCCGGCCTGTGCAGCGCGGTGGACGGCCGCTGTGTCGCTGCATCGCGTGGGGACTGCAAGCGCGGAGCTTTGTGCCGCTCTTTGGGCCGCTGTAGCCCCCTGCACGGCGTCTGCGCGGTCGTCAGCGCGGAGGATTGCCAGGCCAGCGATCTGTGCGTCGCCCAAGCCAAATGCCGCCCGGTCGAGGCGCGCATGGAGCCAGAAGCCGTCGCCTCAGCCGATCTGCCAGAGGGCGTGACCGTCTTGGTGTGCGCGACGCGATTCTCCAGCGATTGTCGGCGCTCTGACCTGTGCAGCCGCGATCGCTTGTGTCGCGCCTGGGCCGGCAAGTGCGTGACGCCAGAGGAGTACCGCGATCTCCGCGACGCGGAAGAGTCTAGCAGCGAGCCGTAATATCTCCGTCATCCCATGCTGTTGGGCGACTCCCATTCCGTCCCCCTCCACTGCGAGGCACCCGAGGCCGGCAAAAACGCAACCGGCGGCGGAACCCCTTCAAGGAATCCGCCGCCGGCTGTTAGACGCTGAACGTCTCAGGTGCTCCGCAGGTCCCGCAGGACCGCTGGATCAACCGCGCTCGAGCTTCTCAACGGCCAGTTCGAGCTCTTCGACGTTGACGTCGGTGCCCTTGCCGTCGAGGGTGAAGCCCTTCCACTTGGTCGGCCAG
>JBIKTV010000294.1:0-7325 GCA_044347905.1 Myxococcota bacterium
GCGGGGGCTCAACTCCTGCTAGAGCGCTGGAACGAATTGTGGAATGGCGCGCTGCAGCCACAGCCCCAGGGCACAGAGGGCCTGACCTGGGCGCCGCCGATCGAAAAGGGCGAAGGGCGGCTGGACTGGCGGCGCAGCGCCCAGGAGTTGCACTGCCAGATTCGGGCGATGCAGCCGTGGCCGGGAGCGTTTTTTGCGAGCCTGCTGGCGCCAGGAGAGGACTGGAAGGTGTTTGCGGAAGGGCTGCAGCTCTCCGATCGGCGAGCCGAGCCGGGTCAGATCGCTGCGGTTGAAGGCCCGCTGGTGTGGATCGGCTGTGGCCAAGGCTGCCTGGGTGTCGCGGCTCTGCAGAGGCCAGGCAAAGGCCGCGCTGTGGCGGCGGACGTCCTGCGCGGTGTGCGGGCGACCGCTGGACAAATGCTGGGGAGCCAAGCGTGAAACTCGCCTCGATCGGCTGCGGCAACATGGGCGGAGCGCTGCTGCAGCGCTGGCTGGACCAGCAGGTGGTGGCGCGGGCAGACGTGCAGGTTTGCGTGGCGGACGAAGCGGCGGCGGCGGCGGTGCGCGAGCGCTATGGCGTGACCTGCGGCACAGATTTGATCCAGGCGATCCGCGGGGCCGACGCGGTACTGCTGGCCGTCAAGCCGCAACAGCGCCACGAAGTCTTGCCGCAACTGGCCCAAAGCGCGGCTGGTGGCGCCGGACCTCTGTGGATCTCCATCCTGGCCGGGGTGGATCTGGCGCAGCTGCAGCAGTCCTTGGGCTCCGAGGCGCGGGTGGTGCGCTGGATGCCCAACACGGCCGTGGCGGTGGGGCGCGGCGTGGTGGCGTGGAGCGCAGGCGATGGGCTGACTCCGGGTGATCGGCAGACGCAAGGCGATTTGCTCGCGCCCCTGGGCCTGACGCTGGAGCTGGCCGAAGCGCAGATGGATGCCTTTACCGCGGTGGCAGGCTGCGGACCGGCGTATGTGTTTGCCCTTTGCGAGGCCATGCAGGCCGCGGGCGAAGCGGTGGGGCTAGCCCCGGCGGTGGCGGCGGATTTGGCCCGGCAGACGCTCATCGGCGCCGCCCGGCAGCTGGAGGGCGACGCGCGGAGTCCGGCGCAGCTGCGCCAGGCGGTCACCAGCAAGGGCGGCATGACGGAAGCGGCGCTGCAGACTCTTGCCCAGCGCCAGTGGCCAGAGGCCATGACCCACGCCGTTCAGGCCGCTGTGCAGCGGGCAGACGCGCTGGCGGGCCGCTGACGTCCGCCAAACGCAAGGCGAATTTCGGGCTGTCCTTCCTACTGCGAAAACGGTCGCCTTACACCTTGAGCACGCCCAAGTGACCGAGCAAGCGCTCCGAGATCCCGCGCAGTGCCGCTGGAATGCTGGGATCCTCTAGGCTTTTGGCCACTTCCGTAGCTTCAGTCAGGGCGTCCAGCGCTTCTAGGGCGCGGTCGTCGGCAAGGTAGAAAGCGACCATCGCCGCGCTTGACAGCAAAAAGCCCGCTGGATCAGCTAGATCCTGGGCAGTGAGCACGGCTTCCGCGGCGGCATGGACGGCTTCCGCCGCCGAGCGCACGGGGCAGACATCCAACGGCAAGCCGAGCCAAGGATCGGGCTGGGCGTGGCTCGCGCCGCTGCGCTGGGCGTCGACGACCGCGGCTCGCGCATGGACCAGCGCCTGGTCAAACTGCCCCTGAAGCAGCGCTGTAGCCGCCAACGTGGTCTGCAGATTAGCCGCTTCCGTCCAAGCACCTGACTGTTCGCAGAGTTGCACGGCACGGCTGAGCGGATCGACGGCCGCGGCGTGCTGGCCGGCGCGCAGATAGTACTGGCCCAGCAAGGCAAAACTCGCCGTCGCCACAAAACTGAGCGCCTCGCAGCGCGGCAGGTTCAGGCGGCCAAGCTCGGTGATCTCTTGGCGCAGCTTGTCGATCTGCCCACAGGAGCCGTGGTAGGCCGCGCGGGCGAGCAACACCTCTGCGTACAACAGCTGCAGGCTGTCATCGAGGTGGATGTCTTCGCTGAGCAGGCTCCAAGCCGCGTCCATCTTGCGGAGATCGCGGTTGGCGTCGAGCGGCGATCGGTGGGCCACATACGGCAGGCGACCGGCCAAGATCGACACCTGCGCGGCGAGCTCGCCCGTCTCTTCGGCGCGGGCAAGGGCGTGGTCGGCGGCGGCTAGGCCAGCGCTGGTCTCATGAGCCGCCAAGGCAGTGCGCGAGATGCTGGCCAACAGCCGGACCTCAACGTCTTCCGGGCAGGCATCCCCCAATTCCACAAGCAGACTGCGGACATAGCCGAGCCAGGCAGAGCGCTCATGCAGGGCAGAGGTCATCGCGGGCAGCGACTCGACCAGCGTCAGCGCGGCGCGGGCGGCCACGACGCCGTCTTTGTCGAGCACGGCATCGCCGGCAGGTCCCAAGTGGTCCAACAGGTGCGTGGGCAGACCGGGACGAACGGGCGGCGGCATGCGGCACCTCAGACACAGTGGGCAACCCCCGCAACGCGGCAGCGCGCCGGAGGGTCGGGCGATAATGGCACGGTCCCGAGCAAAGTGCGAATTGACGATCCATGCGCCGGAGCGCAGCGCAACTCTCTGGTTATATAAGCTATCAATTGGGGGTTGTGGGGCATTGACCGGCCAGCGGCGGAGATTGCTGCCCGGCGCTCCGCGCTTTGAGGTTGAGGAATTCTGCGGTTTCGCGGTACAGTCCCGCCGCCGAGGGGGCCCCGGAGCCCTGGCAGCCAAGACGCAGAGGACAGCATGCACAGCGAATCAGGCGCCGCACCAGAGGAATCCGCTCCCATCCCGCTGGCTGAAGAGCTGGATGCGGCCCGCCGACGCCAGGAAAGCCTTGGGCTGCCGCCGCGGCCGCTGATCATCGGGATCGCCGGAGGCACGGGCGCGGGCAAGACCACGATCGCCCGCACGGTGGTGGCGGAGTTGGCCGGCGAGTCGGTCACGCTGATTGAGCACGATCACTACTACCGCGAGCACCCCCACTTGGATCCGGATCAGCGCGCCCTGCTGAACTACGATCACCCGGATAGTCTAGAGAGCGAGTTGCTCGCCGCCCACCTGGACCAATTGGCCCGCGGCGAAGCGGTGGAACGGCCCAACTACGATTTTGTGCTTCACCAGCGCAAGGCCCAGACCACGCGCTTGGAGCCAACCCGGGTCATCGTGGTCGAGGGAATCCTGATTTTTGCCGAGCCGGGGCTGCGAGAGCGCTTTGATGTCAAGGTGTTTGTCGAGACACCCTCGGACATTCGCCTGCTTCGGCGCATTCGCCGGGACATGGAGCGCCGCGGCCGCACGTTTGAAGACATCCGCCGCCAGTACCTCAAGACGGTGCGGCCGATGCACGAGGCGTTTGTCGAGCCGTCGCGGCGCTATGCCGATGTCATCATTCCGGAAGGTGGCAATAATCGCGTGGCGATTGAGATGCTGGTCGAGCGCTTGCGCAAGCCGTTGCGAGGCGCCGAGCGTTAGAATCTGCGTTGAGCACAAGCGAATTTTCGCTGGCGCCCCAAAGGCCGGCGCAGGCGCCAAGTAGGCACGGCGCCGAGTTGCGGCCAAGGCGGCGATTCCGCTGGCTGTGGACAGCTTGCGCACCTGGGCGGGAATGCCCATGCTCCAAGCCATGAACACCCTTTCTCCCGAGCTGAATCAGACCCAGCAGCGGCTCCAAAAGCTTGGCTATCAGCTGCGCTGGCGCGAACAAGAGTGGTGGAGCTGCGCAGTGTTGGGTCACGGCACGGCGGTGCTTGGCCACGGCGCGGACCGCGAGGCGGCGCTGGAGCACGCGCTGGGGCAGATGCTCGCCCATCCCCTGGCGCGGACACTGTGGCAGCTGCACCTGGGGGCCGACCTTCCAGAAGACCAGGCGATCCCAGCTGATTTTGCGGACGAACCGGCGGAGGCAGACCGGAGTCCCGCACCGGCAGTGGTCGCGGATCCACAGGTGGTCGCCGGCGAGCCAGCCCAAGCGCCGGAGCAAGAGCCCAAGAGTGTCGATGCAGAGCCCGTGCCCCAAAGCCCCGTGCCGGAGCCCGAGGTTGCGCCGGTGCGGCCCCGCCCAGCGACCCGGCCCGTGGACTTTGCGCGCATCGACGACGCCTTGGGGGCCTTGGTCGCTCTGGAAAAGGACATTGAGGAAACCCAGGACTTTGCTCTTCTTTCTGCTGCGTTGATGCGCTTGCAGCTGGTGGCCTGGATCGCAGTTGCCCGCGATTGGCAAGATCGCCTGGGGGATGAGTTGGTGACCCAGCGAGTCAGCGGACTTGCGGCGCGGATGGGCGCGATCGCCCGGCGCTATTGGCCGGGGCAAGTGGCGGCGCTGCGGCTGGACGCTCGGCCAAGCGATTGCATAGCGCTCGTGGGCGGCGAGCCGCGCTCTTGGGCCGATGTGGCGGAACTGGCCGAACTGGCGATGGCAGAGGCCACGGCGATCGACGAATACGGCTGGTCCGATAGCAGCAAGCTGGGCGCCCAGCCGCGGGATCCGCGCAGCCGCTTAGGCGAGGCCCAGGCGACCCTGCGCAAGCTTCTGCCGGGCCTTGAGGAGCCGGGCTCGCCCGCCGCCATCTTGCGCGCCGCGGAGCTGCGGCAGAACCCGCCGATCAAGGAAATGGCTGCGGTCGCGCGAATGCTCCGCTGGTTGCGCTTGAGCGCCGATCCCGAGCCGTGGGGGCGGGCCATGGGCTGGCTCCGCTGGCTGACGCAGCGGCTGGGCAACACGGTGCCGCCGAGCATGGCCGAGCTTCTGCTGCCAGAGACCTTGCCGCCGCGCGATTGGGCAAAGGAGAACGGTTTTTCTCCCCAACGCGGCGAGTTGCGCAAAGTGCTGGCCGAGCTTCCTGCGGTCGAGGCCGGTGCAGAGGCGCTTTACCCCTGGTTCCTCCGCATCTACAAGCTGTTTAACGCTGAGGAACTGGCGGAGCGGCTGGCCGGCCACCGCGAGCTGATTCTGGCTACGGATGCTCAGCTGGCCTTTCCCAGCGACGGCACCGCGCGGGACCGCTGGCGCAAAGTGCAAAAACGCCTGAGCGCGCCTGGGCAAGTGGCACCCCTGCCCCCGCCGCCCGTGCCCGCCCAAGAGGCGGAAAGCGCCGATCCCGCCGAGGCGGGCCCCGTGGCCAAGGCCCGGCTGCTGCTGGAGGGCAAGCGCGCCCTGGTGCTGGGCAACCGCGCCGATCCCCACCTGGATCGCCATTTGCGCGAAGGCCTGGGATTCGCCCAGCTGGACTGGTGCCTGACGGATAACGGCTCCAGCGTCGACGCCGCCAGCGATCGGGTGCGAAACGGCGGCTACGAGGTGGTGTTGGGCCTGACGGGCTTTATCAGCCATGCGTCAGAGGCGGTGCTGCGCCAAGCGTGTGCGGGCGGCGGCGTGCCGTTTGTTCGCGCCGGCAAAGGCCGGCTGGTGGGCTGTGCCGTGGCGGTGCTGCGCGATCTGCCCGTTCAGAGCGAGTGACGGGCCACGCCATCGCCGCGTTGGCTCGCCCCCCTGGGTGCCCTGCCCTCCTCCTCAGCACCGCATACTCTGAACACTTTGCCTACTTGCGCCGTGGAGCCAAGGCTGGGCAGGTCATTTGGCCCGCAGAATCGCCACAGCGTGACCGCGAGGCCCGGGGACATCCAACGAGCCCACGACTTTGCCCAGCGGCGCCAGAGCCAGCTCCAGCTCTGCGCGGGGACCGTGGCCGTGCACCGCCGCCACCCCGCGAGGCGAAAGCAGCGGCCAGGCCTTGGGCAGCCACTCTGCCGCGGGCCACACCGCGCGGGCGACGGCGAGATCGACGCGCGGCAGGTCTGCGCTGTGCAGGGAGCGCTTCTGCGCCGTGACGCGCTGGAGCCCCAGACTCCTTGCAGTTTCATCAATAAACTCAACGCGCAATCGCCGTGGTTCGACCGCTACCACTTGCGCCGACGGCCAAACCAGCGCAAAGGCAAACGCGGCCAAACCTGCGCCAGCGCCGACATCCACCACGCAGGCCGGTTCTACCCCCGCATCACCCACCAAACGGGCCACGCAAAGGGCTTGCAGTACGTGATCGGCAAGCCCGGCAGGGCTGGCGTCGCCCACCAAATTGGTCCGCGCTTGGCCCAACAGCAGCAGCTCAGACAGGCGGTGGAGCACCGGCAGCCAGCCGTCCTGCCACGGCAGCCCTTCTGCGCGGGCCTGTTGCGCCAAGGCCTCTAGGGACCCGCTCATGGCTGGCCCTCTGCGGCGGAATTGGGGCCGGCTGCGGGGCCCGGGCCGCCAGGCTGGGCTGCCGCGTCCTTCATCGCCTTGGCCTCGGCCTCTGCGCCTTCAATGCCCTGGTCCACGGCCTTCTTGTATTCTTCCGCCTTGTCGCCCAAGGTCGCCGCGACGCGGTCGCGCAAAGCGATGGCCTTGTCTTTGCTGCCCGTGGCCGTGTAGAGCGCCGCTAGGGTCGCCGCGAGCTGCGGATCGGGCTTGTCGCCCGCCACCTCTGTCTCCAGCAGCTTCTGCGCCCGTGGCAGGTCGTTGGCCTGCAGCCAAAGCTCGATGATCTCCATGGGCTTGAGCACTTTGTCCGCCACCGCCTTTGCCGCGACCTTCTCCGCCTCGTCGCGTTTGTTGTCCATGGCCAGGGCCACCAGTTGCAGCATGGCCGGCTCGCGCTCCATCGGCTTCTTGGCGCGGATCGCCTCAACCAGGCTCAGCGCCTTGGCCATCTGCCCGTCCTGGATGAGCAATTGCGCCTGCAACAGCTGGATGCGCTCGCCGTCCGGCCCGCCCTTGAGCGGCTCCAGCGCGGCGATCGCCTCTTTGACCTTGCCGTTCTGCCGCAGCAGGTCCGCGCGCATGAGCGCCACCGTGGGGTTCTTGCCGTTGAGGGCAAAGGCTTTTTCTGTCAGGGCCAGCGCCTGATCCAGCTGCTTGGCGCCCATTTTGGCGCTCACTAGGGCCATCAGCACCCGCTCATCGTCCACTCCGGCTCCTACGGCCTCGATCACCTGCCCGGCCTCGTCAAAGGCTTTGCGATCTCTCAGGATCGCCGACAGCATCAGCGCCGACTCCAGGTCGCGGTGGTCCTTGATCGCGGCGCGCAGCTGATTCTCCGCCGCCTGATCTTCGCGCTTCATCAGCAAAAGCTGAGCTTTGGCGGCATACACGCCCTGCGGCGGTTCCGCGGCCTGCTGGGCCTGTTCGAGCAGCTTGGCCGCGTCCGCCAAAAGGCCATCGCGCTGATTCTCAGGCACGGTGGACAGGCGGCGCAGGAGCACCACCGCCTTGGCCAGCAGGGCCTCTGGCAGCCCCGGGGAGACCTGCAGGGCCTTCTCCGCGTGCTGGAGGGCCTTGACCG
>JBIKTV010000295.1:0-7315 GCA_044347905.1 Myxococcota bacterium
GCTGCGCGAGGAATTGCCCCAGGCCCAAGCGCAGTTGGCAGAGGCCCGCGCGGAGTCCGGCGAGCTGCAGAACAAGGTGCTGGAAGCTGAGGTCGCCCTGGAGGGTGGCGAGCTGCAAGTGTCCGAAGCCCAAGCGCAAATTGAGTCGCTCAAAGCTCAGCTGGAAGCCGCCCAGGCATCCGCGGGCGATGAGACTGTGGCGCTGCGCGGTCAGGTGGGCGAATTGCAGGCGCAGGTGGCTTTGCAGGCCGAGGCGATCGCCCAGAGTGCCGCGGTTGGCGAGGAGAGCCGGCGCGACACCGCTGAAAAGACTGCCCTCCTGAACGAGAAGGACCTCCTCATTGCCGAACGCGACGAGGCTCTGGCGGAGCTCCAGGAGCAGGCCGCGCACAGCCAGGCGCTCGTGGCGGAAAAGCAGCAGCAGCTTGAAGAAAACGCCGCGGCTTTGGCTGTTCAGGCGGCGGCGTTGAGCGATCACGTCGCGGCGCTGGAGGCTCTGCGGGCGTCCCAGGCCTCAGCCGGGGATGGCGCGGCGGCTCTGCGCGCGGAGCTCGACGAAATGCGCGAAGAGCTCGCCGGCGTGCGCGAAAAGCTGAACGACGCTCGCGCCCACGGCGACGAATTGGCAGAGAAGCTGGCGCTGGACCGCCGGTTGGTAGAGCGGCAGCAGGCCGATTTTGAGGAGCAGCTGGCGGCGGCCCGCGCGGCGGCGGGTCAGGGCGCAGCGGCTGGCGAGGAGCTCGCACGGCTACAGGCTGAACTGGCGGGGATCCAAGGGGAATTGTCCAAGGCTCGTCAAGAGGCGGCCAAGGGGCAGGAGGAGCTCCAGCGCCTGGGCGATCAGGCCGACGAGCTGCGGGGCGAAGCCAAAGCCGCCCGCAAAGAGGCGGAGCTGCAGCAAGAACAGGTGGAGGGGCAAGACAAGAAGCTGGCTGAAATGCAGAAAACCCTGGCGGAATTGGAGCAGCAGCTCAGCTCCGTGCGCCGGGACCGCGATGCCGCTGAAAAAGCCCGCGCTGAAGCTGAGTTGGCGGCGAGCCAAGCGGGTTCCGCCCCTGCAGCGTCGGCTGGCTCCGGCGATTCAGCCAAGCTGGCGGCGCTGGTCCAGGATTTGTACGATGTTGTGTCGTCATTCCGCTCTGATCTCCGGGCTTTGGGCGATGCGGGCTCCCTGCTCGCTAGCGATGACGAAGACGACCGGGCGGACGGCGCTGAGCAACTGCGGGACAATTTGGCCAACGCCAATAGCCGCGGCACCGACCTGAAGAACATCGCCTCGACCCTGCGCGATCTGCTCCACAACTGAGCAAAATTGCGGGACCGGCGCTGCGCGGGTAGCCGGCGAGTTGCGACACCGCCCGGCCGGTTGCACAATGTAGCCGCGGCGTCGCTGGCAGCGCCGGTTGTCCCTCTGGAGAATCATGAGCAAGCGTTTGGTGCTGTTGGTGGCCTGCTGGGCCGGTGCGGCGATGTCTGGGTGCGTAGTCGGCGGAGCAGGCGGTGCGGGCGGCGGAGCTTCTCTGGTCGGTGGTGCGGCGGGCGCGGCGTGCGACCCCAACCAGGTGTACCAGGGCTGCTCAAACGGCCAACCGGTGGAGTGCGACGCGGCTAGCAGCACCTGGAAGGCGTTGACACCCTGCGCGCAGGGCACGTACTGCCTAGAGAGCTTTCAGCCCGGCAATCCCAAGCCGCTGTACCGCACGGCCTCGTGCTCCACTGGGTCGACCGGCGGCACCGACACCTCGACCACCGGTGGCGGCGATACCAACGTGACCAAAGACACCACCGTTCAGACCGACACGACCAGCGGCCCGGACGCGGTCAAGGATGTCGCCGTTGTTGGGGACACCACGTTGCCGACAAATCCGCTGTTGGCCTGCACAGTTGCCAAGTGCAACGGCGAATACACGGCGTGCGCGGCGGACGGTCCCTGTGCCTCCTTTATCACTTGCGCCGCGGCCTGTAGCGGCATCGATTGTGTTGCCACCTGCGCCCAGTCCTACAGCGGCAACCAAAAAGTCAGCGCGCTGATCAACTGTGCGATCGGCGCCGGCTGCAGCGACACAGGGCCCGTGTGCGGCAACGGCAGCTGCGAGAGCGGCGAGACCAAGGCGAATTGCAGCGTCGACTGCGGCAGCGCGGGCCCCGTTTGCGGCAACGGCACATGCGAAAGCGGTGAGACCAAGACCAACTGCAGCGTCGACTGCGGCAGCCCGGGGCCGGTGTGCGGCAATGGCGCGTGCGAGAGCGGTGAGACCAGCGCCAACTGCTCGCAAGACTGTAAAACCACAGTGGATTGCTGCAAGCAGAACGGCCTGACCTGCGGCTATTCCAGCAAGTGCGGCAAAGACTGCGGCAAGTGCAGCAGCACCCAGACCTGCACAGCCAATAAGTGCGTGGATAACTCAGGAAACTGCCTGGACCAGTACTGCGCGAACGAGTGGGACGCCTGCATCAATGACAGCAAGTGCGTCGGCATCGTCGCCTACGTGATCCTGAACAACTGCGCCGACACCAACAACTGCCAGGACAACACCTGCACCCAGACCTACTGCAGCAAGGAAATCTCCCAGTGCCAGCAGGAGCCGGGCTGCGTGACGTTCGTCAACTGCCTGCAGGGTTGCACCGATCAGGCGTGCGGCGACAAGTGCGTGGCCAGCTCCAACGGCTACCTGTACGACGACTTCATGACCTGCGCCCAGACCAACTGCCCATAACGACTGGTGTTATCCTTGGGCGATTAGGGCAGCAGCTTGTCCCCGGCCTCAATGCGCTCTAGCAGTTCGTCCACCGCGTCAAACAGCCGCTGGTTGCCGGGCTGGCTGTAAGCGTCCAGGCGGCTCTGGAACTCCGGCGCGCGCTTGAGCAATTCGTCGATGTCGCCCGGCTGAATCTCGCGGCGGAACAGCCCGTAGCCCAGCTTCTGCAGGTAGACGGCGTTGAGGGTCTGCTCAAACTGGCCCTCCAGCGGCACGGACAGCATCGGCTTGCGCAGATACACCGCCTCGCCCATCAGCGAAAATCCGCCGCCCGCGACCACCGCCTTGGCCGACGCCAGGTGGTCGACAAAGCGCGTCTCGCTGAACGGCTGGTGTTCCAGATTGCCGTCGACCTGCGCTTCAGAAATGCCGCGGCGCATGCCGTAGACCAGGAAGCGCTGGTGGCCAAACTGCTTGAGCACGCTGGCGATCGACTCCGCGCCCTCGCCCGACTGGTAGACAAGGACGTGATCTTCGCGGCTGGGCTGGGCCGCCAGCACCTCAGGGCGCAGGATCGGCGGGATCAGCGTGGTGCGCTCGCGCTTGGTCGGCGGGTAGAAAAACGTCGTGATCAGATAGTGATAGCAGTGGGGCAGCTTGCCGCGGACGATGCCTTTGGCCAGCAGGAACGACGTGGGATCGACGGCAAAGACCTCGTCGTCGTGGTGGCAGCGGCTCAGGATCTGCATGTTGTCGATGCTGATGACCGGCACGCCGCAGGCCTTGCCAAAAAGGTAGGACCACGACTCAAAATCGGAGATCACCGCGTCCGGCGCAAAATTCTGCGCCATTTCATACCATTGACGCACGTTGCCCGGCAGGCCCTCGCGCAGGGACGCCGGCAGGAGCGCCCCCTTGAGGTTGGACAGCGCGGTGCGGGTCTTCTTGACCTCGTTGTCTTCGTAGATCATGTGGAGGCCGTGGATGCGATGGACCCCCTTGAAATGCTTGGAGAGCATCTCATGGGCCCGCCCCGACACGACCACTTCCACGTGGTGGCCGCGGCTCAACAGGTGCTCGATGGTCACGCGCGATCGCGTGGCGTGGCCCATCCCTTCACCGACGACTCCGTAGAGAATTCGCATTGCTTGCTCCAAATGGCAGTCCGGTAGTGACGTGTAGCACCGGCTCCGCGGCTCTGCAAGCGGCGCTCCTGGGCCCCTGCGGTCGGCAGCCCTTGACCTCTGACGCTGACATGCGTACCCTACTGGCCCCTGCGGGTTTACCCCGCCACTTGCCCATTTTGAGGTCGACTGTGGCCAACCATGTCTCTGCGCTCAAGCGCGCCAAGCAGAACGAAAAAGCCCGTGCCCGCAACCGCGCCGGCCGAGCAGCCAACCGCACGGCGGTCAAGAAATTCCTCACCGCGGCCAAGGCCGGGACCGGTGAAGCCGCTCTCCCCGCGGTGATGGCTCAGCTCGCTGGCAGCGCTGCCAAGGGCACCATCCCCAAGAAGCGCGCGGCCCGCAAGATCTCGCGCCTCGCCAAGGCCCTCGCCGCCGGCAAGTAGTCGCATCTGGCGGTCGTTAGCGGCCGTTGGATTGCCTCTGCCGTTCTGGCTCTGCAGTTCTGCCTTTGTGCAGCGCTGCGTCTGTTCTGGCAGGGTAGGGCTAGCTTCGGCTGGCTTGAGCTCGGCCGGTTGAGAGCTGGACTGGCTGAATGCGGTGAGATAGGTCTCAGTCAACGCCTCGCAAGGCAAGGGAGGGCCGATGCCCTTCTTGGACGATCAGGCCAAGCTGCTGTTGCGCAAAGACCCTGCGGGTCTTGAGATTGCCCATTACTGGCGGCGCACCGTCGGCACCTTGGGCGATCCTGCGCGGCGGCTGCTCAGCTATCTGGTGTCGAGCCTGATGTCGCGCGGTTGGTTGGCTTCGGTTGACAAGCTGCTGGACACCGCTGCGGACAACTTGCACGAGAAGCGCGATCAAGTCGCCGCTGAGTTTGACACGTTGCTGGCTCTGGACCTGGTCTCGGTCGAGGCGGGCAAGGTGACGCAGCTGGCGGGCCTGCTCTCTACCAAGCCGACAGGGCTGATCTTTAAGTACGATGATCAGCATGAAGTGCACCTGCTGGGGCCGTTGGCGGCGCTGGCGGTGTCGCACGCCTTGCAGAAGGCCGGCGAGGTCCGGGCGGTGTGCCAGGATGACCCGGCGCAGCGCATCGTTTTGACCTGCGACACGGCCGGGATCGCCACGCGCGCCCCTGAGACCGTGACCCTGTTCTTGCCCGCATGGGACGGCGAATTGCCTCCGGCCCAAGCAGCGCGCGGCGGCGGGTTGTTTCGCTCGGATGAAGCGCTGGACCAGTGGCAGCAGCGGAACGGCAACCCGGCGGGCATGCCCATAGCTTCTATGCTTTTTCCGATGGCCGCCGTCGATCTGGGCGCGGACCTAGGGAGCACCCTGGAAGCGGCGCTCAATCACTTGCCCGATTTTAGCTGAAGAACAGTCGGAGAGCTGCGCGAACCAGCCGTGCCCGCAAGCCCGAGGTGAGCTCCTCGCCGGCGCCTGGACTCAGCGCGGTTGGCCAAAGCCGCAGCGCTGCTCAAGCTCAAAGCGGATCTCTAGCGGTTCAGTCTTTAACTCAGGTAGTTGCAGTGCGGTGCAGTCGCCGGTGCGCGCCTTGTGCAGGGCCAGCAGCCGGGCGGCCTCGCGCGCCGTCCACGGCCAGGTTTGGCGCAGCTGCGGCAGCCAGCGCTCCAGGTCCGCCACCGCACTCTCGCCCAGCTGCAGCCGCAGAGCGCGCCGCGCCAGCAAGTAGCCGGCCAGCGGGTGATCGGGCAAGGCTTTGGCCATCCGACGAAAAACGGCGCCCGGGCGCTGGGCGGTCCCGCCTGCTAGCAGCTGGGTGGCCAGAAACTCTCTCGCCCCCGGTTCAGCGGCCAGGGCCTGCTTGACCTCTAGGGTGCGCAGGGTTGCCTCAGACACCGGCAGTTGCGCGGCGGCGCGCCAGTGGAGCCGGGCCTCGTCCAAGCGTGCGCCGTGCCAGGCAAAATCGCCCATCAGGCTCTCTGCCGCGGCGCGCTGCAAGCGGTTGATCGGCCGCCCCGCGGCGGCGCTGGCCGTCAGCCACTGCTGGAGCTGCGCCAGGGCCTCTAGCGGCTCCCCAGCGCTCGCCAGCGCTGCGCGGTGCTCCCAGGCGACCTCCGGGCCCTCTGGGCCGTCTAGGACCTCCTGGAGGCGCTCGCTCAGCCCTTGCCACTCCGCCACCGCGAGCCGCGGCCGACCCGTTCGCAGCAGCCGATCGGCGCGATCGCGGCAGCGGCCCAAGGCCAAGGCGCACGGGCGCTCAAACAGACCGGGGGGCTCAAAGCGGGCGCGGGCGCGCTCCATGTCGCCGTCGCTGAGCGGGTGGAGCAGGGGATCGTCAATGAATGTAGCCCATTGCTTGGAGAACTCCTCCACTGAAGCCCCGGCCGCCAGCGGCCAGTCGCCTGTGGCGTAGAGGGTGTGCACCGCCGCCAGGCCCCGGGTGTCGCGCAGCCAGCGCACCAGCGAGCCGGCCAGGGTGTAGGCGAGATCGCTGTTTCCGGCCAAAAACCCTTGGGGCGAAAGGAGCTTGACGTAAGGAGGGGCCTTGTTCAGCCGCCGCGCCGCGCGGGCCCATTGGTGCGGGCTCAGGCCGCCGCGCAAGGGCCACTCCGCGGCGACGGCCAGGCCTTCGATCGCCAGCGCGTCGGGCAGGACGCCGTAGCGAAGCGGAATGCCCAGGGGCCCGCGGTTCCAGCGCGCCGCAAAAACATGGGCCATTTCATGGGTCAGCACGCTGGCGCCCAGCTCCGGCAGCACCAGGTGGGCCTGACCCAGCCACGGCTTGGCGATCTCCACCCGCGCGGCGCCCATCCAGCGCTGTTTGGCGCGGGTATCGGGCCAGGCGTACAGCTGCACCGGCGGCGCTTCGGCGAACCACTCGCGCAGTTGTCGGTAGCGAAAACACGCGTCGTGGGTAAACAATTCGCGCCGCCGCGCCGCGGATGCTCCGCCGGGCAGGTGCAGCAGCAGGGCAGGGCTGTGGTCGCCGGGGACACCGCCGCACTGCTCCTGGTCCAGCTGCACCCGCACGGGCAGGGCGGCCTCAACCGCCGCGGCCTCCACGCGCCAACGCTCCGGGCCCGCGCGCTCAAGGCCGACGCCCAGCGCCAAGGGCGAGAGCCAAAGGGCCGCCCCCAGCCCGCTCTGGCTGCGGAAAACCAAGCGACAGGAGGCCAGCGACCAGGGCAACTGCTGGCGCTCAAGGGCAAGAGAAGTGGCCAACAGAGGCAGCCAAAGGCCCAGGTCAACGAGGCGATAGGCCACATAGCCCCAGTGCAGGGCCACGCCGTCCTCATACAGAGCCCCGGCCACCCAGCCCACCGCGGGAGCGTAGCCAAACACCTGCGGTCCCTGCAGAAAGGCCAGCGCTCCCGGGAGGGACGAGCCGATCAGCAGCGCCAACAGAATCAGCCGCTGGCCAGAACCGCGGGCCGTCAGCAGCGCCGCCAGCCGGCCCATCCCCGCGCCCACCAGCGCCGACATCAGCGGGCCCAGCAGCCAAAATCCCAAGCCGTGCCAGAACTC
>JBIKTV010000296.1:0-7312 GCA_044347905.1 Myxococcota bacterium
TGCGGCGCCGACAGCGGCGTCGGACGCCGACGCTCCGCGATGCGCATCCGTGGCGCGGGGGTGGGTTTGGCGGGAAGGGGCGCTATTGGCACTTTTAGTGCCAATAGCGGGGTTTTGAATTGAGCGTTGGGCGGCGCGGCGCGCCGGGCGTGGGCTGCGGCCTGGAAAGATTTAGGCGCCTAAATCTTGCCGGCGCAGGGCGGCCTGTAGGTCCTGGTATTGCTTGGCCTCGGACAAGATGGTGCTTCGTGTCCGGTTCGCGTCCGATCCGCGCGCGAAGGATGCGAATCGCGGAGCGACGGCGTCCTACGCCGCTTTCGGCGCCGCCTGCAAGGGCAATTCGCCGCCCGCCGTGTCGCCGAAAGTCGCAGCCTGGTCGCCCCTGGCGACGCGCCCAAACCAGCCCTGTATCTCAACAATCAGCGGCGACGCCAATTCAGAGCCCCCAGCGCCGCTGCCACCACCGCCGCCGCGCCGTAAGACACCTCGCCCGGCGCCAACTGGCAGCCACAGCGCGGACCCGGGGCCATGTCGGCAAAGGCGGTCGCCGCGACCAGCGTAACAGCGACCATCACCGCGGCGCGCAAGAGCATCTTCAGATTCATCATGGGTTTAACCTCCCAAAAGCTGCGAAAACACCTGTGGGGATGCCGAACGGAGCCGCCCCAGCCGGCCATCGTACCCCGGGCGACGGCACGGGCAAAGTGTCCCCGAGTACAACCAACCGCAGCCAACCGCCAACGACCGATCCCCTAGCGATAGTCGCCGATCAGCTCAAAGGCCGCCCAAAACCCGGGGGCCGCAAACACCCGCTTGCCGTCCTTCTGGAAGCGCAGCACGTGGATTTGCGCCTGGCGGAGCGCTTCCAGCGTGTCCACTGGCGGCGTCGACTGCAGAACTCGGTAGAATTCGCTCATGAGTTCGCTGGTTGCCGCGTCATCTACGGCCCACAGGCTGGCCACCAGCGCCGGCGCGCCAGCCGTGGCAAAGGCGGAGGCGATCGAGATCACCTCGTCTCCGTTGGAGTGGCCGGCCTCCAGCGCAGTTTCGCAAGCCGATAGCACCACCAGATCCGTCTTGTCTTCCAGCCCAGAAAATCCTGTGATTTCATCGACGGTCAGGGGGTCCTTGGCCATCTTGAGGTAGCTCGCCAGCGGGTCGCGGTCCAGCACGCCGTGGGTCGCAAAGTGGATGATTCGGTACTGGCTGGCCAATTCAAAGAACCTGCCCTTGGTCGCCGCCTGCTCAAACAGCACCTTGGCCTGGGGAAAGGAGTTGGCGCGGACCCGCTCGATCTCCGCCCGCGCCCCGGGCAGCGAGCCATCGGGGTTGGCAAAGGCCAATAGTGTCTTGGGATCTGTGGACTTCTGCCGCTTGAGCAGCTTGAAGATGGTGGTGGAGGAGAGGTAGGAGAGCCGGTGCCGTTCAATGGCATAGACCGGGGCGCCCTTTTCACCGCCGCTGCCCCCGCCGGCGCTTTCGGGCAGCACCAGCGCGTGAAAGGGCAGGTAATACAGCGGGCCAAACGGCACAATCAGGGTGGTTTTGGCGCCGGCCAGCTCCTGTTCCACCGGGGCCAGCAGCCAATCGTAGAGTTTGCGGCCCAGCACTGCGGTCTGGTCCGGGGCGTCGGACTCGTCAAGCCCCAGCGGCTGCGAACCGCGCAGGGCCTTGCCGGGCGCTTTGCCGCGGGAACGCCCGCCTTGCTGCAGCGCCTGGCGGAAGGCCACCACGGTGCTCTCCAATTCCTGGGCAGAAACGGGGACTTTGTAGGCGCGGACGTTCTGCTTGTCTCGCGAAATTACAAAGGCATAGAGGGCGTCAGAGGCGCTGAAGAACTCCAGAACGATCGCGTCTGGCGGCAGCGACTCGCGCAATTCTGTAATCGATTCCGGGGTAATGGCCAGCAGCGCATAGAGCTGGCGGTGGTCGCGCTTGAGTCGGGCCAGCAGCTGGCGCAGCTCGCCGTCCGTGCCCGCCACCCGCTCTGCCAGCGCCTTGACTCGCTCGCCGCTCTGCAATTCCTTGGGCTTGGCCAATTCTTCAGAGAGCGCCTTCTTGGCCGCCGCGTTCTGCGCCGCCGTGCTCTTGAGGTCGTCCAGCGTCCCGCCGACCTTGCCGTCCTGGGCTTTGAGGCGCGACGGGTCAAAGATCTTGCGCAGGTTGGCATCGCGGGACATTTCAAGCAGTTCCAGAGCGCGCTCGACCTTGCCCAGGCGAATCAGCAGGTCGATGGCGTCGCGAAACACCTCGCGGGTGTCGCCAAAAGCCAGCTGGCCTTCGCGCTCCTCTTGTCCGCCGCGGGCCAGCTGTTGCGAGGCCAGCACCGCCGCCCGCTCCAGCGCCAGGGCCGCCTCCGGATCCGCCTTGGTGGCTTGCAGGGCCATGCCCAAGCTGTGCTGCGCTTGCATCAGATGGCTCGGCAGGTCGCGGCTCTCTGCCAGTTGCGACGCCTCGCGGGCCAGCGGCACGGCCTCACTGGGCTTGCCTTCGCGGACTAGCACGTCGGCCAGCGTCGCCAGGGCCAGCGGCAGGAAGAACTGCTGGGCTGGATGGCGCGCCAAAACCAGGGCCCGGTCGACGTGTTTGCGCGCGGCGGGCAGGTCGTTTTCGCGCAAATGCGCACGGGTCAAAGACAGGCGGGCGTGCAGCTCGCCCCCTTGGTCGCTCAGCGTTTGGTAGAGGCTGGCCGCCTGTTGCAGCAGCGGCACGGCGGCTTTGGCGTCGCGCTCGCCGTCCAGGGCCAGATCGCCTGCAAAGACGCGGGCTTTAGCCCGAGCATCGCTGTCGGCGCTGCGCACGCCCAGGGCATAGACGTCGTCAAAGCGCTGGCGCGCCACCGGCAGGTTGCCCTGGCGCATGGCAATCACGCCCAAAAGCAGCAGAGAAAACCGTTCATCGCCGCTGGCCAACGCCCGGCGGCTGGCCCGCAGCAATTGTTCTGCCTGCTGGCGCGCTTGAGGTAGATCACCCAGGTCGAGCAGGTTCGCCGCAATGGCGCGCATCGAGCTTCGCGCCAGCCCCTGGTGGCCCAGCAGATCGGCAATTTCGCGGGCCCGCTGCGCATCTGCCAGGGCCTGGCGGGTTCGACCTTCATCCGCCGCGGCGCCGCTTCGCTGGATCAGGTTGGAACACTGGTCAAACAGGTCGTCTGCGTTGAGCGCTGCCTGCGACGCCTCAGCCACCGCGCGCGAAAATCCCTCCAGATCCCCCAGCATATAGGCGTAGGCCTGCGACTGTTTGGCCAGCAGGTGCCGCGTGGACTCGTCGCCATGCGCCGCCAATTGGCCCAGGGGCGGTTGCAGGAGCGCGATCGCCTCCTTGTAGCGCCCAAGCGAAGAAAGCGCAGCCGCGGCTTGAGAAATCGCCAGGCCCGCCCGGTCATACACCTGCAGCGCCGCAAACATGGCGCCGGCCTTGGTGCCCAGGGCGTACTGGCTGTCATGGTCAGACCGGTTGGAGGCATCTGTGGTTGCAGCGAGGAGCGCCTCTGCCTCTAAGCCGCTGCGCGCGGCCGCTTCCAACAGGGGCGCTTGACCGGCACTGGCGGCAAAGGTGGCGGATTCCTGGCCCAAAGCCGCCAGGGCCCTGCGGAATTCGCCGACGCGGATGCAGGCTTGGGCGTACGCCAGCGCCACCGCGGGTTCTTTGGGCTGGGCCTCAAACTGCGCCTGCAGCTCCAGCCAGCGCAGCCGGGCCTGGCGCACGGGGGTGGCAGGTTGCGCCGCCTGGGCCGCGGCCAGCCTGAGCGCGAGCGGGGTTGCAGGCGACGGGGACTGGGCAATCGCCCACATCGCCTCGCGAAACAGCGGATCGCCGGCCGGCATCGCTTTGGCCAGGTCCCAGGCCGGCTGGGGCGCATCGACCCAAACTAGGGCCCGCACCAAGCGAAGTTGATTGCGAACCACCTCTTTGCCCGCCGCGATCTCCGCCGCCGCTTGACGAGCCATGTGCGCCGCGGCGTGGGCCCTCCCCAGCTCGGCCTGGTCCGGGGCCAGCGCCAAGCCCTCTTTGGCCCATTGGACAGCTTGCGGATAATCCCCATCCATCATCGCCAGTTGGGTCAGCAGCTGCCGCGGCCAGGCGTATTGCTTGTCCCGCGCGGCTAGGGTGGCCTCGCGGCGGGCGTCTTGCCACTGCCCCTGCGCCGAGGCCACCCAGGCGGCCACCACATGGCCGTAGTCTTCGCGCGGATCAAGCTGTAAAGCCTTGCTGATAAAGGGGTTCGCCGCAGCCGCGTCGCCCGTAGCGTAATGATGCCAGGCCAGCTCGCGCAGCAGATCGGCGCGGTCGGGCGCTAGCTGCACGCGTTCGGCGCGCAATTCCAGGGCGAGAACCCGCAATTCGGCTTGCTGGGCGGCGGTCGCGAGTCGGCCCAGCACGTCCAGCGCGCAGCGGGTGTCGCCGGTCTGGTCGCAGAGGTTGCGCAGCGCTTTCAGCATCTTCCTGGCGGGCTGGTTCTGCTGGCCGGCGATGAGGTCCTTGGTCTCCGCCTCCACGCGAACCACCTTGCGCAGCAGTGCGACCCGGCGCTGCCCGGCGATAGCCAGCTTGAGTTGCGCGGGGGATTTGGCCCAGTCCATGGCCAATTGCCAGGCGTCGCGGGCGGAATTGAACTCTCTGTCCTCTTCATGAACCCCAGCGAGCTGAACCTGCGCCTCAAACGACTGGGGGGCCTTCTGCAAAGCCTCACGGGCCATCGCGAATTTCAGCCAGCTCTGGTACGGCGCGTCCTTGCGGTTCTGGAGAATCTGCTGAAACAGCTGCGCGCTCTCGCCAAACTTTTGGCGCTGCCGCAGCACAAAGGCGCGGTAGGCCAGGCAATTCTCCAGCTGGTAGCCCGCCTTCTCCAGCTTGGCGATCTCCGCCAACGCAAGGTCATAGGCACCCTGCTGATACAGACCGACCATCAGCGACATCCGCGTGGCCGTATCATCGGGATCCTGCCGGAGATTCTCCTTCCAGATGCGAATCTGCTCCAGCTTGCGCAGGGCCTCTTTGGCCTGGGTCGAGTCGGGCGCCAGCTTCAGGGCCGCGCGCAGATGCGTCTCCGCCTCGCCCAGTTGGCCGCGATTGGCCGCTTCGCTCGCCTGTTCAGCCAACTTCTCCGCCTTGGCCAGCGCTGGATCGGGCTCCGGCGTTCCAGCGGCGGCCCACAGGGCGTAGTGCATCAAAAGCATGATCTTGGGGCTGGTGCAATCGGCTGGATTGTCCGCTACATGCCTCAGATAAGCCGCTACGTGGCTGCGCTTGGTCGCCGCCAGCGCTTCGTCAAGGTGCAGCCCTTTGAACTGGCCGCCTGGCATGGTCTTGATGCCCGCCTGCTCCAGCTTAGCGCGCGCCTGCTTGGCCACCGGTTCCATGGCCTGCAGAGCCGCAGCGAAGCGATCCAGCAGGGCGTCCCGGTTAGAAGGCGTTGGATCTGCTAGCAGTTCAGCCAATGAGTAGACCGGCTTGTCCTGCAGGTCGACGAGCTCGCCGCAGCGGGCCGCGACCAGCAGCAGCGGCTCATCCACCCAGAACGGAGGAGCGCGGATGTTGTACTGAACCAGGTCGCCGGGCTGAATCGCATCGGCGACGAGCCGCAGCTCCAGGGTCGCTTGATGCGGCGCGGCCTGGGCGACCTTGGCCCGCGCCAGGCGGGTGCCGGCGTCTACCCGGGGCTCGCTGCTGCCTTCCGTCGGCCGGAACGGATGGACGGTCGGGTCGTCTTGGCCCACCCTCAGGCCGTCCAGCGCCCCGCGGTCAATCGCCAGGTGGCTCGCGTCTATCAGCGCCGATACCCTGGCAAACACAGTGAATTCAGCCGGCGCTGCGGCAGGCTGCGCGGGGGCGGGGGCAGCCGCAGTGGCAGGCAGCGGGCCAAGGCCCAGCGCGAAAACCCCAGCGGCAAAGGCCCAAGCGCAACTCCCCTTGGCAGATCTCATGGCGCGGCTCCCCGCCGATGGCAGCCGTGCAGGGCCCAGCCCAGCGTCACGGGCCCCGCTCTTTGCTGTTCAGCCGGCGGCGCCGAGGCTACGCCAGGAGGCTTGCAGCGTCAACCGCAAAATGTCGTGTCTGTTCAAGGCAATCCGCCGGCCCGACCGCCCGCCGCGCGAAGGATGCGAATCGCGGAGCGACGGCGTCCGACGCCGCCGGCGCCTCGCCGGTCGCAGCCTGGTCGCCCCTGGCGACGCGCCCATCCTGCCCAATTTCAACGCTTCACCGCCCTGCAGCCGCGACCCATCCCCCATGCCCCCTAGACGCCAAGGCCGGCGCCGGGCACTCTGTAAGCGGGGCTGCCCCTGGAGAATTCACCCATGCTTCTCGATCTGCTGCGACCTTGGACCCCATCTCTGCGCACCCTGTCTTTGCGCACCCTGTCCGCCACCGCCGCGATTTCGCTCGCCTTGGCCCTGGGCCTGCCCACCGCAGCCCAAGCCGATCTGGCCCCGCCCAAGCTGCTCAAGCCGCGGCCGCCAAAGCCCGCCAAGCCCACCAAACCGGCCAAGCCCGCCAAACCCGCAAAGCCCGCGGAGCCCGCCAAGCCAGAAGCGGCAAAAGAAGCGGCAAAACTTGAGACCCTGCGCGGCGAAATCAAGCGCCACCCCAAGGCCGGGACCAAGGAGGAGATGCTGACGGGCCGCTATCACCTCTACGCCGGCGCCACGGTCTATGAGGTGCAGGCGAGCAAGCTGGTCTCAGAGGACCGCATGGACGAGGTCGCGGGGCGCAGCGTGGTGGTCAGCGCCCTTCGCCGCGAGATCGCTGAGGATCGCAACACCGACGTGCCGGTGCAGCGGCCGTCCGGCGGCTTGCCGGCCAAGGTCGTGTACGAGCTCATGGCGATCAAGGTGTTGTAGCCGGGGGGCCTGGTGCCGGTGGCGATCCGGCCCGTCCCGCTGCGGAAGCGGAGGAAGTTTAGGAATTTGAGGTTGTTGAGGATGTTGGGCGACTCCGGCGGAGCCGGACCGGGCCCGGACCCGCGCGCAGCCGCCGCCCTTGGCGCCGGCTGGTCGCGGGCGGCGTCGCACGCCGCCGCTGCGCGGTCTCGGTCCCTGTCGCGCAGCCGGGGGTCCACGCGGCTGCACGGGCCCGCGGCCGGCCGGGGGGCCGCTAGCGCATCCCGCAGAGCCCGGGCCTCATCCCATCAGGGCCAGCGCGCACCCATTGGAGCCCATGCATCGCCCATCCCGCCCCCATCGCCGTCCGCTGAACCTGCTCTGGGCGGCAATTCTCTTTGGCGCGACTGGGTTTTGGAGCGGTGAGGCCCCTGCCCAGGAACCGCCGCAGGTGGCGCTTTCGGCAGAGAGGCTGGCTCACGACCTGACCG
>JBIKTV010000297.1:0-7297 GCA_044347905.1 Myxococcota bacterium
CTGACTTGCTCCGGCGCTTGGCGAGCCGCACAGCTGGACAGGGCCCCTGCCCCCAGCAGCAAGGCCCACGCGCCCGTCCGCCAGGTCGCGCCGCGGATCACTTGGCGGCGACGTCGCACGAGTCGTAGAACTTCTTGAGGTTATCCACAGAGAAGCCCATCAGGTGGCGCACGCCCCAGGGGTTGCGCAGATCGACCGTGCGGGCCTTGGCATCGACACCCAGCAGCGAATACGCGTGGTTGAGCACCACACCGGCGGTCTTGGCCTCGCCCTGCAGCGCCTCGTCAGCCGTGTTCTTGCTCTTGGCGCCAAAGCTGATGGCCTGCCCGTTGGTCAGCGCGGCGCTGAGCTTTTGCAGCAGCAGGTCGGCGCCCAGGCCCAGGCTGATGGAGCCGGAGTTGGTGCCGCTCATCATGCCGAACACGTCGCCGTCGCGGGTTTTGCTGCCGCGGATGAGCTCGTAGCTGCCGCTGTGCTTGGCAAAGGCCTTCTCAATCAGCATCACCCACAGCTCGGGGCCGGTGTTGCCGCGATCGCCGGGCTTGGCGTAGGCCACGCCGCCGTCTTTTTGCGGAAACTGCGCATCCACCACGATCGGCGTCGCCACCCGCTTGTACGGATTGGCCGGATCCTTGAGGTGCAGCGTGACCGTAAAGGTATTGTTGCCGTTGTCTTTAATCAGGTCTTTGATGCGCCCGGGGTTGGTCTTGGCCTGCGCCGCCAACTGCGCCACAAAGTAGCAATCGCCCAAAGCGCCCTGCTCGACGTCGTTGGGGTCGATCTCGTGGGCGTCGTCCTGGCCTTTGGCCGCCACTACACCCTTGACTTCGCCGTAGGTGGCGTTGGGGGCGTATTCATTGGTCGGATCCGGATTCTTGGAGGGATCCTGCAGCGGGCTCAGCGGCTTGGCGGCGGGCTTGGCGACGTCCGCTTGGGCGGGCGCCGGCTGGGTCGTCGGCTGCACGCCGGCCTGGTTTTGGCCATTGGCCTGCGGCTTCTTCTTTTTCTTCTTGCTGGGCTCTGAGTAACCGCCCGGGCGCAGCGTGGGGTCAGCGGCGGCCGGCTTGGGCTGCAGCGCGGCCTTGGCGGCGGCATAGGAGCTGGCGCCGGGCTTGACCGCAGCTTGCCCTGGCTTGGCAGCGGGTTTGGCGGCGGCCGAAGGCTTCTGCACGGGCGCTGCGGGCTTGGCGGCGGGTTTCTGGGTTTGGGCGTTCGGCATGGCGCACCTGTTCCGCAGAGGCGGCGGGTGAAAGGGTGATAGCGCAGACGCGGCGGCAAAGGCAAGCGCACATCGCGAATTTCTAGGCCTGCGCCGCGCATGTGGGGTGCCAGGACCTCACGCGGCCGCGGCCCAAGGCCCTCACCGGCCGTCGACGCCGACGATCTCAATCTCGCGCGCCGCAGCCCCCACGCCAAAGCGCACGACGTCGCCGCTCTGCTTGCCCAAAAGCGCCCGCGCCAAGGGGGCCTGGGCAGACAGCACCTGCACGGACTGCCCCGCGATCTGCAGGGCCATGCTCGCGGCAAAGGGGGCGACAAACAGCCATCGCGCCAGGCGATCCCCTTCAACCTCGACCAGCGCTCCAGGCCCCACCGCCGTCAACCCTTGGACCGGCTGATAGAAATGCACATGTGCGATGACCTGCCGCAGGGCTTCAATGCGGTCGGTCTGGCCGGCTGCCAAGTAGCTCAGTTCCAGGGCGCGGGTGTCGTACTTGTTCTCTGGCTTGGCGTGCTCGTCGGTAGCGCCATCCGTAGCCGACTGAAGCGCCGCGGCCAATTCGCCGAGCTGCCGCCCCAGTTCTACAGAAATTGCCTGCACGATGGCAGCCTTGTCGATCACGTTGCCCTCCACACCGGCCGGTCGAACCCGTCGTCCTAGCGGCGAATGCCCTCTTCCGCCATCGCCGCAATCACGCTGGGGCGGGCGCGCAGTTGCGCGACGTAGCGATCGAGGTTTGGCCACTGGGTAATGTCGATCCCGGTAAAGGCCGTCCAGCGCAGCACGGTAAAGAGGTAGCTGTCGGCGATGGTGAAGCGGTCGAACAGCAAGAAGTCCTTGCCAGCCAAGCGCTCCTCCAAGAAGGTCAGGCGCGCAGCCAGGATCTCGCGGGCCACGGCCTTGGCATCTTCCGCCAGCGCCGGATTGAACAGCGGCGAAAAGCCCTTGTGGACTTCCGTGCTGATGAAATTGAGCCACTGCTGCAGGGCGTAGCGCTCATCGGTGCCATTGGCTGGGGCAAGACCAGCTTCCGGCTTGAGATCGGCGAGATACTGAGTGATCGCCGGCCCTTCCGTGAGCACAAGGCCGCTCGCCACCTGCAGCACGGGCACGTAGCCCAGCGGGTTGATGGCGCGGAAATCGCTGCCGTCCGCCAGCTTCTTGGTGCGGATGTCGGTCTTGATGAGCTCGGCTTGCAGGCCCAGTTCGGCGATCACGATGTGGGGATTGAGCGCACACGTGCCGGGGGCGAAGTACAGCTTGATTGGAGCAGACATCTAAGGACCTCAGGGATACGGGGTGGGTGGCGCGGCAGCCGGGACTAGAGCCCGCGGGCGACGGCGCAAGTAAGCACGGGGCAGCGGCCGCGCAAGGTGGACGGGCTTCGCGGCGACTACCTGCGGCCTTTTTGACCTTGCGCTGGGCGATCGGCATACTATTGCACCAAACGATTTGGTCCTTGGGGCACGATTCTATGCAAGTGAGGGAAAACATGTGTACTTTGTCGAAACGATCCTGTACCAGCGCAGTCTGGCTGCGCTTGGCGATGTTGGCCACCCTGGCCTTCTCCTCGGCCTGCGGTGACGGCAATGTCACGGACAATTCCTCCGCGGGCGCCCAAGCGGACAGCAACGCGACCGTGGACACCGCCGTGCTGGGCGATTCCGCTGGCACCGACGCGGCTTCTGCCGACCAGACCGGCGGCGATCAGAGCGGCGGCGACACAGGCACCGATAAGGACACCCTGCTTGCCGATGGCACGGACAGCGACGGCACGACCGGCGACGGAACTGACACCGACGGCACGGACAGCGATGTCGCCGCGGATGGCACGGACTCCGACGCGGGCGACGTGGCCCCGGGCGACAGCGACGGCGGCGACACCTCCACCACCTGCAAGCCGACGGAGCCGCCGGCTGAGGTCTGCGACGGCATCGACAACGACTGCAACGGCCAGACCGACGAGGCGACTTGCTCGGACGCCAACCCCTGCACGGTCGACCTGTGCGGCGCGGTGAGCCCGACCACCCCAGACACCACCTGCAGCCACCAGCCCAAGGACGGCCCGTGCAGCGACGGCAACGCATGCACCCAGGACGACATCTGCACCGGCGGCACCTGCGGCGGCAAGGCCGTACAGTGCGACGACAAGAACCCCTGCACCGATGACGCCTGCGACCAGGCCAGCGGCTGCACCGCCACCGACAACACCGCCGCGTGCGACGACGGCAACCCGTGCTCCACCGCAGAGGCCTGCGCGGGCGGCAAGTGCCAAGGCGGCAGCGCCAAGGTGTGCGACGACGGCAACCCCTGCACCAAAGACGCCTGCGACATCGCCAGCGGCTGCACCGCGACGGCTGAAGACGGCGGCAGCTGTGACGACGGCGACAAATGCACCACCGGCGAGACCTGCGCGGCCGGCAAATGCGCCAATGGCGCTGCGGTCCTGTGCGACGATCAGAACCCCTGCACCAACGACGCCTGCGACATGGCGGCGGGCTGCACGGCGACGATCGCCGCCAACAGCTGCGATGACGGCAACAAGTGCACTTCCGGCGACCACTGCGAAATCGGCAAGTGCACCGGTGGCGACGCGGTGACCTGCGACGACAATAACCCATGCACCACAGACGCTTGCGACATGGCGAGCGGTTGCACCAACACCGCCAACACCCTGGAATGCGACGACGGCAGCGCTTGCACGGCGGGCGATGTCTGCGCGAGTGGCAAATGCCAGGCCGGCCAAGCGCTGGTGTGCGACGACGGCAACCCCTGCTCCACGGATTCCTGCGACCTTGCAAGCGGTTGCACCGCGGTCGTGGCCAATGGCACCGGCTGCAGCGACGGCAATGCGTGCACCGAAGGCGACAGCTGCACCGCCGGCAAGTGCGCCGCGGGCGCGGCCAAGACCTGCGACGACGGCAACGCCTGCACCAAGGACGCCTGCGACGTGGCCGTGGGCTGCACCGCCACCGCCACCACCGACCCCTGCGACGACGGCGACGCCTGCACCAGCAACGACGCCTGCGCCGGCGGCAATTGCGCCCCGGGCGCCAAGGTCAGCTGCGACGACAACAACCCCTGCACCGTGGACATCTGCGACAAGCAGCAGGGCTGCATCTTCAAGGCCACTTCCGCGGCCTGCGACGACGGCGATGTCTGCACCACCACGGACAAATGCGTCGACGGCACCTGCACCGGCGGCGACCTGAAGGTCTGCGACGACGGCGAGGCCTGCACGGCGGACAAGTGCGACGCCAAGCTCGGTTGCATCACGGCCAACCTGGACGTGGCCTGCGACGACGGCACGGCGTGCACCAAGGACGACAAGTGCGTCAGCGGCAAGTGCCAGTCGGGCGACAAAGTGGTGTGCGACGACGGCAATGCTTGCACCGATGACAAGTGCGACGCCAAGGTCGGCTGCGTGGTCACCGCCAACAGCGCCAAGTGCGACGACGGCAGCGCTTGCACCACGGGCGATGCCTGCAACGGCGGCAAGTGCGAAGGCGGCGCCAAGCTCGTCTGCGACGACAAGAACCCCTGCACCGACGACCTGTGCGACATTGCCAAGGGCTGCGTCTACGTCAACAACGATGAGAACGCGTGCACCGACGGCACGGTCTGCACCAAGGGCGATGCCTGCAAGGCCGGCAAGTGCGAAGTGGGCGCCAAGATCGACTGCAACGACAACAACGTCTGCACCGACGACAGCTGCGACGCCGTCAAGGGCTGCGTCAATGCGTTCAACCTCGCCGGCTGCGACGACGGCAATGCCTGCAGCACGGGTGACAAGTGCTCGAGCGGCAAGTGCGTGGCCACGGGCGGCGTGATCTGCGACGACAAGAACGCGTGCACCAAGGACAGCTGCGACGCGGCGACCTCCAAGTGCATCTACACGCCGGTCGCCAACGCGCCGTGCGATGACGCCAATCCGTGCACCGTGGGCGATGCCTGCGACGGCACTGGCAAGTGCGCGCTGACCAAGCCGCAGGTGTGCGACGACGGCAAGGGCTGCACCACCGACAGCTGCGACCCGACCAAGGGCTGCGTGTTCGCCGCGGTGGACCAGTGCGTCACCCTGCCCCACGCCTCGGCCTTTACCTGCAATGAGCCGGCCTTGGCGCTGTGGAGCCTGGACAAGCCGGTGGGCACGCTGGGCTGGAAGGTCGACGCGCTGCCCAATCCCCCGGGCTTTAAGAGCGCGAACTGCTCGCTGAACTTCAACAATGACAAAGACTTTGCCTGCGCGACGGGCGCGACGGCTGTCGCTGCCGCCTTTGCCGTGTCGCCGCGCCTAGACGCGACCCAGGTCAAGGCCGGTACGCCGGTGGTCGTCAACTTTGCCCTGAACGGCGGTTGGGAGTTTGGCGCCTTTGACAATTTGCGGCTGGAATTCACCGTCGATGACGGGAAGAACTGGGTGTTGGCCAAGGACTTTGATCCGTGGGGCACCAGCTATCCTCCGGTCCAGACGTGGAACAACGTCAGCTTGGCACTGCCGTCTGCGGTGGTGGGCAAAGTCTTCCGCGTGCGTTTTGCCTTCAACACCACGGACTGCATCGGCAACGAGCTGGCGGGCGCCTTCATCGACGACTTCAAAGTCACGACGGGCCTGTGCTCCGACAACGCCCAGTGCGACGACGGGAACACCTGCACCACCGATTCGTGCACCAAGAGCGGCACTTGCCAGTGGACCGCCAACACCCTGGGCTGCGACGACGGCACCGTTTGCGACGGCAAGGATCTTTGCACGAGCGGCTTCTGCAAGCCCGGCACCGCACTGCTGAACTGCAACGACAACAACCCGTGCACCGACGACTCCTGCGATCCCAAGCTGGGCTGCCAGTGGAAGGCCAATGTCGCCCCGTGCACCGACGGCAACGCCTGCACCGACAAGGACGTCTGCAAGGACGGCAAGTGCGTGGTCGGCGCGCCGCTGGTCTGCGATGACAAGAGCACCTGCACCACCGACGCTTGTGACCCGGCCAAGGGCTGCAGCTACACGCCCAAGCTGGGCTCCGGTGTAGCGGTTTGCGACGGCAAGGACATCGGCGGCAGCTGCATCAAGCTCAACAAGAGCGCGGCGGCGATTACCTGGGTCAACGCCCAGGCGGCGTGCAAGACTTGGGGCGGCGAGCTGGTCAAGATCACCGACGGCACCAAGAACGACGCGGTGCTCGCGTACCAGAAATCGCTCAACGGCGGCACCTTTGCCGGCTACTGGATCGGCCTGAGCGACGTCGCGGCTGAAGGCACCTGGGTCTGGACCGATGGCAGCAAGTCGACCTACTTCAACTGGGACGCCGGGCAGCCGGACAACGCGAACAACGAGGATTACGTGCACGTGTGGACCGCCGCCGGCAAGTGGAACGACCTGCTGCCGGGCAACCCGGGCTTTACGCCGCTCTGGTACGCCTGCGAACGGCCGATGCAGCTCACCTGCAGCGACGGCAACGCCTGCACCTCGGGCGACCTGTGCGCCGCCAACGGCACCTGCGCCGGTGCGACCCCGGTCAAGTGCGATGACGGCAATGTCTGCACCCTGGACAGCTGCGACCCGACCAAGGGCTGCGTGGCGGCCAACCTGAAGGACGGCACCGCGTGCGACGACGGCAATGCCTGCACCGCCAGCGAGATCTGCACGACCGGCAAGTGCGGCACGGGCAAGCTGGTGGCGTGCGACGACGGCAAGCCCTGCACCGACGACAGCTGCGTGGCCCCCGGCGGCTGCGTGTACAAGGTCAAGGCCAACGCCGGCACCCCGCCGTGCGACGGCACGCTGATCGGCGGCGTCTGCTACAAGGCGTTTACCAATGACCTGACCTGGGGCAACGCCCAGACCGCCTGCAAGAACTGGGGCGGAAACTTGGCGACCATCACCTCGGGCAACCAGGCTGCTGTGCACACCTACGCGTCGAGCGTTTGCACCGTGGGCGACGCGTACGCCATTGGCCTCAGCGACGCGGCTGCTGAGGGCAAGTACGCCTGGCTCGACGGCTCGGCTTACGTCTACAGCAACTGGAACGCCGGCGAGCCCAACAATTCCGGCGATGAAGACTACGTAGGCGTCTATGT
>JBIKTV010000046.1:0-20976 GCA_044347905.1 Myxococcota bacterium
CTAGCCGCGGCGCGGTAGCTTGCCACAAAGGGAGCGGTTCTGGCGACTGGGCGCGATTTCTGGCCTGGGGTACGGCGCGCGGCTCCAATGGACGCGGCTCCAATTCAGCGGTCAGAAAATGGCCCCGGAAAGCCTGGCGCCGCGCTGGCCCCGCGAACACCACCTCGACATCGCCGCGACCTAGGCGCAAAATCAGCGCCATGAGCCACCTTTTGGATGCCGACGCCACTGAACTCGCCCGCCGCGTCCGGGCCCGCGAAGTCTCGCCGCTGGAGCTGGTTGAGGCGTCGATCGCCGCGCTTGAGTTGGTGAATCCCCAGCTCAATGCCGTGGTCCATCGCATGGATGACCTCGCCCGCCAACAGGCCCTAGCGCCGCTGGGGGATGGCCCCTTTGCCGGGGTGCCCATGGCGGTCAAGGATTTTGACGGCTTTGTCGCCGGGGTGCCCTATACCGCATCCACTCGTTTTCTTGACGGTTTTGTGCCTGATCACGACGCGGAGGTCATCGCGCGGTTGCGGCGCGCTGGGCTGATCTTTGTCGCCAAGACCAACCTGCCTGAGCTGGCGATCTTGGGGACGACCGAGTCGCATTGGCGCGGGCCTTGCCATAATCCCTGGAATTTGCAGCATACAACCGGCGGATCCTCAGGCGGCTCGGCGGCGCTGGTGGCGGCCCGCGCGGTCCCGGTAGCCCACGGCGGAGACGGCGGCGGATCCCTGCGCATCCCGGCCAGCGCTTGCGGCCTTGTGGGCCTCAAAGCCTCGCGCGGGCGCATCCCCACCGGCCCAGACCAGGGCGAAGGCTGGGGCGGCTACACGCAATTTGGCGTGCTGACCCGCAGTGTTCGCGACACCGCGGCGCTGCTGGACGCCATGGCGGGGCCGATGCCCGGCGACCCGTACGCCGCCCCACCGATGCCAGGGACCTTTGCCCACGCGGCCCAGCAGACTCCGGGGCGCCTGCGCATTGCCTGGACCACCAAGAGCTTTTTTGGCAAGGCCACCGATCCCGCCTGTGCAGAAGCCGTGACGCGCACCGCTAAACTGCTTGAAAGTGCTGGCCATCACCTTGAGGAGGCGCACCCGCAGTTTGACCGAGACGCCTTGGTTCAGGCCTATCTCGTGCAGGTCGGCGTAGCCACGGCTCTGGAAATCGAGGACTTCGCCCGCTGGACCGGCCGCAGCGCCAAGGCCAGCGATTTTGAGCCGGCGACGTGGTTCTTGCGCCAAGTGGGCTTGGCCATGGGCGGTATCGACCTGCAGCGCGGCCGCGACGCCGTCCAGCAGGCGGGCCGCAGCATGGCCGGCTTCCACCAGCGCTATGACGTGCTGCTGAGCCCGACCCTGGCTCATCCCCCTGTTCGGCTTGGTGAATTGGCGCTCAAGCCGGCGGATCGCGCTGGGTTGGCGCTGCTGCGCACCCTGCCCTTGCGCCCGGCGATCCGCGCTGCCCTGGCGCAACTGGCGGCCGACAACTTTGAGAAGACCCCCAACACCCAGCTGTTCAATCAGACCGGCCAGCCGGCCATTTCCCTGCCCATGCACTGGAATGACGCGGGACTGCCGATTGGCGTGCAGTGCTCGGCGGCCTACGGCGGCGAAGCGGTGTTGCTGTCTCTGGCCAGCCAGCTTGAGCAGTTGCAGCCCTGGATCGCCCGCAAGCCGGCCATTTGCGCGATTCCCGCGCCGTGAAGCTCGGTAAAGCCTTAGTCGCGCTGGCGTTTTCTGCGACTGGGGCTAGCGGCGTCGCTTGGTTCACTGTGGCTAGCCGGCCCTACAACAGCGAGGGACGCTGGTTTGATGAGGCCGACCAAGTCGTGTATCTGCAACAAGACGCCGATTTTTGGATGGCGATGACGCTTGCGCTGGCCCTCTTTGCCGCAGCGCTGGAGTTGGGGCGGCGATTTGCGGCCCGGCGCGCAGGTTGACCACCCGATCGACCTCGACTACCGTCGCAGCGGCGGCGCACGGCTGCGCCCAGGGGTGGATGTGAGCGAAGTCAAGACTTATCAAGGCGGTTGTCACTGCGGCAACGTGCGGTTTGAGGCGGACTTGGACCTCAGCAAGGTCTATGCCTGCAATTGCTCGATGTGCAGCAAAATGGGCTGGCGCCTCAGCTTTGTGCCAGAGACGGCCTTCCGCCTGCAGAAGGGCGAGGACCAACTGAGCGACTACCAGTTCAACAAAAAGCACATCCACCACTACTTTTGCCGCAATTGCGGGGTGCGCTCCTTTGGCCAGGGCACCGACGGCAAGGGCAACACCATGGTGTCGACCAATGTCCGCTGCCTGGACGACGTGGGCGAGACGGCCGAGTCGCTGCCGGTGCAGTGGTTTGACGGCAAGAGCCTCTGAGTCGGTGCCGGCCCCCCGAGGATTCACCGATGAAACCTAGACTTTTTGGCTTGATCTTGCTGGCTCTGGTCCAGCTCGCCTGTAGTCGAGACCCCTGCAGCAACGACTGCAATTGGTTTGGCCAGTGCACCGCTCAAGGCAGCACCTGCGTAGCGGCCAGCAACGCCGACTGCGAGCGCGGCGGGGCCTGCCGCGACTACGGCAAATGCACAGCCAAAGGCGGATCCTGCATCATCGGCAGTGACGCGGACTGCCGCCGCGCCGCACCCTGCCGCCTCGATGGCCGCTGCTTTGCCGGGCCCAAAGACAAGTGCGCCGCGGGGAAGGACGCCGACTGCGCCGCGAGCGAGGCTTGCCGGGACCGCGGTCTGTGCGTTGCCCGCAGGGGTCTTTGCGCAAAACCTTAGGGGTAGGACGAGGTTCCGCCATGCCCCGCTCTTGACCTTGGCCGCAGTGAACGCGGGCACGGCTGCCGTCAAGCGCGTCGAAGGCTCGCGCCCGCGCCGACAGTTTGCCGCTCTGCGCTGCTGAGCTGCAATCAGCTTGTCGGACGAGGATTCCTCAGCGTTTGCTCAGGCAAGCGAGCCAGTCCACCGCCATTTCTAGCCACGGGTCAGGGCGCTGCCTTGGGGCGACATCCGCTGCCAAGCGACGCTGGGCAGATCCGCTAGATTGCACACACTTTTGCCCCGCGTGCCACGGATTGTCGGCGGCGATGGCGTGCGCGCTGGTCGGGTCTGCGGGCAAGGCGATGTCTGGCTCGAGACCGCGGCCGTCGATGTCCCGCCCCGCCGGGGTCAGGTACTTGCCGATGGTGTACTTGACGTAAAAGTTGGCCATCTGGTTGGTTTTTTGCACTCTCTGCATGGAGGCCTTGCCAAAGCTCCGCGAGCCGAGCAGAGGGGCGCGCTGGTGATCCTGAAGCGCCCCGGCCAGCACCTCGCACGCCGACCCGCAGCGCCGGTCCATCAGCACCACCAGGGGCGCGCGCAGCTCCCGCGGCCCGTCGACGGCCTGGCGCAGCTCTGTGCGCTCGCGCCAGCGGGTCTGGACGATCGCTCCGCTCTGCAACAGCCAGTCCGCCAGGGCGACGCTTTCATCCAGCACCCCACCGCGATTGCCGCGCAAATCCAAGAGGATCGCCGTGGGCACCCGGGCCTTGCCGCGCAGGGGTTTCAGCGCCGCAGCCGTCGCCTGGACCGCCCGTTCCGCCGTCCCCCTGACAAAATCGCGCACGAGCAAGTGCACGCTGGTCTTGGCCAAAACGCGCGCTTCGACATCGCGAACCACCGCGCGGTCGCGCAGCAGCGTCAGAGACCGGGTCTTGGCCGTCCGCCGAGACCACAGCGGCAGCACCAGGGCTTCGCGGTCATCCCCCAGCAAGCGCAGGGGCGCCGCGCAGAGGTCCGTGCCATCGGCCAGCGGTCCCACCCGGTCGCCCACGCGAACATCGGCGCGCCAGGCCGGCGAGTCGCGGCGGATATCCGTCACGCAGCAATTCCACGGCGTCGTTGGCTGCGGGTCGGCACATTTGGCAAGGATCATCCCCGGATCGGCGCGAGGGGCGACATGCTCGGGCTCGCTCTCCGCTTCCCAAAAGCGCCCGGCAATCACATCTGCGTTGCTGTCCAGCGCTTTAAGCCAGCCCGACGCGGCGTTGACCCAGGCCATCCACAGCCCCGGCCGGCGCTGATCGCCCCGCGGCAGCTCTGCGTCTAGCCACGCGATACTGCAAAGCAATTCCTGACGACCAAAGCGCTGATGCTGGAGCCACCCCTGCCACGCCAGCTGCAGAGCCGCGGGATCGCGCTGGGCCAGGCCCTCTCTGCTCAGCACCAGGCCGGGAACGTTGCGCCCCTGGCACGGCAGAGGCTGCGGCGGCTGCTGGGGCTTGCAAGGCGGCTCTAGCCCGCGCAGGTGGTCGAGATAGCTCTGAGGCAGCAATTCCACCGACGGTTCAAGGCTCCACAGCGCCATCTCCGCCGCGCGCCGCCAGGCCTTCTGCTCGCGATCGCTGCCGACCTGCGGCGGATCGAGCATCTTTTCGCTCACCAGCCGGGCCAACGCGTCAAAGTGGCTTTGGGTAAACTCGACGCCGCGCCAATCCTCCGCCGTGCCAAGCACGCCCAGCAACAGCGCCGCAGCCAGGCGAATCACAGGCTAATCCAGACGGATTTCATTGAATTCAGGGGCGCCACTGGGTCACAGGGGATCGACGACGCCCACAAGGGTCTCGGCCAGCAGTTGATCGACCACGGTCTTGAGGTCGCCCGTGTCGCGATACACCGCCAGCTGCCGGTCCGCGGAGGTGCCGACCTCCAGGATCTCGCGGATGCGCTCCAGCTCCTTGGTCGAGCCAAATTCCACCGCCGCGTCCCAGACAAAATCGACCAGCTCATTGCCAAGCTGTTTGAATTCGACCTCTTCCTTCTTGCCCCAGTCGATCAGCTTGCCGTGCACGCCGTAACGCGCCGCCCGCCACTTGTTTTCGTCGACCATCGCCGAGCGGTAGGTGTTGAACGACAGGTTGTGGCGCCGCAACCACGCCAGCTTGCCCACCAGCGCCTGGGTCAGGGCGGCGATGGCGATGGTGTCCTCGGCCAGAGTCGGCAGGTCGCAGATGCGAAATTCCAGAGTCGAATAGGTCGCATGCGGGCGGAGGTCCCACCAGACGCGCCGGCCGTTGTCGATGCAGCCGGTCTTGACCAGAGTGTTGAGGAACGACTCAAACTCGCCGTAGCTGAAAAACCGCTCTGGGATGCCAGTGCGCGGCAGGCGCTTGAAAGTCAGGGTGCGCGACGAACGCAAGCCGGTGTTGCGGCCCTCAAAGAACGGCGAACTGCACGACAGGGCCAGCAAGTGCGGCAAGAAGTAGCGGGCCTGGTTGTAGATATCAATAGCCAATTCACGGTCTTCTACGCCGACATGCACGTGCAAGCCAAAGATCAGGTTGCCGCGGGCAGCGTCCTGCATCTCTTCAACCGACTGAACATAGCGCTCTTTCTCTGAAATCTGCTGGTCTTGCCACGAGCTGAACGGGTGGGTTGAGGCGGCGGCGATGCGCACCCCCACGCGCTGGGCGATGTTGTGGGCCGCGCGGCGGTTCTTGAGCACATCGCGGCGAACTTCTTGAATGTTTTCGCAGATTCCCGTGGCCACTTCGACCACGGACTGGTGAAGCTCAGCCTGCAGCGACACTTCATCGAGCGGCGTGTGGGCCTCAATAAGCTGAGAGATCAAGCTCTCTAGCTGCCGCGTCTTGGGGTCGATGATCTGGAACTCTTCCTCGACGCCCATTGTGAATTCTCTGGCCATTCCCCCTCCCTTTTGCGCAAGCCCACCTTTGCGGTCGAGCGTAGCGCGGGATGGCCCGGTCCACAAGCGCGGATCAGGACTGGGCGGCCTCCTGGGCTTGCATTCGCTCAATCGTCCGGCGAATGACGTGCTGCTCTGGCAAGCCCTGCCGCGAAGCCAGCACCAACGCCTCGCCCAAGAGCTGGCCGGCGCGCTCGCCTTCGCCCAAGCGGCCTTCGATTTGGCCCAGCAGGTAGAGGGCGGCCCCCAGGCTGCGCGGCTCGTGACCCTGGCGCAGCAGGCCCTCTGCCTCGCGGGCAAGGACCCGAGCCTCTAGCCACTGGCCGCGGCGCGCGCGAATTTCTGCTGTCAGAATAGCAGCATCGGCGCGCACTAGCGGTGGCAATGGCCGGCCCTCCAAGCCGCTCAGCGCCGCCAAGGCCAGGTCTAGGTCGCCGGCGCGCAAATGCAGCTGGCCCAGCTCGACCTGGCAGGCCGCCACATCCCCCGCCAACTGAGCCTGTTCGGCGAGTTGCCCGGCTCGCGCCAGCCACTGCCGCGCCTCGACCAGCCGACCGCTCTCGCGTGCGCACCAGGCCACACCGCGCAGCGCCCTGACTTCAGAGGCCTTCTGCCCCGACTTGGCCGCCAGCGATGCGGACTGGCGAAACGCGGCCTCTGCGTCGGCAAAGGCGTGGACTCGGGCCTGGACCCGCGCCAATTCTGCAAGGGATTCTGCAGCGAGATCAGGGCGATGGGCGTGCTCTGCGCTCTGCAGGGCGTGGCTGAGGGCAAGTTGGGCTTCGTCAATGCGACCGCTTTGCGCCAGGGCACTGCCCGCCACCCACAGCGCTTTGGCCCGCGCCTGCAGATCCCCTGCCTGTTCTGCCAGTTGCAGGGCGCGGTCGGCGTGGCGCAGCGCCGGGGAGAGCTCGCCCGCGACGGCAAGACAATGCCCAAGCCGCGCTTCAGCCCGGGCACGCCAGCGCAAAAGCGGAAGGGATTCGGCAAGGTCTACGGCCTGCGCCGCCGTTGCCTTGGCAAGCTCCGTGTCGCGCAGGGCCAAGTATGCGGCCGCAGCGAGGTCCAGGGCCGCCAGCTGCTCAGCAGACGAGCCGCACGCCGCCGCCAGCTGGACGCTCTGAGCGACTTTCTCTGCCAGATCAGGATCTTCTCGCCCCAAAGCCGCGCGCAAGGCGGCCAGTTGCGGCTCTACGGCCAGCTCTGGCCGGCCGATGCTCTGGGCGAGATCGGCGGCGCGCTGGGCGGTGCGCTCGGCGTCTTCCCACGCCCCCTGCTGGCGCAGCGCCTCTGCCAATAGCCCCAGCACGCGGGCTTCGCCGGCCAAATCCTGCATTGCTCTGCGCAGTTCAGCGGCTTGCTGCAGAGCCGGCTCCGCGGCCGCAGCTTGCCCGGTGCGCAGCGCCAACACCGCGTACGCCTCGCTGCGAACGGCCGCCACCGCGGGCAGGCCGGCAATCAACGGCGGCGGCTCCTGTTGCAGCGCGGTGGCCGCAGCGGCGTCGGCTTCGTCGTCGAGCATGGCGAGGATCTGCAGGCCGCCCAGCACCCAAGCCAAGCGCTCATGGCCGGCGCGCAATGCCGCTTGCACGGCCAGCCCCAGCGACTCGACCGCGCCGTGGGGATCGCCCGATCGCCGCGCCAATGCCGCATCTACGCGCAAGCAATCAATATACAATTCAGGGTGATGCAGGCGCTCTGCCGCTTCGACCGCGACACTGAGCAGCAGCCGCGCCTCCGCCCACCGCCGCGCCGCCATGGCCTGGCGAGCCCGCACAACCGCGATCGACGCGCGCACCGCATCGGCCTGATCTCTCTGGGCCTGCAATTCCGCGCCCTGCAGCCCCTGGGGCTCGACCGTCGCGCGAAATTCCGCAGCCTCCAGAAGGCTCTCTACCACCTCGCCGTCGCCACCCCCCAGCTCGCGCACAGACAGCGACAGCAGCGCCCGCGCCGCCAGAGCAGAGGCCCCGGCCGTATCCGCCAGGGAACGCGCCCGCGCCCAGTGCGACGCCGCCAGGGGCGACTGCCCTTCTGACCAAGCCAGATCGCCCAGGGCCAAAGCCGCTGCAGCCGCTCCGCCGCCGTTGTCGGCCCGCTCAAACAGCTGTAGAGCCCGCTGCGCCGCACCGCTGGCCAGGGTCAAAGCGCCGCGCTCGGCCCACAGATCGGCGCGCTCCAGCAGCAGCCAGCCCACGGCCACGGCGCGCTCGGCAGAGTCTTCTTCTTGCAGATCGGGTTGTTGCAGGGTCGCTTCTAGCAACTGCTCGGCGGCGTGGGCCTGGCCGCGGGCGCGAAGGGTGCGGGCAAAGGTCAGGACGTCCTGCGGGCCCGAGGGCAGCTCAGCCATGGCAAACCTCCGCGATCGCTGCTATTGCGCGTCCAGCTGCTTCTTGAGCGTGCCATCGCCCAGAGCGAGGCGCAATTCTTCAAACCCGCCGGTCAGTTGCCCGCGAACGAATACCTGCGGATAGGTCGGCCAGCCGCTCCACAGCTTGATCGCCAGGCGCGGCTTCCACTGTGAGAGATAGCTGCCGTACTCAAGATAAGTATAGGCGATCCCTGCTGAATCGAGAATCTTGCGCGCCTTGCGACAGAACGGATTCATCGCCATGCCCACGATGACCAGGGGCTTTTGGGCCACAGCTTGCTGGACCTCGGCGACCACGGCGGGGTGAAATTGGGCAATGGCCTGCAGAGCGGGAGCGCTGAGGTGCTGGGGATCAAGCAAGGGACGCTGGGGCACGGGGACTCCACAAACCGCGGTCAAACGGACCGGAGGCGCCAGCATAGGACAGGCGTGCCGGCGCCGCTACCTGCTCACAGGCAATCGGCCGCGGCTCCAATTGCGCGGGTTGGAAAGTGGGCCGCGGACTTGCTTCATCGCTCCCGCCGATCGCTAGACGGGATGCGGGGGCAGATCGGCCGGGGCGGTGGCGCGTCTCACCCTGGCCCCACTGGCGGGGCGACGGAGCAGACGATGGGCCGCGCGCTATGGATTTTGTCCTTGATCACAATGGGTTGTAGTGGAGCTGGTGTACACGCGGCCAGACCAGTGGGAACGCCTTCGACCACCGCGGCAACCTGGAGCGCAGATCGCCCTGTGGCCGTTTCCGCTGTGCCGGGCTCCAAGAAGCGCGGGGCCGGAGGGCCACTGTTTCAGGTGCGTTTGGTGCAAGACGGCGCGGCGGGTCGCACGGTGCGTTCGCCGGGAGAGGCGGCAATTCAATAGCGAATTAGCGAATCTCCAGACCTTGCGCCTGGAGCCACGCCTTGAACTGCGGGCCGGCGTTGCCCAAAGCCTCAAACTCAAACTGGCCGGCATCGCAGTACAGCGAAGCGATAGAACCCTGAAAATCAAGGCGTTGGATGGTATCGAGCGGGATATCAAAGCGGTACTGACCCCGCTCCACCGCGCCTAGAGACTGCAGAGTAGCGGAACCATCGCTGCCCAGGGCCGAGGCCTTGGTCACCACGCGCGATACCGCTTCAAACACCAGGACACCGTTGAGATTGCTGAGTTTGCCAAATGGGGGCATCGCGCCGTGAACGCCGTTGCCAAAAGTGCAACTGACCCGCTCATAGGGCCCGACAGGAGCCGCCGGGGCGGAAGGGGGCGCGTGAGCAGGGGCAGCCGCGGGCGCGACAGCTGGCGCAACTGCGGGCGCCGCATGGGGAACTGCCGATCCAGCCTGGCCTTTCTTGCTGAGCTTGACGGCGACAAAGACGGCAATGGCCACCAACACCGCGACGACAATGGCAATCACCGCACCCATGGCATCCTCCGCTTGGCTTTGCAGCCCTTGAGTGGCGGCCCGGGGGTCTTGAGACGATCCGGGCGGGTAAGAGGATGGCACAGATCCTTGCGATTCTCCAGCGCGGCGGCAGCGGACCGGCGCATGGCAACGGCTGAGGTGGCCCCGTGCGGGCGCGTCATGGCATGGTCTGCCGGGCTTTGCGGCTCTGGGCGGCGGCGCATGGGCAAAAGCAGAATTCGCCGCCAGGGTGCCCCACACTGGCCTTGCGCACACCATCGGACAAGTGCCTGGCAACTGCTAACTCGCAATTGTTCTGCGCGCTCACGCGGCCGGCAGGGCGATCTCCAGCAGCTCCGCCGGGACCTCGGCATCGTCGGCGTCGACTACGGCCCAGCAGCGCCCAGGCCGCAGCGGGTCCACGGCTAGGCCCTCGCACTTGCTGCGCAGAGGCTGGCCCTGCTCGTCGGTCAGGGTCAGGCGATGCACGCCGCTGCGGTCGAGCCAGCCGAGCGTCGATCCGCACACCTCGCCGTCCTGATAGGCATCCGGGGAGTCTTCCGCCGCCGCCAGCCACCACAGGCGCTCGCCCGCCGCGCACAGGTCGGTCACCGTCAGAGGCACCCCGCGGATCGACCCCAAACGCAACGGCATTTCAAGCCGCGGGTGCGGCAGCGGTCCGCCAGCCAGCCAGCGCAGCAGCTCTGCTTGGTCCACGGACACGAGCGCATCGGCTTTATCTTTGCCTTCCAAGGTCTTGCCATTGCTGCGCTGGGCCAGCCACAGCCGCCCTTGCCACAGGGCCGCGCCTTCCAGATTCAGCTCGGCCGTGCGCACCACGGGCAGGGCCGCGACCAGGCGATACAGCTCGGTCGCATCCCATAGCCGCGCGGCGTGCGTGGCGGGATCCAACAGATACCAATGGTTGCGCTGCGGCGTCGACCCCGAGCCGAGCAGCAGCAGCCGGCCGTCCGGCAAAGCCAGCGCCGCTTCTAGGTCCGGCTTGTGGCGCTTGTTGGGCCGATCGCCGCCAAACTGCCGCACGCCTCCCTCACCGTGGGGCAAGGCAAGCGCGCTCACGTGCAGCGGATTCAGGCCGATCTGGGCGACAAACAGCGCGTCGTCCTGCACCACCGCGAACTGACCGCGCCACAGCGCCAGCCCAGAGCCCGCGCGCACATGGCCGGGCCGGTCCTGAGCCGGATCTGCGCCATCGCTATAGCGGAGCGACCACCGGTGGCGGACTTGAGCGATGGCCAGCTCCGCCATCGGCTACTTGACCCGCACCTGATGCGGCGCCACCTCAAACTCCAGCACGCCGACCTTGACCTTGACGTTGGGCCCATTCATGGCCACAAACACGCCCTCTTTGCCGGCGAGCAAGCCACCGGTCAGCACCACGGCCGTGCCGATAGGCGGCAGATCCGGGCGGTTTTGCTCGCGCGGCGCCTCGCGCACGGGGCCAGGGGCGGCTTGGCGCTGGGTCTGGCGCTCATCGGCCCGGGGATCGCTGCGGCGCTGGTCCTGGCGCTGGTCTGGGCGCTGGTCTGGGCGCTGATCAAACCGCGGGTCGCGGCGCTGGTCTTGGCGCTGATCTGGGCGCTGGTCCTGACGCTGGTCCATGCGCGGATCGCGCCTCTGGTCCATCCGCGGATCCTGTCGCTGATCCGGCCGCTGCTCTGGCCGCCCATCGCGGCGCTGGTCCAAGGGCGCGGCGGGCCGGCGATCCGCTTCGCGCGACTGCAGTTGGTCGCGTTGCTGGACTTGGTCGCGCGGCTGGACTTGATCCCGCTGCTGTACTTGATCGCGCTGCTGGACTTGATCGCGCTGCTGGCCTTGGTCACGCTGCTGGACTTGATCCCGCGACTGGATCTGATCGCGCTGGTGAACCTGACCGCGGTGGGCCTGTTCGCGGCGCTGTTCTTCATCTTGGAGCAGGTCCTGCAGGGCCTGACGGGCGCCCATGGGCAGAATCCGGTCCAGATCGGGGCGTTCGCTCGTGGGCCGCTGGCGCTGCGGGGCGGGCATCTGCGGGCGGTAAGGCTGGCGCGGACCGGCCGTCGCTTGGCGGGTAGCGGGCGCCGTGGGCGTCTCTGGCGCTGGCGTCGCTGGCGTATCGGCAAACACCGCCGCGGCAGACATGCGCCCCCGGCCAGCGGGCCCTAGCTGCAAGGTCGGGCGCATCGCCGGCCCAAGCGGCGGCAAAGGCTTGGCGTCATCCAGGTTTTCGCCGGGTTCAGCGGCTTTGCTGGGCAGCGGTGCGGTTGGCTCTTGGGCGCCCTCCACGGGTCGCAGGATCTTGCGCAGCAGCGGCGCCGCAAGCTCCAGCCACTCCACCATTTGCGCCAGCGGATCGGGCCAAGCCAGGGCCTCGTCGCGCTCAAACCGCCGCAGCGCTTGCAGACCGCCCTGGGAGCCGAGGTCCGATTGCCCAAGCAACATGCCCAGTTCTGCGAGCCCTTGCCGGGCCTCATCGCTCATCTGCAGGTCGTAGTGGGCCTCTTCCGGCACGGACAAGCGCAGCTCGACAGAAGTCGCGTCCATGCGCATGCCGGCGTGGGCGTGATAGCGGTCCGGCTGGGTGGCCGACAAGCGCGGATCGGCGTGCTCAAGGGCCTCGCGCTGGGCCTGCGAACGCACCACCACGGCCAGCAGCTCCGGGACACTGTGCTGGTTGAAAAAGCACGGATCGTGGCGGCTGACCCACACGTCCAGGCCCTGCAACAGCTCCGGTTGGCGCTCGCCGATCTGCTCAAAGGCAGAGCGCAGACGTTCCTTGACCCGGCCGCGCTCGACATTGAAGCGATTCGATGCCCACTTGGGCGCAAGAAAGGCGTCAAAATCCTCAGGCTGCCAGCGCTCAAATCGCTCGAACAAGGCCACCGCTATCTCCCTGGTCCGCCGCTCTAGCCGGTCGAACTGTGTCTGAAGGCCGCTTTGGGGATTCCCTTTGCGGTTTGGCTAGCCGACGTCGTAGTAGGTCAGCCAGTGGCCATACTGTTCGTCGCGGCGCCCCTGCACCGTCTCAAAGTACTCGTGCTGCAACAACTCTGTGATCGGCCCGCGCGATCCGATGCCCACCTGGCGGCCGTCGACATCGCGCACCGGCGTGACCTCTGCGGCCGTGCCCGTCAGAAAAACCTCATCGGCGCAGTACAATTCGTCGCGGGCGAACAGGCGCTCCACCGTCTCCAGGCCTTGGTCGCGGGCGATCTGCAGCACCGTGGCGCGGGTGATGCCGCCCAGGATGTTGAGCCCCAGGGGCGGGGTCACCAGCTTGCCGCCCTGGACCATAAAGACGTTTTCGCCAGATGCTTCCGTGACATAGCCTTGCTCGTTGAGCAGAATCGCTTCGTCAAAACCGCTGGCCGCCGCTTCGCGCTTGGCGAGGATCGAGTTGACGTATTGGCCGTTGATCTTGGCCTTGGACATCACGGTGGCGTGGCCAGGGCGCTGAAACGACGAGATGCGGCAGCGGATGCCGTTCTTGAGGCCCTCTTCGCCCAGGTACGCGCCCCACTTCCAGGCGGCGATCATGGCGTGCACCGCGTTGTTTTGCGCACCGATGCCCATGGCGCCGTCGGCGATGTAGACCACCGGGCGAATGTAGCCGGAATCCAGCTGGTTGGCCTGCAGCGCACTGATGCAACCCTGGGTCAATTCTTCGCCAGTGATCTTGAAGCCGCGGTCCAGGGTGGTGACCTTGCAGCTCTCTTGCAGGCGGCGGATGTGGTCCTTGAGGCGAAAGATCGCCCCGCGCCCCGGGCGGGTTTGGTAGGCGCGAATCCCCTCAAAGGCCGCAAGACCATAGTGAAAAGAGTGCGTCAAGTGCGGCAGACGCGCCTCTTCAGCGCTGATGATTTTGCCGTTGAGCCACACTTGCACGCCGGTCGGTTGGCTGGCCATCGCGGTCCTCCGGCGTCGCTCAAGGGCGGACGCAGGCGCGGAGGATACCCGCAGTGCCAAAGGGCTGGCAAACCGCCTTTGGCTGCGATAGAGCAACTACGCCTGTGTTCAGGGGATTGCCGCCGCCCCCTGCACCGAGACGGCTCAGCCGTTGCCAGCGCGCCAAAGCTGAGGTGCAATGCGCGCCCCGGAGGTTCCCGTGCACCCCAACTACACCGCCCTGACTTCGCAATGGCCCGACGCCGCCTTGGCGCAAATGGAACAGCTGGAGACGCCCGCAGCGATCCAGACGTGGCTGAGTCAATTTGCCGTTGATGAGCAGAGTTGGCTGCGTTCCCCGCTGACGGTGATGCGCGATCGCCGCGCGTCGGTGCTGGATGGCGCGCTGTGGGCGGCGGCGGCCCTGCGGCGCTTGGGGCACCCTCCGCTGCTGGTGGTGTGGGCGGCTGAGAGCGAGCTGTTTGCCGCCGCGGTGTTCCGCGATGAGCGCGGGTGGGCCTGGATCGCCCACCACACCGACAGCCAGTTCCGTCTGGGCGACCTGGGCTTAGCCGACCTTGCCGCGCTGACCGACGCCATGAGCTCGCGGCTGGGCGGCGGTGAGGTAGCGACGACGGCCATCGACCTGGCCGACTGGGACGCCCGCGACTGGATGACCGACGATCAGCAGCTGGTAGGGCTGCTCGCCGAGCTGGACGACCGCCTGTCCGCGGAGTGAGGCAAAGCTGTCCGCAGCAGTTTCCCGCGTAATTTCATGGATCAGACAATACCCTGGCTACTGTCCGATGGAAAATCCGCGCGGGCGCTGCGACAAGTGCTACCTTGAACAGCGGAGGTTCCCATGCGACCCACGCCCCGTGCCTTTCTGCCTTTGGTCCTGATCGCTGCCCTCGTCATCGCGGGCGGTTACGGCTGCGACAACGACCCAGCTGCGCCCGCTGCTGGCTTGGATGCCACAGATATGACTATAGATATCGGCGGATCTGATGGCGACACGCTGGCGGATACAGCCGCGGACGTCCTCAGCGACACTGCCGCAGATGCCCAACCTGACACCGCCGCCGACGCTACCAGCGACGCAACTGCCGACACGACCGGCGATGGCGATGCCGCTGCGGACACCGGCGCAGATGTGGCGGCGCCTGAGCTTTTTGCCTGCCAATCGGACTTGGACTGCGTGGCGATGGAGACCCAGTGTTGCGATCACTGTAATGGCGGCAAAGCGCTGGCAGTGGCCAAAGCCTACATCGCCCAGGCCCAGAGCCTCTATGGCCCGGGCAATTGCGCCGGTGTGGCGTGTACGGAGATGGCCTGTGCGCCGTCAAAAGTCCTGTGCAGCAACAAGAAATGCGCGCTCATCGCCACGCCAAGTGAGTGCAGCAAGCTGGGCGCAGCGGAGTGCGCTTCGACCGAGGGCTGCATGGACTGGAAAGCCCTGCCGCAGAGCTGCGATGGAAAGGATCAGCCCGCCAAATTCTTTGGTTGCACGGGCTTTAAGAACTGCGCAACGGTGGTGACCTGCGCCACAGACCCCAGCGGGGCAAAGTTCAGCTTTCCGGACAACTGCCTGCCCCCAGGCTTTACCGCCACGGGCAGCAGCGACTGTTGCGCCAAGCCGAGCTGCACTCCCGCGCCCGCCGCCAAGCTGTGCATTCGCGGCAAGCCGGTGGCGAACGGCGAAGAGATCGCGGTGGGCGAGCCGATCCAAGTCCAGGTCTACCCAAAGGGCTGTTTTTCAAGCAGTTGCACCAAGAAAGAGGTGGCGTCGTGCAGCCTGATGCCGGGCAACCTCACCACTTTTGTCCAGGCCGAGTTCTGCCTCGCTAGCACAGCTGGGCCGGGCGGCTGCACGGCGGACTGCGGCGGCGGCGGCTTTGCCAGCTGCGGCGGCGGCACGTGGAGCGCGGGCGAGTGGCCGTTCAGCCTGAGCGGCACCATCGTCACGGTCCAAGTGCCGAGCTTGCTGCCGTTTGGCGGCCTCTGCGCGGGCAGTCAGTTCTAGCTGGACGTCAAAAAGAATAGAGAGCGCCGCACTCTACGCCGTACGCGGAGGCATCGGCTTTGACGTTGAGCGCGGTGTCGCTGGCGGCGAGCTTGTAGCGGGTCGAGTACAGATACGGCTCGACGACCAGCTGCACGCCGCGCAGAGGAACGAACGAATAGCTCAGGTGAAGCGTGGCGTTGCTCTCTATGCCCGGGCCCGCCGCTGGCGCCGCAACGCCGATGACGGGCTTGGTCGTCCCTGCGGGCACTGCGCCGGGGGTGTAGCCGGGGACGACTTTGGCTGCGTCGAGCGCCGCGGCCATGCCGCCCATGATCGCCACGGAGTGGGCCCCGGCGGTGGCCTTGACGGAGATAAAGCCGCCCCCATCCATCACATCTGTGCCAAATCGCCCGGCTCCCAGGTTCAGCAGGCCCAGGTTGGCGCCGTTCTGCGCGACGTAGGCCTCCGTGCGGACGCTGATCGCGCCAAAGGTCAGGTCGCCAAAGGCGTTGGCGGAGAAGGCGGTGCGCCGCTCTTGGTCGGTGCCGCTGGTCAGGCGCAGGGAAGAGGCGATGGCGCTGACGCCAAACCAGCTGCTCGGCGCCAAGTAGTAGCCCAGCCGCGCGGAGACGGACGGGGTGACAGAGCGCTCGATATTGTTGAAGGTTGCCCCGGCGTTAGCCCCCTGCATGCCCGCCGCGGCGGCGACTTCGACCGCGCCAAATCGGCCGATCCACGCGAGCTGTTGGCGCATGAACCCGGTGTTGCCGGCGTTGAACAGGTTGCCCACCAGGTTGAAGCTGTGGGTGTTGATTGGCCCGTAGACATCCCAGGTCTGGCCCAGGAATACCCGCTGGCCTGGCGCAATCGTCCAATCGACGAGGCCGATTCTGAGGCGCGGAAAGGCCTGGACGGTGGGGGACGCGGTGTCAAAGTGGACAAAGTCCAGCTCGATCAGCCCCTTGACTGGCGTGCCTTCGCCAACGATGACTCCCGCGCGGGTCTGTTGAGTCTGAAAGGAAAGCAGCAATTCGCCGCTATCGGCCAAAAGCGCTGGGTTTGCCGCGGCGGTGATGGCCGCTGCTGTGGGGTAAGAGAAGGACTGGACCCCGGTGGTGACGACGGCGGCCGTGCGCACGATGCCGGTCGCGCGGATGGGAAAACTGCTGGTTGCTGGCGGAGTTGGGGCAGCCTTGGGCGCTTGCGGTGGCGCAGAAGCCGCCAGAGGCGTTGGGGTGGGTACTGCGGGGACGGGCGGTTCGGCCAAAGCCGTGGGGGCGGCCGTCGGTCCGGCTGCTGGGGCTGGGCTGGCGTCAGTGCCAGCGGGGCTCGCCCCTTGCGCTTGGGCGGCACCGGCCGACAAGACCACAAGGGAGGCGCATACGGCACGGGATAGACTCTTCATGCTTCCTCTGGCGAGCCCACCTGGGGCCGAGCCGGCCCCCACTCTTGACTTCAGACAGGAAGCGCGGCCGGGAGACTTTACCACGGCCTCCAGCACGGCGTCCCCGCGGCGCAGAGGCGCTGTGTTGCGGCTTTGTCACGCCGAATTGCTGCTGGGCTCGAATTACAGGTGCCGCGCCCGTGAATCCAGGCTTTGCCCGCTAAGGCCCGGCATTGGCCCCGCGCGAGCGCGTTGGCAGGCCCCACGACCCGGCGGATCGGCAGAAAATCCATGGATAAAATGACGCTCGGCCGCAGCGCTAGCGGGCAGCCACCGCCTCAGTGCCGTCCGCCGCCTTCTTGCCGGTCGCCAAAGAGACGAGGACCAGCGTCAAGAAGCTAGCGGGGATCGAGAACAGGCCGGGATTGGCAAACGGGATCGGCGCGTCGGCGCGGGCGAGGCCGTAGAGCTCGTACAGATCTGGCGAAAACAGAATAATCCCAATGGAAAGACAGATGCCCACGCCGATGGACGCCACGATGCCCTGGGCGGTCGTGCGCTTCCAGAAGAGCAGCATGACGATCGACGGCAGGTTGGCCGAAGCCGCCACCGCAAAAGCCAGGCCGACCAGGAAGGTGACGTTGACGCCCTGAAACAGAATCCCCAAGGCCATGGCGATGATACCGACCACCAGGGCCGAGATCTTGCCCATGCGCACCTTGCGTTGGTCGTCCAGTTTCAGGTCCAGGTAGCGATCCATCACGTCGTGGGCCACCGCTCCCGACGCGGCCACGATGAGACCCGCCACCGTGCCCAACACCGTCGCGAAGGCGATCGCCGAGATCACCGCAAACAGGATAGAGCCAAAGGACTTGGCCAAAAGCGGGCCCGACATGTTGTTGTCGGCGGGATTGACGACGGAGTTGACCATGGCACCCAGGCCCATGTACATGGTCAACACGTAGAAGAAACCGATGACGGCAATCGCCACGATCGTCGATTTGCGCGCTGCGGCGGGGGTCGGCACGGTGTAGTAGCGGATGAGAATGTGCGGCAGCGCCGCCGTGCCCAGGAACAGCGCCAGCATCAGCGAGATGAAGTCGAACTTCTCGATCGGCGTGCCCTCAACCTTGAACTTCTGCCCTGGTTTCATGATCTTGCTACCCGGGGTAATCGTCGGATAGTAGACGGTGACCTTGGCGCCGCCGTCGTCAAATTTGGCCGGCTTCCACGTGCGCACTTTGGTGTCTGGCGAGCCAATTTTGGCCAGAAATTCCAGGGGGCCGATCGAACCAGTCGCCGCTTCGGCCCCGGTCTTGCCGTCAATCGCCACCAAATCGCCGACTTGCCGCAGCTGATTGTCCTTGGAGGCCGGCGCGCCATTGATCAGCTTGCTGCCGTCCGCCTGCAGAATGACAGACTGCAGCTCGATCAGGCTCAGCTGGCCGTCTTTCTCGACCTGCTTCCACCAACTCTGCTTGGCGCCGTTGGCGAGTTTGACAAATTGACTGCCGGCGGCGGTCTTTTGGTCGACGAACTGATAGGCCTTGTCGGCCGGCGTGGGCTTGCCGTCCACTTTGGCGGCTTCCAAGGTCAGGTATTTGTGAAACGGCACCTTGCCGCCTTGATCCGGTTCCGTGGACAGGCCGCGCACCAGCACCGATCCGGAGACAATCACAGAGAAGACCACCAGCAGGCCGCCCTTGAGGAATTGCACGTAGGTAGTCGAGGTCATCCCGGCCGTGGCGACAATCACAATCACCACGGAGCCCACCAGAATCACCCCCACCCAGTGCGGCAGCCCCAGCAAAGGCGTGACCAGCACACCTGCGCCGACCATCTGGGGAATCAGGTAAAACACCGAGACGACCAGGGTGCTAATCGCCGCGGCGAGCTGGATGCCCTTGTGGTTGAAGCGGCTGTCAATCGCGTCGGTGAAGGTGAATTTGCCCATGCGCTTCATCGGCTCGGCGACGACAAAGAGCGCGACGATCCAGCCGGCCAAGTAGCCAATCGAATAGAGAAATCCGTCATACCCCGCGGTGGCGATCATGCCGCAGATGCCCAAGAAGGAGGCGGCGGAGAGGTAGTCGCCCGCAAAGGCCACGCCGTTGACGGCCCAATGGATATTGCCCCCGGCGGCGTAATAGCCAGCCGCAGACTTTGCTTTGCGGGCAAAGTAGAACGACAGGCCGAGCACAAAGGCGACAAAGGTGAGAAACACCAGGACTGAGACCACATCCATGGCTAACTCCTCGGCTTTTCAGCAGCAAGGGCCTCAAGGCGCTTCTCGGCGGCCAGGCACATCAAGTTGTAGATCACTGCCATCACCAAGGCCGCGACGATGAGGCCCAGGCCGTAGATCACCGCAAGGTTGAGGCCCCAAACCACCGGTGCTTCCATCATGGCCGGATCAATCAGGTTGATCGCCACAAAGATCGCGTAGATAAGCGCGTAGTTCGCGAACATCCACACGCCAAGCCGGGTCTTATAGGCCATCGCCGGGTCTAGGCCCTGGCTGTTCGCTGCCGGTTCATGAAACATCTGCTGCCTCCAAAAGCACGGGGAATTTGCGCGCGGAAGACGGAGTATTTCTGGACAGCTGTGGTCGCGCGCTGGCACTTGCGGCGGTATCTAGCACCCAAATTGGCGGGCCCACAATGGCCGGCTGGGCCAAAACAGCCGGTTTTTGCGCGGGAGAATCATGAGAAAGTCACAGGAATCGGCGGCGCGGCTAAGCGAGTCTTCAAGCGCGCGCCCAGGGCCAATGGAGTTGTGCGCCTTTGGTCAAAAGAGGCAAGCTGATCGCGGATGGCGGATACCGGACCCTGGCGAACGGCCAACGCGGTAGACGCCCGCCCTCTTTGCCGGCGCGCTGCCTGTGGTGCGGCGTTGGAGGCAGTAGCGATGGATCCCCAACCAGTTGCCCCTGCGGCTGCGGCCATCCTGGTCAATTTTCACTGCCATTCGCTGTTTAGCGACGGCGAGTTGAGTCCAGAGGCCCTGGCCAACTCTGCGGCCGCGGCAGGCGTCCGGGTGGCGGCGCTGACCGACCACGACACGCTTGAAGGTCTGCCGCGGTTTCAAGAAGCGCTGCGGCGCCACGGGATCGCGTTTGTGCCCGGCGTGGAGATCACCACGCGCCGCGAAGGCCGCGAATTGCACCTGCTCGCCTACGGATTTGACCCGGGCCACGCCGAGCTAACCGCGACCTTGGCCTCCCTTCGCCATCGCCGCGAGTTGGAAGTCCACAGCATTACCGGCTCGCTGCGCAGCTTGAGTGCCCAGCGCCCCGCCCAGGGGGATGCCGCGGCGGCCGTCAGTGCTGCGCAAGAAGGCCGGCTGGACACCGCAGAGGCCATCGCCCTGGTCCACCGCGCGGGCGGCCGGGTTTTTCTAGCCCATCCGCTGGTCTACGCGGCAAACGCCGAGCTGCTGGAGCCGCTGGTCGCGGAGCTAAAGCAAGCGGGGCTCGACGGCTTAGAGGCGATCTACGCCGCGAATAGCCCGGAGGAGCGGGCGGCACTGCTGGCCTTGGCCGACCGCCACGGTCTGCTGGTGAGCGCAGGCAGCGACTTTCACTCTGCGGCCGCGCGGGCCCCGGGCAGCAATGCCCACGCGGTGGAGATGCCGCGCCCGGCTTGGCTGCGGTTCCGCCAGGCGGTCTTGACCAGTTTTCAGCAGGGGGTGGAAGAGGATGGCCGTCGCCTGGCCGTACCCGTGCCGGCCCACGCCTTTGAGCAGCGGCCCTTTGTCCTGCGCATTTTCTTGCCGACGCTCATCGCCATTGCCCTGTTTCTGGCCGCGATTTGGCTAGTGATCCTGCCGTCTTTTGAACAGACCTTGCTCGAGCGCAAGCGCGAAATGATCCGCGAGCTGACCAACTCCGCGTGGAGCATGCTCGCAGCCTACGAGCGGGACGAGCGCAGCGGCCTGATGCCGCGGGAACTGGCGCAGAAGTCGGCGGCTGCCCGGGTTGAAGCGCTGCGCTATGGCAATGAGAGCAAGGACTATTTCTGGATTCAGGACCTGCAGCCGCGCATGGTCATGCACCCCTATCGCCGCGAGCTGAACGGCCAAGACCTCAGGGGTTTCAAGGATCCTCGCGGCGTGGCCATCTTCGTCGAATTCGCCCAACTGGTGGCGGCCTCTGGCGAAGGCTATGTCGACTACGTGTGGCAGTGGAAGGACGATCCGCAGCGGCTGCGTTCCAAGGAATCGTTTGTCAAAGGCTTTGCTCCATGGGGATGGGTCATCGGCACCGGCATCTACACG
>JBIKTV010000298.1:0-7282 GCA_044347905.1 Myxococcota bacterium
CGCCCTCTGCCGGGCCCAATCCGCCGCAGAGCTGCTGCAACCCCGCCATGGACAGCGACGGCGACCGCCAGTGCGACTTGACCGCGTGGCAAAACGGCCCGACCTGGACCGCGCTGGGCCTGCCGCCCAGTGTCGCCGGGCATTACCGCTATGATTTCAGCTCGTCTGGCAGCCTGGGCGACGCGCGCTTTACCCTGACCGTCTACAGCGACCGCGACTGCGACGGCACCGAGGAGTCGCTGAGCCTGAGCGGCCGCGGCGCAGTGGGCGAAGACGGCGCGTGCACCGCGGTGTTGGACGACGTGGGCCGCGACTAGCAGGCCGATCCAGACGGATAGCACTGAAAGGCCTAGATTTCTGGCGACTCCGGCGGAGCCGGACCGGGCCCGGACCCGCGCGCAGCCGCCGCCTCCGGCGCCAGCTGGTCGCGGGCGGCGTCGCACGCCGCCGCTGCGCGGTCTCGGTCCCTGTCGCGCAGACGGGCCTTGCGGCGGACAAAGTCCGCGCGGCGGTCCAGCCGGGCGAAATGCGGAATTCGCCGGCGGCGACGCCGCGACGGCCTCTGCGTCACACATCGGACAGTAGCATGGCTACTGCTAACTACTGCTAACTGCCAATTCGCGCAGCGGATGGAGTCTGAGCGGTGGTCCTGCTGAGCGGATTGCGGAATTCGCCGGCGGCGACGCCGCGACAGCCTCTGCGTCATGCATCGGACAGTAGCATGGCTACTGCTAACTACTGCTAGCTCACGCTGAGCGGCCGCCCCTACAGCGCCCGGCGGACACAGCGCCCGGCCGCGCAGCTCGCCTCGCTGCCGCACGCCGAGCCATCGCCCAGGCGGGTCCGCGCGCAGCGCTCGCCGTCGCGGCGGGTCGCCTCGCAGGGTCCGGGGTCGCAAGTGGGCGCGGCTAGTCCCTCGGAGAGTTCCCAGCGCGTAAAGAGCACGTCTGTGCTGCGACCAGTGGGATGGGGGGCGCGGCTGACGGCCCAGGCGGCGGCGCCGTCACTGCCCAGGGCCAGGGGATCCTCTAGGTCCAGGGCAAAGGCGCTCAGGGCCTCGGCGGGCTTGCCGGTGTCATCCAAGCGCTGCAGCAGCAGCTGGCCGCTGCGGGTCTGGGCCAGCCACGTGCCTTGGGCGGCGGCAGCGGCGCTGACCCGCGGGGCCCGGCGCTCCAGGGTGCGGCTCCACTCCAGGCGGCCGTTGGCGTCGATGGCGATGGCGGTCCAGCTCTGCGGCGCCTTGGCGGTAACAGCGATGATCAGAAAGCCGCCCGGGGTGGGGCTCTGGGCGACCAGCTCGGCATCTGGGGGCATGGCGGCGGCGGGCAGGTCGCTGGTCCAGGCTAGGCTGCCGTCATCGCGGCGCACCCGCGCGGCAAACCACCGCATCGCACCAGCAGAATTGGCAGAGCGCCCCAGGAGCACCGGGTCGTCGCGCAGCGTGGAGGTCACCGCGGTCACCGCGCCGGGCAGCGCCACATCGACTTGCCACAGCGGCGAAAAGTCATCGCGCAGCCGGGCCATCTGCAGTTTGCCCTCCGCGGCGGAGAGCACGGCAATGGCGCTGCCGTCGCCCTGCCCCACCAGCCCGACGATCGGCGCCGGGAGAGCTTTGGCCATGCCGCGAACGCTGCCTTGCAAGCAGGCCAACTGGCTGCCGCCCGCCGGGGCGACCCAGACCTTGCCCGCCGCGCCACTGGCCAGCAGCGCGTCGATCGGCCCCTTGGGGGCGTCCACCGGCGGGGCCTGCCACACCGTGCGGCCAGCGGCGTCAAAGGCTCGCGCCTGCCAACTGGCGTCGGCGCGCCACACCGCCCCCCAGCGCTCGCCCAGGCGCACCCCCGCCACCGCTGCCGCTGCGGGCACTTGAGCCACGGCCCGGCGCACCACAGTCACCGCTGCCGTTGGCGTGGCAGGCCCTGGCAATTCCGCGGCTGGCGCACCCGCGGCTTGGGCGACGACTGCGCCAGGCGCCTGGGCGGGGGCCGGTTTTTGCGCGGCTTGAGGTGAATTCGCTGGCGCCACCGCGGTTTTGGGCGCGGCCGGTTTGCCTTGGCAACCCACCGCCAGCACCGCTAGCGCTGGGGCCGCCGCACGCACCGCGCGGTACCACGCCCAGGAGCGCGGCGCCCGTTGGCTGCCTTGGTCGCCGTACCCCTTGCCCACGCCACGTACCCAGCCCACGCCACGTCCCCAGCCCATGCCCGCCCCCTGCGCTGCCCCCGAGCCGCGCGTCGCCGAGCCTAACCGTCGATCAGGGCCATGTCGACCCAGCCCTCGTCCAGCTCCGCAGCGGTCATCCCCGGCAAACCGCGGCCCGGCTGGAGATACACGGCGTCGGCGTGCACGGACGAGTAGCTGAGCATGGGCAGCACGCTCAACAGCCGGCCGACCGTGGCGGCGTGCAGCCAGCGATCCTCTGGCAGATCACAGGCTTCGCCCAGGGCTTCATCGGCATTGCCGCCGCGCTGGGCCAGCACCAGCACGGTGATCACCTGATGCCGCGGTTCCTGGGGCGAGGCCAGCGGATCGGGCGCCTCGACATCGCTGCTGTCTTCAAGGTCGGACACCCACTCGTCAAAGTCGGATTTGGCGCTGGTAGTGCGCTGCAAATCCCAGGCGACGCGCTTGAGCCGGCCGAGCTCGCTCAGCACCACGCGAACAAATTCGCCATAGAACTGCCGCTTTTCTTCGGCGTCTTGGCGCGGCTGACCGCTGACCACGGCATTGCGCAGGAAGCGCCGCCACGGGTCGTCCGGCCGCGACTCAAAGGCCATCTGAAGGGAGAAGAACGTCCAGGCCATCGACTCACCACTCTGGCCTAAAGGCCTTGTTTGAACTAGCCAAAAGACGAGCCGCCGCTGCGTGTCCACGAACCACTGCGCGAGCTGGAGCCAAACGAGCTCGAATACGGCCGCCACCGACCATAGCGCACGTTGCCGACCCGCATGGCCGTGCTGTAGCGCGGGGCGATGCGCCAGGCCATCGACGACACCGGCGCCATGCCCATCGGCAACGGCGGCGCGGCCAGATACCAGCCCAGCGCGTGCCAAAATGCCAATTCGTGAGCCGGAGAGGGACCATAGCTCGCCCGGAGCGTGGGATCGTAGAGCGCCGAGGGCGCCATCGCCGCCGCCGCCTGCAGGTCGGCCTCGGACACCTGCATGGGCGCCGGATCGCCGGGAACCTCGCGCCACTGCCCAGAAAAGTCGCCGGCATCGATCAAGCGGATGTCGACGCCGCCCTGAGCCAAGGCCTGGAGCTGATCGTTCAGGTCGTCGCGATCGCGGCTTTGATCGGTCAGCAGCATCAGCCGGCGAATGCCCGCGGCCTGCAATTGGCCGATCTGCGGCAGGCGCGCAAGGCTGCGGTTGTCAAACTGCGCGGCCTCATCGGTGTAATTGGCCAGGCGCTGCCCGTCCAGAATCAGCATCGGCGGGGCCTGCGGCGAGCGGCGAGCGGCCTGACGGCGCAGTTCTGGCAGCAGGTACAGCAAGGCGCCCAGGGTCCGATGCCACGGCACCACGCCCAGGGGATGGGGGCAACCGTCCAGCACCCACACCGGGGTCAGGCGATCGGCCAGCGCCGAAGCCACCGCCACGCCCTGCGGCCCCGGGAGGTCGACCACCAGCAGGGTATCCATCGGCGGCGCGGGCAGTTGGCCTATCAGGTGCGCCAGAGTGCGACCCATGCGCCAACCGCTGGGCATCTTCTCATCCCGCAGCGGCCGCAGCGCCTTGGCCAGCGACTGGTTGACGGACAGCCACGGCATCTGCAGCAAAGTCGGAACCTGCCAGCTCTGGTACGCCGCGGAAGTGGCCAGATCCTGGGTCAAAGTGGTGACATGACCGCGCCAATCGCCGCTGCCGTCGACATCGACATCGACAAAACCGCTATCCGTCCAGAGCTTTCCGGCGCTGCCTACGTCCCAGCCCTGGTCTCGCTGGAGTTCGAGCGCGCGCATTTGCGCATTGGGATCGGGCAGATCGCCGTCATCGCTGCTGCAAGAGTGGGCCAGGGCGAACATCGCAGGGGCGGCGAGCAGACCGCCCACCATCATCAGCACCATGCGCCGGCGAACGCCTTGCTCGGGGCCATCCGCGACCCCCGGCTGCCACCAGCGGGCGCCGACCAACTGCGGGTCGTCAAAAAACGCCAACCTCTCGATGGGCTTGTCTGTCGCGCTCATCCGCTACTCCCGTGCAATGGCTACCGCGGCCATCCGCGCCAAGCGATCCGTCGGCCCCAGGGATCGCCGCGCCAGCAACCCCGCCGCCTCGCCGCCGATCAAGTAGACGCCGTGGTTGGTGGTCGCACCATCGCCATCCTCAGCGGCCGCAAAGCGTTTTTGGCCGATCCAGCGCTCCGGAAGCGCCTGGGCCAGCGCCTGCCGCCACACCTCGGGCGCGACCGCAGAGCCTAGCACCACCTCATCGCCTTCGCAGCCAAAGTCGGACTTGAGCACCCATTGGTCTTGATCTCTGCGCAGTTCATCAAGGTCCAGGTCTTGCAGGCGCCAAGTCGGCGGCACATGGTCGGCGATCGCCTGGCGGCTTGAGGCGGTGAGGTCCTGGGGCCGCTCGCGCAGCACCTTCCACAAGAGCGCATAGGCCTTCTTGTTTTGCGGCAGGACCGCGCCCAGGGGGTTGACGGTGACGGTGCGCCCAGCCCAGCCGGCGTTCATCAGCACCGCCAGCTGGGTGGCCAGGGGCGCCGCATCGGGCAACGGCGGCTCATCGCGCCAAATGGGCAGGCGCTCGCCCCACCAGTCGGTCTTGTAGTGGCGCACGATGGCGTCGCAGGGCTGCCCAAGGAGCGCGGCGCGGCCATCTGCGGCCAGCGTCAGGTTAAACGGCGAGCCGCGCACCACCTGCCAGCCGGACTGCTCCAGGGCCTGTTGCCACATCAGCAGCATGGGCAGGTCTTCGGTCTGATCGGTCGGCCACACCAAGCCGGCGACGGGCGGGCGATCGCCCGGGAATGCAGCAGGCAGCAGCCGCCGCACCAGCTTGGCCCAGCGCTCAAGCAAGTAGCGGTTGGCGTCGCGCTCGCCGGCCAGCAGCCGCCCCAGCACCGCCGCTTCTGCCATCCCAGAGGGCGTGTCGCAGTTCAGCTCGCAAACGGCAATGCCGCCGCCTTGGAGCTCAAAAACGTCCGCGCGGGCCAGTGCGTGCCAGTGCGGCGCGGAAGCCCACCACATCGCCTGCTGCCACGGGCTGAGACCAAGAAACCCGAGCAGCTGCGGTTCTGCCGCGCAAAGCCTGGCCAATTCGTCGCAGGCTGCCGCCACCTGCTCGGCCGCCCGGGCCAGCGCCGCAGCTCTCGCCACCTCCAGCGCCAAGGGTTGCGGCTCAAAACGCGGCAAACCGTCGGTCCACGGATCGGCGAGCCAGCCGTCGTCGATCACCCGCTGGGCAAAGGCGGCGTACCCCGCTGGCTCAGCCAGCAAGGCCCTGGGGGGAGCCAGCGCGCCTGGGGAACCGAGCCACGCCATCGCCTAAAGCACCGCCCGCAGCGCCAGCGCCGTGCCGATGTAGCCCGCGGCCTCCAGCGCCGCCGCGCCCAGGTTGCGCTGCTGGCCCACCAGCTGATCCAGGGTACCGTGGCGCACTTTGAGGCCGCCGCGCAGCAAAATCGCCTGCACCAGCAGCACGCGCACGGGCACCAGCAGCACCGCGAACATGCAGGTCTCCGCAAAGGCCCGCAGCGAACCTGCCCATCCGTCAAATTCGCCTGACGTGGCGTGGCTGACCAGCAGGCCCACCGCCAGCACCAGCCCGGCGCCAGACGTCGCCGCGGCCGAATTGCCGTCGCGGATGTGTTCGGCGTCGTCCCACGGCGTCAGGGCGCGAAAGGCCAGCACCAACAGCTGCATCGCCAGCCAGCCGATCAGCGCAAAGGCCAGCCCCGGCAACAGCGCGGAAGAATCGCTGCCGATGAGGGCGTGGCTGACGATCAGCGCCGTCGCCAGCTCTTGGCCCGCGGCCAGCAGACCCGCCGCCAGATTGCCCTGGGCCAGCAGCTTGGGCAGCTCGCCGGCGACCATCAGGCGCAACCCCGCGGCCACCAAGGCGATCTGCACCACGGCCGCAGCGGTGGCGTAGACGGCGGTCCACTGCAGGTCCAGCAGGAATTCCTGGCCGCGCACAGCGCCATGCACCACGGCACCGCCGATCAGCAGCGCCGCCACCACTTCAGCGCCGCGCGACACCAAGGCCGCCTGATTGTCCGGCGCGGGGCGAGGTCGACCAGCGGCGCGGCGGGCCAGCGAGCCCAAAACGAGCACTGCGGCGGTGGCCAAGGGGAGCAACAGGGCGATGGTCCAGAGCGTGTCCACGGGCGCCTCAGAGCTTGTGAAATTATTCTGGATGCGAAAGAACGACCATTGACAACATTGAGATTTTCCACTCGCAAGGTCGTGAAACCGACGTTCTTTCGCATCCTCTCAGTGCGGCATGCAGGGTTGCAGCGCCGCAAAGTAGCGCAGCAGCGCGGGGGCTTGTCAAGGTCCTTTTGGCGGAGGATGGGGTGCCCGGTCCCGCCTGGACAGAGGCCGGACAGGGGCTGAACAGAGGCCGGACAGGTGCCAGGCACTTGTCTGATCATTGAATTGCCAGGGGATTTTCTGGCGACCCGAAGACCGGCCCGGCAGCCAAACCATCCGTTGAATTCCCCAGCGCAAAGGCGGATGCTGGCCGCAACGGCATGGAACCCACGGAGGCGGCAATGGCGGCACTCGGCGCGATTTGGACCCGGCGATCCGGCCGGCGGCTCCTGGCTCTTACCCTGATGATCGCTGGACAATTGCTCGCCAGCTCTGCCTGGGCCGGCTTCTGCACCGGCAAGCAGAACGGCCTGTGGTGCGACGGCAACAACCTGGTGAATTGCAAGAGCGGCGCGGTGGCCTCGAGCCAAGGCTGCAGCGCGGGTTGCGTGTCGATGCCCACGGGCGTGCCGGACAAGTGCGCCAGCGCCAGCGGCCCGTGCAGCGGCAAGCAAAACGGCCTGTGGTGCGACGGAGACAAGCTGCTGAATTGCCAGAGCGGCGCGGTCGCCTCCAGCCAGAGCTGCAGCTACGGCTGCCAGTCGATGCCCGCGGGCACCAACGACGTATGCAAAGCGGCGCCCGCCCCCAGTGGCCCGTGCAGCGGCAAGGCGGACGGCGGCTGGTGCGACGGAGACAAGCTGCTGCAGTGCAAGGCTGGCCAGCTAAGCTCGAGCAAGAGCTGCGAATTTGGCTGCCAAGCGATGCCGCCGGGTGTCAGCGACGTGTGCAAAAGCG
>JBIKTV010000299.1:0-7277 GCA_044347905.1 Myxococcota bacterium
CGGCGGGATTGGGTTTTGCGGTCGGCGATGGCGTTCTTGCGCAGCTCAGCCAAGCGGTCGGCCACCCGGCGCATGAGCGTCCCGGGCGGGTAAGTTCCATCGGCTTGCAGGTGGCCTGATTCATAACCAGTCAAAATGGAAAGCCCTTCTTCAACCGTATGGATCGGCCAGACGTGGAATTTGCCCTTGGCGATGGCGTCGCGCACTTCGCGGTCGAGCACCAAGTGCTGCACGTTCTGCCACGGGATCATCACGCCCTGGCGACCGGTCAGGCCCTTGGCCTTGCAGAAGCGGTAAAAGCCCTCGATTTTCTCGTTGACGCCGCCGATCGGCTGGATCTGGCCGAGCTGGTTGACGCTGCCCGTCACGCCCACGCCTTGATCGATCTTGACGCCGGAAATCGCCGAGAGGATCACATAAAGCCACGTACTGGATGCAGAATCGCCATCCACTTCGCCGTAGCTCTGCTCAAACGCTACCGTGGCGGTCAAGTAGAGGGGCTGGCGCTGGGCAAAGCGGTCGCCCAGGAAGCCAGAGAGAATCTGCACGCCTTTGTCGTGGATTTCGCCAGACATCGCCACTTCTCGCTCGATGTTGACGATGCCCGCACCGCCGGCGAAACAGCGCGCCGTGATGCGAAACGGCCGGCCAAACTGGTGCTCGCCCACAGACAGCACGGCGAGCCCGTTGATCACCCCGACTTCTTCGCCATCGGCCTCCATCAGCCACTGATCGTCCAGCAGATCCTCGTGCATTTTGTCGGCGATGAGAGCGCTCGATTGGCTGCGCTGCTGGATCGCTTTTTCAACGTGCTTGCGGGTAATCGCCTTGCTGCGCGACTTGGCGGCGAACCAATCGGCCTCGATAAGCAGCATCGAGATGCGGTTGAAGCGAAGCGTCAATTTGCGTTGGGAATCCACCAGTCTGGCACAGTGCTCCAGGATCGCGAGCACGCCGTCTCGCTCCACCGGCCGGCACTCATTGTTCTTGACCGCGGTGGCGATAAAGCGCACGTACTTCTCGACCGATTCCGGCGTGCGGCGAATCTCGTGGTCAAAGTCCGCCTTGACGCGGAAAATCTTGCGAAAGTCGTCGTCGCCGCGATACAGCATGTGATACAGCGAGTTAGATCCGATGAGCACGATCTTGACGTTCAGCGGGATCGGCTCTGGCTTGAGGCCTGAAGTCGGCAGGAGGCCGGCCGTTTCGCCCAAATCCTCAACTGAAAGCTCGCCGTTGCGCAGGGTGACCTTGAGGTTTTCCCAGACGCCCGGCGACTGCACCAGATCGACCGCATGGCACACCAAGAAGCCGCCGTTGGCCTGGGCCAGAGAACCATTGCGGATCATCGTGTGATCGGTGAAGTAGATGCCCTGCTCGACCCGCCGTTCCAGCCGGCCAAACAGGCGGTAATAGGTCGGGTGGCTCTCAAAAACCACCGGCGCGCCCTTGGCCGCGTGGTTATCGACAAACAGGTTGACGCGGAAGCCGACAAACGGGTCCTTTTCGTCGCGGTCCTTCTCTTCCTGGGCGTCGTCGCCTTCTGGCAGAAACCGCGCGATGTTGTCGTGGACGTCCGAGCGCAATTCGTCCAAGTAAGCAGAGAGTTTCTTGCCGCCGGACTTGAACCGCTCGCGCAGAGGGGCAAATCCCGCCTTGGTCACGGCGGCGGCCATTTCGCGCTGCAGTTCCTCGATCTTGCCCTGGGTCTCCTGCTCAATCTGGCGATTTGTCTGGACAAATTCGGTAAACAGCGGCTCCAGTTGCTCGCGGCGCTTGTCGATCGCTTTGCGCCCTTCTTCTGGCAGCGCGAGCACCTCTTTGTCCTTCAGGGGCTTGCCGTTGGCCACAGGCAGCGTCTCTAGCTCGCCGTCTTTGGACGCGCGCACCACAAAGCCCACCTGCTCCGCCTTGCGCGAAAGGGCGACAAAAGCGTCCGTCTGGGCCATTTGCGACTGGCTAACGGTGTGTTGCAGGCGCAGCTGGTGTTCCGGGCTGTGAAAGGCCGCCGGGATGTCTTTCTTTAGGGCTTCCAGAAGCTTGTCAAAGGCCTTCTTGAGCTCGCGGCCCTCACCGGGCTTGAGCGCGATGGCCCGGGGCGCGTCGTCATCGGCAAAATTGTGCAGGTACACCCAGTCATTGGGCGTCTTGCGCGAGGGGGCCAGCTTGTCGAGCATGGTGCGGAGCAGGCTGCGCTTGCCCGTGCCGGAAGGGCCGGCGACGTAAACGTGGTAGTTGGGCCGGGTGACGGACAGCCCCAGCTCCATGCTGCGCATCGCCCGCTCCTGCTCGATGACGGAGGCCAGCGGCTCAAGGTCGGCCGTGCTGTCAAACACGAGCTTGGCCAGATCCAGCTGCACGGTGCAGTCGTCTGGAGTGAGGCCTGCGGGGCGGACCGTGGGATGCAGGGGCACGGCAGGGGCGGCGGATTTGGCCATGGGTTCCTCAAAGCCGCCCAAAAGGCGGAGCCGTTCCCATAGCACATCGACCGGCCCGATACAAACGCCGGGACCATGGCGAGGGCGGCAATCTGCCTAAGGATCTTTAGCGGATCATGCAGATAGGCTGTGTCACGGCGTTGCCAGGATGATCGTCGCGTGGCCTTCCGCCTGTTCCAGCTTCTTCTGCGCCGCTCGAGCGGCCTCTAGGGTGCCAAAGGGCCCCATGCGAACTCGAAAAAACTGCCCCTTGTCCAAGACTTCGACCGCGGAGACTGCCACCGTGTAGCCTTTGCTGCGCAGCTCTTCGGCAAAGGCGTCCGCTTCCGACTGATTGCGAAAGGCCTTGATTTGCAACACATACTTTCCGGCAGCCGGGCGGCCTGCCCGCGGCAGCTTGGGGGCGTCCGTCGGGGGCGTCTGACCGGCAGCGCTGGGCTCCCCGGCCTCTGCGGCGTCACCGGAGCCAGAATTGGCCTTGGAGGCTTGATCAACCGCTTGCGATGCTGCGGCTTTACCCCCTGCCTTGGCCGCCTTGGTGCGGGCTGCGGCTGCTTGGGGCGGAATTGGCTTTGCCACGTCGGCGCCGACTTGGCTCGCCGGCCCTGCAAGATCGGCGGCAGGCGGCGGGGATCCTGCGGGCGCGGCGGGCTGAAGCGCGGGGTCGCTTGGCGCGGCGGCGGCCTGGCGGGCGGCTAATTCGGGTTCGAGCCCAACTGGTGCAGCTAAGGTAGGGGTCGGTGCAGTGTCGCCCGCGGCAATGACCTGCTCTTGCGGATCGGCGCTGGCGATCTCAAGACCGGGCTCTGCCACCGCCGGGCTGGGCTGGGCTGGGACGACCGCTGGCGGAGGCGAGTCGACCGCGGCGACGCTGGGGGCGGCTGCTGGGGGTTCTGCCGGGGCCAACCTCTGAACAAGGCTCTGGTCCATCCACGCAGGCCTGTAGCCGCGGGCTCCGGCAACGTAGCCCCCCACAAAGGTCACAGCCGCCAAAAGCAGCGCCGCTATCAGCCACTGGGCGATGTGCTTGGGCTCCACCCGCAGGATGATCCGCTCGCGCACCTTCTCAAAATCGCGCAGCTTGGACACGCCACTGACTTCAAGCGGCGGCTGCTCGGGCGGCGCCCGCGGATCCTCTGGAAACATCCCGACCTCCCACCTGGCCGATGTGCTGCCCGCAAATTCTGGACCGCCGCGGGCCGAGTTGTGCCACCGGCCGAGGTCGCGTGATGCTGCCGTTGGCCTCGCGGCCGCCGCAGCGGGCCTCAGAGCCTGTGAAAATATTCTGGATGTGAAAGAACAACGATTGACAACATTGGATTTTTTGACTCTCGATGGCCTGAAGCCGACGTTCTTTCACATCCTCTCAGCCCTCTTCTTCCGGCAGCTCAGCCATGCGCTCTGGGGCACTGACGCCCAGCAGGCCAAGCCCTGCGGCGATCACCTGCTTGAGCGCCGCCACCAGCGCCAAGCGCCCTTGCGTGGTGCGGTCGTCGTCGCTGATGACGCGGGCGTCGTGCTTGTGGCGCGAGTAGTAGCCGTGGAACGCCCGGCAGACATCCATCAAGTAGTACGCCAGCTGGTGCGGCTCGCGGCTCTTGGCAGCGCGGGCGACAACCTCTGGATACTCCGCCAAAACCAGCGCCAATTCCCGCTCATCGTCGAGCTCTAGGCCGCTGAGATCGCCGCCCTCGCGCAGCGGTTTCCCTTCCGCGGCGGCGCGGGCGAGGATGGAGGCGAGGCGGGCGTGGCCGTACTGCACATAATAGACTGGATTATCCATTGACGAGCGCCGCACCACCTCGAGGTCAAAATCGAGCTGGGCGTCGGCCTTGCGGGTCAGGAACACAAAGCGCACGGCGTCGCGGCCGCTGCTGGGATTGCCGGCCGTCGTGACCTCGTCGACCACGTCGCGCAGCGTGACGAATTCGCCGGAGCGCTTGCCCATGGGCACGGGTTTGCCGTCGCGCAAAAGCGCCACCATCTGAATGAGGATGACCTCCAAGCGCTCGCCGCTCCAGCGGTCGGCCTTGGGATCGCCTTCGCTCCGGCGCAAGTCGCCCAGCGCGTGGATCACGCCCTTGAGCCGCGACACGTAGCCGTGGTGATCGGCGCCCAATACGTTGATCAGATGGTCAAATCCCCGGCCCAACTTGTCATCGTGGTAGGCGATGTCGGCGGCAAAGTAGGTCGGCCGGCCGTCGCCGCGCAGGATCACCCGGTCTTTGCTGTCGCGGAACGGTTTGGGCACGTCCTCGCGGGTGCCGCGAAAGAAAACCGCCTTGCCCTGCAGCTGGTTGCCGTCGTCATCCTGGCCAGCACCTTCCTCTTCATAGGCCCAGTCGCGGGCCAAGAGGCGCTTGGCGCAGTCGGCCACGGCGTTGCGCAGCTGCGGCTGATCGCCCAGGGGGTCGAGGCCGTGCAGCGCCCGCTCGCTAAACCAGCGGTCAAAGCGGATATCCAGGACCGCCAAGTCCTGCTCGATGCGCCCGAGGTTGGCCCGCCACGCCGCCACGGTGATGCCGCGGTTATCCGCCCGGCCGCTGGGGTTTTTCGCTTCCGCCTGGCCCCAGGCAGCGTCATTGAACCAATCCGCTTGGCTGTTGCAGGCGTCGGCTAGCGCCGGCTGCTGGCGCAGTTCATCGGCGATCTGGGCGATGTAGGCGCCGCGGTAGCCATCCTCTGGAAATCCCTGCGGAAATCCATCTGGAAACGCCACTGGCTCGCCTCGGCTCCACACCGCCAGGGCCGCAGCCCGCTTGGCGTCGTCGCGCAGCCAGTGCCAAGTGGACTCGCCCAGTTTGGCCACTTGGTTGCCGACATTGTTGATGTAGTACTCTGTGGACACCGTGTAACCGGCAGCGCGCAGGATTCTGGCAAGGGCATCGCCCAGCACCGCGCCGCGGCCGTGGCCCACGTGCATTGGCCCTGTGGGATTGGCGCTGACGAATTCCAGCAGCACCTTCTCGCCACCGCCGCTGTCGCTGCGACCGTACTGCCCACCGGCCAGCAGAACGTCGCGGACCGCAGTACGCCAACCCTCTGGTGACAAATGCAAATTGACAAATCCGGGACCTGCGACTTCCATCTTGGCGATCAGCCCGTCGCTGTCGCTTTGGCGGATCAGGGGCAGCATCGCTTCGGCCAGAGCCCTGGGGTTCTTGCCGGCGGTCTTGGCCAAGGAAAAGCACAAATTCGTCGCCAAATCGCCGTGCGACGCCTGCTTGGGGCGGTCCAGGGCGACCTCAGACGCCGCTGCGGCTCTGGGCAACAGCCCCTGATCGGCCGCCAAGGCCGTGGAGGCAGCGAGCAGATGACGAAGGCGCTGAGGCAATGAAAGAACAGGAGAAACAGCAGACATGCGCGAGGCCCGACGCGCCAGGGACACGGCGCGCAGGTTGGACCATAGCCGCTTGTGGATATCTGTCAACTTTGGCCGGGCAATCTGCGCGCGGATCTGGGGCGCGAAGGCGCGCTTGCGGCCCCTCTCACCCCCGCCCACACGGAGCGCCGAGGCTTGGCCGCGCTGGACATTCGCGGCGCGAGCGCTACGATCCGGGCCCGCGTCCGTCCAATTGAGGTCGGCGCGGTCGGCATGGGGCGCGTTGTGGCCCCGGCGATGCGCACGGCGAGGTCTTCCATGAACAAAGAGCGAGTAGTTATCACCGGCGGGGCGGGGTTCGTCGGGTCATCGCTGTGTGAGAAGTTCCTGGCCGACGGCTTTGCGGTCACCGCGGTCGACAACTTGTGCACCGGAAGGCTACAGAATGTCGCTCCCCTCCTGAGCAATCCCGATTTTTCTCTCCTGCAACACGACGTAAGCGAGCCGTTTGACATCGAAGGTCCGGTGTACGCGGTGCTGCATTTCGCTTCGCCCGCCTCGCCGTTTGACTACCTGGCGCTGCCGATTGAGACGCTCAAGGTCGGCGCCCACGGCACCTTGCACGCCCTGGAGGTGGCGCGAAACAAGGGCGCGCGGTTTTTGCTGGCGTCGACTTCAGAGATCTACGGCGATCCGACCGAGCACCCGCAAAAAGAGAGCTATTTGGGCAATGTGTCGTCGATCGGCCCGCGATCCGTCTATGACGAGGCCAAGCGCTATGCGGAGGCGGCGACGATGGCCTACCGGCGCACCTTTGGCGTCGATACCAGAATCATTCGCATTTTCAATACCTACGGCCCGCGAATGAAGTACAACGACGGCCGCGTGGTGAGCAACTTCTTGACCCAAGCGCTGCAAGGCAAGCCCCTGAGCATCTTTGGCACGGGGCTGCAGACCCGCTCGTTCTGCTATGTCGACGATCTGGTGGCGGGCATCCAAGCGGTGCTGGCGCGCGGCGATGGCCAGCCCTACAACTTGGGAAATCCCAACGAGTTTACCATGATCGAGCTGATCGACGAGATCGGCAAGCTGTTGGGTCCGCAGCAGGTGACCTACCATCCGCTGCCTCAGGATGACCCGACGCGGCGCAAGCCCGACATCAGCCGCGCCATGGCCGAGTTGGGCTGGCAGCCGCGCATTGAGTTGGCCGAGGGCCTGCAGAAGACTGCCGCGGGCCTGCGCCTTCAGCTGGGACTGGCGTAAGGCCAAAGGCTGCCTGGACCTTTGAGTTCGGCGCCGTTCAGCCACGCCGCAGCCAACCGGTAGGGCAAGCGCCACGCCCAGATTCGCCACTTTGCTAAGGAAGGGCCGGGCGGCAAAACCAGACGGCTGCGAAAATCTGGATTGTTCGGCGGGCAACCGTATCCTTATCCGCATGGACCGGTGCCCCCGCCAGCCTAACTGCCTCCCGCCTCCCCACCCTGCCCTGGCGCTCTTGCGCGAGTTGTCAGCGTTTG
>JBIKTV010000047.1:0-20940 GCA_044347905.1 Myxococcota bacterium
TTCGGGTTGCAGGCCTCGCCGACCTTCTTGGTCGGGGCGGTGGCCGCCGAGCCCTTCACGTCGATGCAGCGGAACTCGACCTTGGCCGGCTTGTCAGCGCCGGTGGCGATGCCGAACGGAGCGCAGGTCTCGATGGCAGACGCGCACTTGTAGTCCGAGCTGCAGTCGGCGAGCGACGAGGACGGGCCGGTCAGCAGGCACAGCGGCACGTACACGTTGTCCAGCGGGTCGGGGGTGGCGTTGTTGCCGTAGAGCAGGGCGCGGCAAACGGTCTTGTACTTCTGGCCCTGGGCGATTTCCACGGCCACTTCGGCCGGGCAGTCGCTCTTGGCGCCGCAGGTGTCGGCGCACCAACCTGGGGTGGCCTCGCCGTTCTGGGTGCCGGTGCCCAGGCAGAAGCCCGACAGGCAGCTCTTGCTGACGGCCGAACCGCAAGCGGCGCCCATCGCGGCCTGCTTGGCCGAAGGCTCGATGCACTGGCCTTCCAGGGTGTACTTGCCGGTCAGCGTGCTGGGGTTCGGCAGCTCGACTTCGATGACGCGGCAGTAGGTGGACTTGCCGGTGGTGCACTGCGAAGAGCCGCTGCAGGTGCCGGTGGCGCCGGGCATGGGCGAGCAGACCTTGAGCGCGGTGAACACGTCGTCGATGTCGTCCTGCGGATCGGAGGTGTCGAGCGGAATCTCGATGACGCCGCACTTCATGCCGGCCGCGCAGTTGCTGTCGGTGTTGCAGTGGTTGCCGCAGGTGCCGTTCATGCACCAGTACTTGTTGCCGCAGGCCGGCACGGTGGTGTCCGCGTCGTTGGGGAAATCGTCGCACGGAGCGCCCTTCGCGGCGGTGCCGGGGGCCTTCTTGACGCAAGCGGACTCGTTCCAGCCCGGCATCTTGACCTTGGTCGGGTCGGTCGGATCCGGGTCGCCGTCCTGGTTCTTGACGCCGTTGTACTGGCTCAGGCAGTAGTAGTTCGGGTCCTTGCAGTCCTCGTCCAGGTAGCACGGCTTGGGCAGGCAGACGTTGACAGCCGGGTTCTCCGCGCCAAAGAACTTCTGGTCTTTCTTGCAGAAGAACGCCGAGCAGTCGGTGTCCGCGTTGCAGCTCGCGCCGTTGTTGCTGCACTTGCCGGCCTGGCAGGCGCCGGGGGCGGTGTTGCAGTCGGAGTCGGTCTTGCAGAAGTCGACGCAGCCGACGCCCAAGCAGATGTTGTTCTTGCAGGTGGCGAGCGGCCCGGTGCTGGCGTTGTCATTGCAGTACGCGCCCACGGTCTGGCCCGGCTTGCCGTCCGCCTCTTTGTACGGCGGCGCGCAGGTCAGGGCGTAGACGCCGCGGATGTACTTGTAACCACAGACTTCGCCGTCTTTGCAGTCGGCGTTGGCCTTGCACGAGGCAAAGGTGGTACCGGGGGTGCAGCGGTAGACCTGCTGGGCCGAGGCGGCGCTCAGCAGCTGCACGCACTTGAAGGCGTTGCCGGCCGGGCCGTCCTTAAAGCCTTCGCACTCCGAGGCCGCATCCGGATCCTCGATGCCGTCGCCGCCGCTCTGGGCCGCGCCGGTGGCGTTGTTCTTGCTGTCCGCCGCGATGTTGCAGGTCTTGGTGCAAACGCCCAACCAGCACATGCTCGAGTCGCACTGGTCGTCGAGGCACTGGAAGTACGCCTGCTGCTCCGCGTCCGTGGCGTTGTTGCCGGGCTCGATGCAGTCCTTGTTCGGGCCGCAAGCCTCGCCCAGGGCCTTCTTGGCCGGGCCGGTGGTCTTGGCAATGCACTTGTTCTTGGTGGCGCCGGCCTTGGTGTCGCAGACCTTGTCGGTGCCGCAGCTGCCGCAGGACTGCGGGCAACCGGCGACAAAGCCGCACTCGGCGCCCTTGTCTTTGCAGCACTGGCTGGCGCTGCCGGCGTCGGTCGTGTCGTTGCCACCGCTCGAGGCGCCGTCGCCAGCGTCCTTGCCACCGGTGTCTCCCGTGGTGACGGTGTCGCCGAGGTTCGCCGTGTCCGTGGTGGTCGAGGTATCCGCGCCCGAGGCGGTGCCACCGGTCGTTCCGTCGGTGCCGCAGGCCGCGAGGACGAGCATACAGACGCTCGCGATCGTGGTACAGATTCGCAAATTCATGGTCAAGAACTCCGCCGTCGAGGTGGAAGCGCGTCTCGGACACCAGCGTGGTTGCCGAATGCAGTCGTTTTCGCTCCGCCGACCTGCCGGAAAGGCAAATCTGCGGGGCCAAAAGCTGAAAAAGTGTAGATGAATCTGCAGTAGGCGTCAAGCGAAACCGCTAGCTCTAACAGGGCTATCGCAAGAAGCATGGATCTGCGGTTACAAGGCGACCGCGCGGTCCAGTTAGCCCCCTTCGTCACCCCCGCGAAGGCGGGGGCCCAGGCTAAAACCAAACCATTCGCCTGGGTTCCCGCCTTCGCGGGAATGACGGTGTGGGCGGTCCAGCGGTTCTTGCGATAGCCCCGCTAGCCCTAACCGCCCAAGCTATTTCTTAAACAGCGCGTCGAGCTTGGCGCGGGCCGCGGCCTCGGGGGACTGCGTGGAGGCTGGCCCGCCGCCAAACATGTCCAGGCTCGGCTTCTTGGGGCCGGCGCCAAACAGGGCTTCTAGCTTGGTTTTGGCGGAGTTCGCTTCGGCGCTCACGTCCTCGCCCACCACGCGGAACTGAAAGAAGCCGCAGAAGTTGCCGTCTTCGCGGTCGCGGATGAACTCGGCCTTGACCTCGGTGCACTGGTTGTGGACAGAAGGGTTCCAGAACCGGCAGTTGCGGCACGAGTGCAGGTTGGCCCCGCAGTTGGGGCAGGTGTCGCGGCGGCCGATCTTGACCTCAAACACCAGGTCTTCTAGGCACTTATAGCACTGGTGGCGCTGTTCCTGGGCCATGGCGCGTTCGCTCCGTCGTGTGCAGCTGGACGTTGGGGTTCGCGGCGGACCCGCGGGGCGCGGACTCTACGCCAAGCGCCGGCGGCGCTGCAACACCACGGCGGCGATCAGCCCCAACAGAACCAGCGCGCTGCTGCCGTGGCCTGAGCGGCCGGCGTTGCAGCCGTCGTCTTCCTTGGCGGCGGGCGGGGTTGCGGTGGTCTTGGTCGGCGGGCTGCTGGCGTCCACGCTGGCCGTGTCGCCGCTGCCGGCGTCGGTCGTTCCCGCGTCCGGCTGGGCCGGCTCCTTGGCGTAAGGATTGATGGGCGCGTGGTAATTGCTGGTGTTGTGCATGTCGTGGCCGTGCTGGGGCCACTCGCTCAGCGCCCCCTGCTTCTTGCCGCCGGCCTTCCAGGCAAACAGCCAGCCGTCGCGGGTGCCCGCGGCCACGTCCCAGTTGCCGTCGCCGTCCATGTCGCCCAGGGCGGGCGAGCTGAGGATCCAGCCCATGGTCATCTTGGGGAATCCCTTTGGCATTTCGCCCAGATAGTTCCACGCGTGCAGCAGATAGCCGGCCGAGCTGGCCACCACTTCGGGCTTCTTGTCGCCGTCCAGGTCGACGATCGCCGGGTTGGCAAAGAACTGCCAGTCGTCGATGACCCGCGGCCAGCCCTCGAGCATTTTGCCGGTCTGGGTGTCCCAGGCGGAGACGTGGTGGTCAAAGTTGGCGCGCTTGCCGCCCGAGGCAAAGGTCATGGCGATGTTGAAGCCCGCGCCGGACTTAACAAAATCGATGCCGCCGGTGGGATCGATGCGGCCGAGCGAGCCCGAGGCGATCAGCACGTAGGACGGCGAGTCCTGCGAGTCGCTCTTGGCGCCAAAGGTGATGTTGTTGAACGTGGCCTTGCACTTGCCCGCCGCCTTGCCGGGGCAGTAGACCTTGCCTTCCCAGTTAAAGAAGGTGCCCGAGGCGCCGATCGTGTCAAAGTTGACCTCCAGCTTGCCGTCGTAGTCCAGGTCGGCCATCGCCGGGGTGCCGGGGACGCCGGAGCCGACCACGGGCAGCACGTAGGCCAAAATTCCGTAGGTGGCCACCGGGTAACCGGCAAAGAACGGCCCGCCGGGGTGCTTGTTGCCGTCCGCGTGCAGGATGTAGCCGCGGCCCTCATTCTTGGCCTTCTCCGCGCCCAGCACTTCATTGCTGCCCACGGCGATGTCCAGGGTGCCGTTGCCGTCCACGTCGCCCACAGAGGCGGTGGTCATCAGGCGATCGCCCATCTTGCCGGCCACTTCTGGGTCGCCGACGATCACCGGCCAGCCCGGCTGCATCGTGCCGTCGTGGCGCCAAATGTAGACCTGCTGGTCCATGGCCGGGGCGATGATCTCCAGCTTGCCGTCCTTGTCCAGGTCCGCCAGGGTCGCCGCGGCAAAGATGCCGTCGTCCCACAGGTGTTCCGGGTCGGTCTTGATGCCGCGGGTGCGATCGACCTCGACCGGGAAGCCCTTCACTGGCTTGCCGTCGTGGTGAAAGGCCAGCAGGTGGCCGTCGTAAGTCGTCACCACCACTTCGACCGTGCCGTTGCCGTCCAAGTCGCCGATCGCCGGGGTGGAGATAGAGAACTCGCGGAACTCGGGCTTAAAGGTCAAGTGCTTGGCGATGCAGCCAGCCTTGTCCGTGCGGTAGGCGCAGGCCTTGCTCACGTCGCCCGGGCCGGGGGTGAACTCTTTGCGGATCGGCATCGCCACCGGCCAACCGGCCAGCTCTTTGCCGTCAAACTGGTAAGCGTGGAGCATGCCGTCGGTGGTGCCCTGGATCAGCTCGTCCTTGCCGTCGCCGTCCAGGTCAAACAGCTTGGGCGAGGCTTCAATGCTCGCCACCGTCTCGATCGGGAAGCCGGGCAGCAGGCTGGGGTCCTTGTAGAGCCCATAGGCCTTGCGGAATTCGTTCTTGACCGTCTTGCCGTCCTTGGTCTTGGCCTCCACGCGCAGCCGCACGGTAAAGGTGTACTGGTCGTGGTCGACCAGCGGCGCGGCGTAGTCCACCGACTTGGCCACTTCCGCGACGTCCCATTCGTGAATTTCGCCCTGCAGCCCGGGGGTGGTGCCGTCTTTGATCTTGACCCACCCGGACTTGGGATCGACACCCTTGGCGTATTCCAGCACGTAGCTGTAGTCGGCGTAGCGGGCGGGCAGGCCGTCCGGGCGCTTGCCGATGTGGCCGATGATCTTGACCTTGGGCGTGCGCGTCACTTCGATCGGCGCATACCAGCGCGGCAGGGCAATGTCGACTTCAGGAGGGATCTCGCCGGCTTCGACCATGTCCACTGACTTGCGCACGTTGTTGCGGCCGTAGCCAAAGTGGTGGTCCCAGCCGGGCCCGGAGGGGAACTTGGTCGAGTCCGTCGCCGACTCCGGCACGTCGATGTCGTCGACCGACTGGATCATCACGCCGCGGACTTCTTCCGCAGAAAGCGGAGGCGTCAAGCTGACTTTCTTGGCCATGGCGTAGATCATGCCGGCGTGGCCAGAGCTGACGCCCGTGGCTTCTGAAGAGCATCCGGTGCCCGGCGAGCTGAGCAGCAGGTTGGCGCCCCAGTTGGTGCAGTTGTTGAAATTGACAAAGGTCGTCGAGTTCTTGGCGCTGGGCCCGTCAAACACCACCGCGTGGACGTAGATGGTGTGGTTGCTGGTGCCCGGCATGTTGTGGTGAAAGCTCAGTTCGTCGGCGGCAGAGGCGATCACCGCGACATTGTTGGCATAGGCGTAATCCAGCGCCGCCTCCGCGTACAGGCCGCGGTTGATCGAGCCCGTGGCCTCCTGAATCACCGCAGCGCCGGAATCCACAGCAAAAATGATGCCGCCCGACCAGTCATTGGCGTCCACCAGGAACGAGTCGCCGACGCGGACCATCAAGATCGTGCACTCGGGGCAGATGCCCAGGCCGCCGCGGCCGTTGTTGCCCTCTGCGCCGGAGTCGCTGGCTTCGCCGGTGCCGTGGCCGTAGCGGGTGTCGTCGTAGGGGTCGTTGTCATTGCGAAAGAAGTCCCAGCCGCTGATGTCGTCGACATAGCCGTTGCCGTCGCCGTCCTTGCCGTCGCTAAACAGCTTGATCAGGTCGCCCGGATCCAGCAGGCCGTTGGCGTTGGCGTCCTTGACCGCTGGATCGCATGAGGTTTTGGGTACCGCGCTGCCCTCTTCTGTGGCGTAGTCGATCATGTTGAACACGCCGTTGCCGTCGGCGTCCCACGGATCGCTGTCTTTGAAGTTGGGGCCGCGGCAAGCGGCGGCGGGCGCAGGCAATTCCTTGCGGTTCAAGAAGTGCTTGTTGACCAAGTCGTCCGCGTCCCACTTGATGCCCGAGTCGAGCACGGCGATGACCACGCTGCGATCGCCGGGGGTCTTTTGCCAGGCGCGGTCGGCGTGCATGCCGGCGCCCATCTGCTTTTCCACCTGGCGGAAGCCGGGGAACTGGTCCCACTCGCCGGAGCCGGGCTTGCCGTCGGGGATGAACGACCACTGGTTCCAGTCGCCGCCGGTGATCCAGGTCTTGCCCTTGTCATCGACGCTGCCCTGGGCAAACCCACCGTCATTGGGCCAGTTTTCCTTCTTGGACATGTCGACGTCTAGCGCCGGCGGCCAGGCAGCTTCCACCGCAGCGGGTCCAGCCAAGCCGACGCAAGCCAGGGCCAGGGCCAGCCAGGCGCGGGGGCGAAAAAGCGCAGGGCGCACGGGGCTCAAGGGGGCCATGGAAACCTCGGGGCGGCATGAGCCGCGGGCAGGGCAAGAGAGGGGGCGCTAGGCGACGGCTGGTCGGCAGACGCCCCGCAAGCTACACAACATTTGCGCCAGAGAAAAGCCCGATTACGAGTATCGACGCGCCCGTGCTACCCGCGCCCGGGGGGCCTTCTCAGAATCGGCGCGCGCAGGCCGGTGGGGGCGCGACCGGTGGGCGGCGGCGGAATCACCGCGGCGGGCCGCGAGACGGTCGGGCTGTCCAGGTGGCTGTCCAGATCGCCGCGCATCGCCTCGGCCTGGATCGTCGGTTTTTCCGTGCGCACCCCGTGGACTGCAGCCACCTCGGCGCGCGGAACCTCATACACCGTCAGCGGCAGCTCCTTGCCTTTGACCAGCACGGGCGGCAGCAGTCGCGCCGGCACCGACCGCCCGGCGGCGTCATAGCAGCCCTGGGTGATCATGATCTCGACGCCAAATTCCTTGGTCAGGTCCTGCACGCGGCTGGCGATGTTCACCGTGTCGCCGATGACGGTGTACTCCATCTTGCGGTCCGAGCCGATGTTGCCCGCGATCAGCATGCCCGAGTGGATGCCGATGCCGATGCGGATGTGCACCCCGCCTTTGCGCGCCTGTTCCTCGTTGAATTTGTCCAGCTCTTGCAGCATGCGCTGGGCCGCCCGCACCGCCCGCACCGCGTCATCCGGCCTGGGCAGCGGCGCGCCAAAGATCGCCATCACCGCGTCGCCAATGAACTTATCGACGATGCCGCCCTCTTCAAAGACGATCTCCACCATGCGCTGCAGGTAGTCGTTCAGAAACGCCACGACCTCTTCGGGCTCCATGCGCTCAGACAGGCTGGTAAAGCCGCGGATGTCTGAAAACAGCACCGTCGCAAAGCCTTTGGCCGACAGCCGCCCGCCTTCATGCAGCTGCAGCGCCCGCTGGACCACGTCTTTGGGCACATATTTCTGAAAGATTTGCCGCACATGCCGCTCAGCCTCGCGCGAGGCGTTCATGGCGTCGTACAGCCGGGCGTTCTCAATGGCGATGGCCGCCTGGTCGGCAAACGCCTGCAGGAGGTTGAGGGACTCTTGGCTAAATTCCTGTTCCGCAACAGAGCTATCGACGTAGATGCACCCCACCACGTCGTCCTTGACCCGCAGCGGCGCGCACATCAGCGAGCGGATCTCCAGCCCGGCGATGGTCTGCGACATAGAGGCCAGATCAGACTGGGCGTCGATCGTCAGCACCGGCTCGCCGGAACTCTCGACCGCGGCAATCACGCTGCGCGACACCTGTTTTTCCGGCGCTTCAATGGCGTGCCAATCGCGCGTTCGCGCCACGCGAAACTCGTGACCGGGCTGGGTGTACAGGATCAGAAAGGCGCGTTCCGCGTTGGTGAGGCCGATGCCCTTTTGCACCACCAGCTCCAGCAGCTGATTGGTGTCGAGCACGCCAGACACGGCCTTGCTGATGTCGAGCAGCGACTTGAAATTGCGAAGGCGCCTGGACATTTCCGCCACGTCGGCGCTGCCGGCCTGGGCCACCGGTTGGGCGGCGCGCAGCTCTTCAGGGCTCAGCAGAAAGGTCAGGACGCTCAGACCCAGCTGAATCTGGTCGCCGTGGTGCAGGTTGTGCTCACTGACCGCCAGATTGTTGCAGTAGGTGCCGTTAAACGAGCCCAGGTCCTTGAGCACCCACTGCGATCCCAGCCGCCGCACCTCGCAATGGCGCCGCGACAGGCTCGGGTCGTCCAGGTGGATATCCGTCTCGCGGGAACGTCCAATAATTACAGGACGATCGGCCGAAAGGTCGACGACGCGGATATCCCCCTCCGTGTTGATCTGGACGGTAGCCACCGGATTCGCACCTCCGACCTTAGGGACCGGTGGGGCCGCGCTGCCCCAGACCCGCCGCTGCCGCGTTTGATCAGGCCTCCAGGGATGTGAAAGAACGGCTGAGTTCTTTGCACGCGTCCTTACGGGCTAGGCGCTGCGGCGGGATCCTTGGGCGGGGCCTTGCGCGCGCCTTTCTGATAGTACAGCAGGGCCTCCGTGGCCAGCACCGTGTACACCGTGCCGCGCGGGCTTCTCAGCGCCATCGGCTTGCCCGGCTCGACCTGGATGATCGTGCCGTGCAGCACGGTTTGCTCCTTGTTTTTCAACAGGATCTGGTCATAGCCGTCCAGGCCGCGCGGCTCGGCGCCCGCCTGCCAGTCGATCTTGCTCAGCTCGGGCTTTTGCACAAAGCGCAATTCGCCGTATTTCTGCAGGATCCACCCGTCCTGGTTCTTGCCGATCACGTCGGCCACCAGCACCTTGCCGTCGGTAAAGACCAGCTTGTCGCCCTTTTCCGGGCAAGTGGGGCACACGGACGGCATGGGGGTAAACGGGCGGAACGCGCTGAGCTGCAACGCCAAAATCGCCCACAGTGCCGGAACAACCCAGCGTCGCGGGCCCTCTTTGCCCTTGAGGATCGCCATCATCGCGCGCATGAATCTGCCTTTGGGCGCACCTGCCGCCGCCAGCCCATCCTATCACTCTGCCGCAACGGCGCAACCTAGGGGTCCCTCCGCGCGATTTCATGGTGTTGGCAGCCGGCCCCTTGCGCGGGCGATCGCGTCGCCTATTCTTGGCTGCCCGGCGCGGACCGTCCGGCACAGGTAAGACATGGGCGAGTGGATTCTGGCGACCCTCAAAGCGGCGTTCCCCGGTGCAGAAGTGACTGTCACCGACACAACCGGCGGCGGCGACCACTTTGAGGTGCAGATCGCTGCGGCTCAGTTTGCCGGCAAGCCCCCTCTGGCCCAGCACCGCATGGTGTACGCCGCCTTGGGCGAGCAGGTGGGCTATGAGATCCACGCCTTAGCTCTCAAGACCCGGGTTCTGCAGGCGTAATTATCGCAGCGCCCGCGAATCCCCCTCTTCCGACAACGAGCGCCCGCGAGGCGCCAGGAGTTCCCTATGGCCGAGCGCAATGTGCAAAAAGAGATCGAAGAGCTGGTCACCGGCAAGCCCGTGGTGTTGTTCCTTAAAGGCACGCCCGCCATGCCGATGTGCGGCTTTTCTGCGCGCACCGTAGAGGCGCTCAAGCTCTGCGAAGTGCCGTTTACCGCGATCAACGTGCTGGCCGACCCGGATATCCGCGAAGGCATCAAGGAATACGGCCAGTGGCCGACGATTCCGCAGCTGTATGTCGGCGGCGAGCTGATCGGCGGCTGTGACATCACCGTGGAAATGTACCAGAATGGCGAGCTCAAGCCTCTCCTGCAGGCCGCGGTGGCCAAGCAGGCGTAAGGGCTCTTGCATGCTGGTGCCTCCGCGATGAGCGACGCCTACTTTAGCCTGCCGCGCACCACCCGCGCCGGCGATTGGTTTGAGAAAATCCTGCCTTCTTTGGGCCTGCGCCTGCCCGCTGCGGCAGAGACGCCGTGGACGGCGGTGCATGTGCACGGGGTCGGCGGCGGCACCTGGTCGCTGCGCGTGCACGCTGGCAAGCTTGAGGTTGTGCGCGGTGCGGTGGCCGGCGTGTGGCTGCAATGGTCGATGACCACAGGGCATTTTCGCGAGGCCCTGGCTGGGGCCCTGCGCGATCGCTCGGCCGCGGCGCTGCAGAAGCTGGGCCTGCCGCTGGCCATCCCCGACCTGAGCCGCGCCCAGCTAGACAGGCTAAATTGGCAAAAGCTCCAAGGGCTTAAGGGCTCGATCGCCTTTGCCCTGGCCGATCGCAAAATGGCCGACACCTACCGCTATGTGCTGACTCTGGGGCCCGGCGCCGCGGCGCTGGACACCCCAGACGCGCAGATCGACGCCGACTTGGACGATCTGCTGGCGCTGGCGGTGGCGCGGACCCCGCCGCTCAAGCTGCTGGCCAGCGGCAAATTGCGCGTCGCCGGCAAGACCGAGCTGCCCATGCAGGCGCTGACGGCGCTTTTGGCCTCGGCCGCGGGCTCCTAGGAGCTGTGCGGGATAAGGCATTCGACGCCCGCCGTTGACTTTGCCCGCCTGCGTGCTTTCTTGCGAGGCCGCGCAGAGCGGGTGTGGGCGCCTTCGCCTCCGCCGCCGCGCTAGCTACCGAGGCTGACATGACGCACTGGCAGTGGGACGATCGCGAAGAAGAGCAAGAAGAGCAGGGCCTTGGCGAAATGCAGGGCTTGGGCGAGAGCGGCGAGCGAGAGTACCTCGCCCACGTCGGCGCCAGCTGGGACCCGTATGAAGACAATCCCCAAGGCCGGCGCGCGGCGCTGCAGCCTCTGCTCGGGCAGACGTCGGGATCGGGGCATGAAGTGGGCGCCTTGGCCCGACCGCCGGCTGCGCTGATCAGCGGTTCCGGCGCGGAGAAGCTGGACTACCTGCTGTCTCTGCCCGACCCCAAGGGCTCGATCCAGGCCCTGGCCGCAGAGGAATACACCTTCTTGGTCAAGGATATCGGCCTGGGCGATGCCGGGCCGCTCCTGGCCATGGCCTCGCCGCGGCAGCTGCAGGCGTGCATCGACATGGACGCTTGGGAGGGCGACGACATCGACGCCGAGTCCTTCTTGCTCTGGTTTGGCGCGGCCCGCGAAGCTGGCGAAGATACGCCGGAAAAGCTTGTGGCCGCCCAGGAAGACGGCGTGTTGTGCCGGGTGCTGCAGCAGAAGCTGCGGGCCATTCCCAATCACCCAGAGGTCGATCAAGAGCTCCCCGATGACATGGACGCCTTTGATTCGCCCGACGGCTCGGCCAAGCTGATCTGCGACCCCGACGACGACGGCGCCGCGGTGGCCAAGCAAGTGCTGGAAACCCTGTTTCGCATCGACATGTTGCGCGCCCGCGCCGTGCTCAAGGGCATGTACTGGGAAGTGCCGGCCCAGCTGACGATGGACCTGGAGCAGTCGCGCGCCGGCCGGCTGCAGGACGCCGGTTTTGCCCCGCGCCATGAAGCGCAACTGCTCTATACGTATCGCGATCCCCACGCCTACGCCGAACAGCTGCGCCAGACCTGGCGGAGCACCGGCGATCACCAGCCCGATCAAGTGCGCAGCTATTTGGCAGACGAGGATGAGCCGCAGCTGCTCGGTCTCGCCCTGCCAAGTGATGGATTTGACGGGAGCTTCTTGGCCAAGGTCCTGGGGGTGATGGAGTCGGGTGAGGCTGAGCGCCTGCAGGTGGGGCTGGTGCGCCTGGCCTACCGGGTGCAGGCGGCGCGGGCGCCCAGCATCGCCGCGGTGGAGCAGTTGGCCGATTGGGGTCGGCACGCCCTGCAGACCACGGCGATGGGGCTGGAGCATTTGTCGGGCGGCGATGTGGCGTATGCGGCGCTGTTGGCCAAGGTCGAGCCCGCCGCGGACCTGTTTGGCGCCGGCCACAGCCTTGTGGTGATCGAGCACCACCGCGCCCGGCGGCTGCGCAGCGCCTTGGGGGGCCAAGCGGCGATCGCCTTGCTGGAGCCGGCCGATGCGGCGCTGGTGCGGGCCCTGCTCGATCCGCTGCCGGGGGTACCTACTGCGGCGGCGCTAGACGGTTCGCTGCCGGGGGATCGCCGGCCGGTGCGCACTCTGGTCGAGCTTGCGGCGCTGCGCCAGCGGCTCAAGGCCCTGCACGTGTGCGTCGATTTGGTGGCGCGGCTGGCCCATGGCTCAATGGCAGAGGCCGCGGCGCTGTGCCCACCGGGTCGGGCGGCGAGGCTCTCAACCCTCCTCAACACCGCGATTGCCTGGCATATTCTGGAGGGCCGCACCGAGCTCAAGGCCCTGGACGGCGCTCACCTCCGCGAATTCCTTGGGCGGGCGCTGCTAGATGGCCAGGTCCGCCCTGAGTTGCGCCGGGCCCTGCAAGCCGGTCTGCTCAGCCGCGCGGATCGCAGCGATGAAGAGGTGGAAGCGCTCACCTCCATGGTGGACGCGGCCCTGGATCGGCTGGCAGATGAGCTCGGCGGCCTGGCGGCCATGGGCCTGCTCGATCCCCGCTATGTGGGCGATTCCCTGTTGATTCAGCTGTAAGGCCCCGGGGGAAATCGCGTCTCGTTGTCGCGTTGCCGCCTGCTCGCCTGGAGCGCGGCAAGTGCGCGCGCCTCCGCCGAGTTCGCCGCACGGCTCCGCAAGAGGCCCCGTCCGGCCACCTTGAAGCGACTGCCAAATCAGCCGCGCCCGCCGCGTTTGCTTGCGATAGTGGCGTGGCGTCTGCTATCTTCAGACTGTTTTTGCCCGCGGCAGCTGGACTTGAGCCAACGCCCAGGCGTTCTTGGGGTTTGGCCGGTTCTTCCCCTGCCGGTTGACCTGTTGTGTTGTCGGAGGTTTGTCGATGCGCCCACGCACTCGCCGCTCGGTTATCGCCCGGAATCCAGCCCTTGGGCTCTTCCTGGCCCTGTTGTTCGCCCTGGCCGGCGCCTCCTGCAGTGAAGAAACCACGACGACTCCAGGGACAACCACGCCCGACACGAGCGGGACCGACGAGGACGCCGTCGTCGATAAGGACGTCGCGGGCAGCGATGTCAGCGCCGACGCCGCCGACGTGCAGATCGGCTGTACAACCGACGAAGCGTGCAAAGAGTTCCCGGTCAGCGCCGCCAAGTGCCAAAAAGCCGTGTGCAACAAGACCACCGGCAAGTGCCAGATCGGCTTGGCCGACGAGGGCGCCGGCTGCGACGACGGCAAAGAATGCACCAGCAATGACAAATGCGACAAAGGCGGCATCTGCGAAGGCGCGACGGCCTGCGTAGCGCTGATCGACGGCACCAGCACGGCCAACCCGTGCAAGGTCGGCAGCTGCGGAGAGGGCGGCAAGTGCGAGTTCGTCAATAAAACCGGGGTTTCGTGCGATGACGGCAACCCCTGCACCACCGATGAAGTGTGCGTCGCCGGCGGCAAGTGCGGCACGGGCCAGCCCAAAGTCTGCAAGGACGACGGCAACACCTGCACCGTTGAAGTGTGCGACACCAAGACCGGCGAGTGCAGCTCCTCGCTTCAGCCTGACGGCGCGGCCTGCGATCCCAAGAATCTTTGTGTGGGCGAGGCGACCTGCCAAAAGGGCGAGTGCAAGGGCACTTCGGTGACGTGCAAGCTGTCCAACAACCCGTGCGCCGTGGCCTTCTGCGATCCGCTGGGCGGCTGCAAAGAAAAGCCGATCGCCGACGGCCAGATCTGCGACGACGGCGACTCCTGCTACGAAGGCGAGAAGTGCATTGGCGGCAAGTGCGCCGGCACGCTGGTCAAGGGCATTGACGACGCAAACCCGTGTACCAAAGACGATTTTGAGGGCAAGACCGCCAGCTGCAAGGTGGTGCATACGCCGCTGACGGCCGGCGAGGCCTGCGACGACGGCGCGCCCTGCACCAAGGCCGACGGCTGCAAGAACGGCGTGTGCAAGGGCGTGGATCTCGTGTGCAATGACGGCAACGCCTGCACCCAAGACCAGTGCGATCCGACCAAGTGCGACTCCAGCAAAGCCAACTGCGGCCAGTGCACCGCCATTGCCCTCAAAGACGGTCAGGCCTGCGAGGACGGCAACAAGTGCACCGGCAAGGACGCGTGCAAGCTTGGGAAATGCGAAGGCATTGACCTGCTGACCACCGGCGGCTGTGATGACAAGAACGTCTGCACCACCGACCTGTGTCAGCCCGGCAGCGGCTGCTACAACGCCCCCGTGGCCGCGGGCACCAACTGCAATGACAGCGACAGCTGCACCGAGGTCGACAAGTGCGTGGGCTCGAGCTGCAAGGGCACGCCGCGCGACTGCAAGGACAACGACCCGTGCACCAACGACAAATGCGACGGCACCGTCAGCGACTACACCAAGGCCTGCCTGCACGAGCCGTTTGACGGGCCCTGCGACGACGGCAGCAAGTGCACCTCTGGCGACCTGTGCAAAGACGGCACCTGCGCCGGCGCTGAGATCAAGTGCGACGACAAAAACCCTTGCACCATCGATGTTTGCGACACGGTCAAGGGCTGCACGTACAAGCTCGCCCCGGGCGGCGTGACCAAGTGCGATGACGGCTTGAGCTGCACGGTCAACGACTACTGCGACGCCGGCAAGTGCGTGGCAGAGAAAGACCAGTGCGAATCCTGTGTTTCGGATAGCTTCTGCATCCAGAAGTACGGGCAGGGGGACAAGTGCACCGGTCAGATGAAGTGCGTGGACGCCGCCGCCAAGGGCAAGGTCTGCTCGATCGACATCAAGACGGTGATCAGCTGCGACGCCAACAACGACACGCCGTGCTCGGTGAACACCTGCGACCCCAACACCGGCGCATGCAAGCCCGCCATCAAGACCGAAGGGCTGCCGTGTACCGCGACGGACAAGTGCATCGGCACCGCTTCCTGCAACGCCCAGGGCAATTGCGTAGGCGCGACGCTGCAGTGCGACGACAAGAACTCCTGCACGGTGGACAGCTGCGACCCCAAGGTGGGCTGCTTGTTCAAGCCCAAGAGCGACGGGTCGGCGTGCGACGACGGCACCGCCTGTACCCCCAGCGAAGGCGACAAGTGCGCCCAGGGTCAGTGCGTCAATCCTGTGAATACCTGTACTTGCGCGTCGGACGGCGACTGCGCCAAGTTTGAGGGCCAGGACGGCGACCTGTGCAACGAGAAGTACAAGTGCACCGCGGACGCCAAGGGCAAGTTCTGCAAGCCGGTCACGGGCACCGAAACGGTGTGCGACGGATCCAAGGATACCCCTTGTGTGTCAAGTATTTGCCAGAAGGCCACCGGCCAGTGCAAGGCCATCGCCAAGGCGGAGAGCGCCCCCTGCGACGACCAGGACATGTGCACGCTGGGCGAGACCTGCGCCGCGGGCCTGTGCAAGTCGACCAAATCGCTGGTGTGCAACGACGGCAACTCGTGCACCGATGACATTTGCGACCCGGCTACCGGCTGCCTCAGCGGCCCCAAGCCCAGCGGCGGCAAGTGCGACGACGGCGACAAGTGCACCACCGGCGACGTGTGCAAGTCCGGCAAGTGTACGGGCGCACAGGTGAATTGCGACGACGGCAATGAGTGTACCCTGGACCTGTGCTCCAAGACGGGCGGCTGCAGCAACCAGGTGGACGACACCCTGCCGTGCAGCGACGGCGACCCGTGCACCGCCAATGACGCTTGCAAGACCGGCACCTGCAAGGCGAGCGCGGTCGTGTGCGATGACAAGAACCCCTGCACCGTGGACGCCTGCGACGGCCTGGGCGGCTGCAAGAACATCGTGGTCGACGGCAAGGACTGCGACGACGGCAACCCGTGTACGGTCAGCGATGTCTGCAAAATCGCTCAGTGTATCGGCGTCAATAAGGCCTGTGACGACGGCAACGCCTGCACGGAAGACGCGTGCAAAGAGGGCGCCTGCACTTACTTGGCCGGCACCGGCAAGGGCTGCGACGACGGCAACGCCTGCACCAGCAGCGACGTGTGCGACAAGACCGGCGCCTGTGTGGGCAAAGACACGCCGTGCGACAACAGCAACACCTGTATCCAGTACCCCAACGGCTGCTTGCCCGCCAAGGGCTGCGTGGCGGTGACCAATGACGGCGTGAGCTGCGACGACGGCGACGCCTGCACCTTCAAGACCACCTGCAAGGGCGGCGCGTGCAGCGGCGTGACCATCGACTGCAATGACGGCAACGTCTGCACCAACGACGCCTGCGACAAAAAGAAAGGCTGCCAGATCACCCAGAACACCTGCGACGACCAGAACCCCTGCACCACCGACACGTGCGACCAGGCCAAGGGCTGCCTGCACGCGGCGCTGGACGGGGCCATGTGCGACGACGGCGACGAGTGCACCGAAAAGACCCAGTGCAACGCCGGCAAGTGCGAGGGCAGCCCGGTGAGCTGCGACGACAAGAACGGTTGCACCAAGGACAGTTGCGACAAGGTGGAGGGCTGCGTGTTCCTCCCCGGCGTCGATACCGAAGTGACCTGCAACGACAACAACCCGTGCACGGACGACAGCTGCAAGGCCGGCGAGTGCGTCGGTGCCAAGAAGATCTGCGACGACGGCAATCCCTGCACGATTGACGAGTGCAACCCGCTCAAGGGCTGCGTGATCAGCGACGCCAAGGAAGGCACCAGCTGCGACGACGGCGACAGCTGCTCCGCCAACACCAAGTGCCTGAGCGGCCAGTGCGCCGGTGGTACGATGGAGTGCCCACCCTGCCAGAACGACAAAGACTGCGTCATCTTTGACAACAACGACATGTGCGACGGCGCGTACAGCTGCAAGCCGGGCGCCCAGGGCCTCAAGTGGTGCTACTACAGCGCCGACCCCGTGGTGTGCGACTCGACCGGCGACACGCCGTGCAAAAAGAACAAGTGCCAAGCGGCGACCGGTCAGTGCCTGATGCAGGAGGCGATCAACGGCGCCAAGTGCGAAGACGGCTTTGGCTGCACCGCCAACGATCAATGCCTCAACGGCGCGTGCAAGAGCGGTGCGCCGACGGACTGCTCCGCCACGGCCAACGCGTGCAATGACGCGCAGTGCAAAGAGTCGGGCAAGCCCGGTGAGTTTAGCTGCGTGGCCATCCCCAAAGAAGGCACCGTGACCTGCGACGCGGACGGCAGCGGCTGCACCGCCAACGACACCTGCGACAAGGGCAAGTGCGTGGCCGGCATCCCCGTGGACTGCACCGCGGTGGCTGGGGAGTGCGAGATCGGCAGCTGCAAGTCGACGGGGGCCAAGTCGTTCCAGTGCATCGTCGCGCCCGCAAAGGACGGGGACGCCTGTGAAGACGACCAGTTGTGCACCGACGGCGACTTCTGCAAGACCGGCAAGTGCCAGGCGGGCACCAAGCCCCACGACTGTAGCGGCTCCAATTCCGTTTGCGCAGTGGGCACGTGTGACAAGACCGGCAACGGCGGCTTGGGCGCGTGTATTCCCAAACCGCAAAACGAAGGCAAGGGCTGCGACGCGGACGGCAACGGCTGTACCACCAACGACATTTGCGCCTCCGGCGTGTGTGTCCAGGGCGCGCCGCCGGACTGCCAGGCAGAGACATCGACCTGCGGCGTGGGCGCGTGCCAGTCGACCGGCGCCTCGACGTACAAGTGCATGGGCGTGCCCAAGAAGGACGGCTTGCAGTGCGAGGCCGACAACGACGGCTGCACGATCAACGACACCTGCCAGGCGGGCAAGTGCACCGCGGGCAAGGCGCCGGACTGCTCGACCAAGAACAGCGCGGACGGCTGTCAGATCGGCGTATGCAAGGCCACTAGCGCGGCTTCGTACTTCTGCGACATCGGCTTTGCCAAAGAGGGCGTGACCTGCGACTCCGACAAGAACGGCTGCACGCAGAACGACACCTGCAACGGCAAGGGCGCCTGCCAGTCGGGCGCTTTGGTCGACTGCTTTGGCGTGACCACCGGCTGCTCGCAGGGCGTGTGCAAGTCCACGGGCACCAACACCTATAGCTGCCAGGGCGATCCCAAGGCGGACGGCTCGACCTGCGACGCCGACCAGAGCGGCTGCACCAAGGACGACAAGTGCGCGGCGGGCAAGTGCGTGGCCGGCAGCAAGATCGACTGCACCGACCCCAAGGTGCCGCCGACGGCTTGCTTGGCCGCGGCCTGCCTCGCCACCGGCTCCACCACCTACCAGTGCGACAACGCGCCGCTCAAGAACGGCACGGACTGCAATTCAGACAGCAACGGCTGCACGGTCAACGACACCTGCCAGCTCGGCTTCTGCGCTGCGGGCGACTTGCAGACCTGCTCAAGCGTGGCCGGCCTGTGCGCCGATGGCTTGTGCAAGTCCACGGGCAACAACACCTTTAAGTGCGATCTGCTGCCCAAGGAGTCCTACCCGGCCCTGAGCCCGCCCGTGGCGTGCACGCCGACCGACGCGCCCACCAAGTGCGCCACCGGCTACAAGTGCATCGAGCTCAACGCCAAGGACAATACCGGCCGCTGCGAGCCGACCAAGCAGGTGTTCTGCGACGACGGCGAGAAGTGCACCGAAGGCGACGTGTGCTCGGCGGGCAAGTGCACCGGCGGCGCGCAGAAAGACTGCAATGACAACGACACCTGCACGCTGGACTCCTGCACGGGCGGCAAGTGCGTCAACGCGGCCATCGCCGGTTGCGCGGCCTGCGTCAATGAGGCCTTTGATGCGACGCCGGTCAGCTGGCTGGGCAGCTCGGACATGCCGACTTACATTAAGTGGGCGCAAGTAGAGACGAATCCCCAGGCCGGCACCGGGCACATGCGCATGAAGTGGCAGGGCCCGGGCCCGGATCCCACGGGCGCCTCGCTGCGCGCTACCCTGCTGCACCGCCGCCTGTACTTGCAGGAAGGGGTGCCGGCCACGCTGCAGTTCACGGTTTCCGCGGTGTTTGGCGCGGGGGCGTGCGACATCGACGACCTGCAGGTGCGGATCAACAACGTCAAGGTCTGGGAACTGTGCGACAAGGTGCAGCAGGCCGACTTCCTGCCCAACAGCAACTACCGCCGCGTGGAGATCAGCCTGGCCAAGTACACCGGGGCGCCACTGGACCTGGAAATCATGGGCATCGCCGGTCAGGGATCGGACAACTCCGGCACGATCGACATCGACAGCCTCAAGCTGACGGGCGCGTGCGGGCCGGCCTGCATGGGCGCGGCGTTTGAACCGGCGTCGATCGAAGAGGGCGACATCGCGGTCGACAAGATCGCCGAGACCGTGCCGCAGCCGTGGGTCATCAGCTCGACCAACGCGGGCTACACCACCTGGTTGGCAGCGGCGGGCACGGGCCACAGCGGTCAGGGCTACCTGGAGGCCAAGTACGTCGGCAAGCCGTCGACCAACAAGGCAGAAACCGCCAAGCTGGTCATCCCCAAGATCCAGGTGACCACCGGAGACAAGCTGTGGCTGTCGCTGCGCGCGCCGGATGTGGGCGACAGCGCTTGCGGGGCGGACGACTTTGTCGTGCTCGTCGCGGGCAAAGAGGTCTATCGCCGCTGCAACGCCTTGGCCAACTGGCAGACGATCAGCGTCGATCTGCCGGCTGGGCAGACGGTGGAAGTGGAGCTGCAGGCGGTGTCGGGCAATACCACCTCGACCAAGGGCACCTGGCAGATCGACGACCTTGCGGTGTCGGGCAAGTGCTTGTACGGCTGTTTCTACAGCGGATTTGACGTGGGCAGCCTGGGTGCGCAGTGGAGCACCCTGGCCAATGAGCCGCAGGTCTGGCCGGCGTGGAAGCTGGCGACGGACTCGTTTAAGACCCCCAACGCCTCGCTGTTCAACCAGTATGCGGCGCCGGCCTCGCCCAAGGTCAACAGTGTCAACTTGGCCACGACCAAAAAGCGCATGGCGATCCCGGTGATGGGCGCGGTGTGGAGCTACTGGGCCAACGTATTCGCCACCAAGCCCGGCATCTGCCCGGACCAGAAGTTCTTTGGCCTGTTTGCGATTACCGACCCGGCGGCGCTGAACAACTTTGACCCGACCAAGGGCCTGCAACCCGGCGTCAACGCGCTGGGCGGACACTGCGCCAATACCAGCGGCTGGGAGTCGTTCATCGGCGAAGTGCCAGACAGCCTGTTCGGCAAGACCGCCAACCTGACCATCGTGTCGGTGCGGCTCAAGGACAATCCGGGGCTGAAGATCTACGTGGACGAAGTGCTGCTCATGTGCAAGTAGCGCCACAAGATCGCGTCGGTCGCTAGATCGCGGGGGCTGTCCAGTTCACCACTGGGCAGCCCTTGCGCGTTTTGCGGTGGGCCAAGGCGATCAGCAGGCGCGCAAATACAGCCCCCCCAGCGATGAGCGAACGGTTCGATTTGTACTTGGAGAGGATTTAGGTGCGGTCGCCCAGGTCCAGGGACGAAGACCGGGCCAGCTGCGAAAGCACTGCGCAGGCCTCGATCCGCCGCAGGCCGCTGTGGGCCATGGCGTCATCCAAAGTGCGCGTGCCGTCCAGGTAGGGGAGCAGCAGGGCGACCTTGTCTAGGCGGAAGTATCCGGGCGGCATGGCAGTTTCGCCCTCGCGCAGCCGGCCGATGCGGCTCCACGGGCCCAGCACGGTCTCATAATACTCGACCAAGCGCTGTTCATTGTGCGAGAGGAAGGCGTCGATCTGCGGCGAGATGGGCGCGACGGCCAGCAACCGCTCCAGCGAGATGAGCGCGCCCTCGCGATCGCCGATCTCAAACAGCGCGCCGATGTCTTCATAGAGGATCTGGCCGACATAGGACGGCATGATCGACTGTTTGTGGCGAATTTTGCGCTTGATCTCAGGGCCGGACAGGACGATCGTCTCCGCCGAAGAGAACTGCACGGGCGCCACGGGCGCAGGGGTGGCGGACAGCACCGCGGTCTCTGGCTCGGCGTGCTCGGCGTTCTCTGCGTCGCTGACTTCGTCCGGGCTGAGCTCGATGGCCTCGCTGACATCGCTGGGCAATTCGTCACTGCCC
>JBIKTV010000301.1:0-7265 GCA_044347905.1 Myxococcota bacterium
ACCTCTAGTGAATGGCTCTCAATATTTCGCGCCAGCACCGTGCCATCCGCGGCTTTGACGAGCCCGCGCGGCGCCTGGGCCCTGACCCGCGACACCCGCTCAATCACCGCATACTTCTGGTAGCGATCGCCCCGCACCATCTGCACCAGCGCCAGCCGCGCCGTCAGCGCCAGCACCGCGATGGCCACAAGGGTCCAAGCGACCCGCACGTGACTGCGAAAGCGCTGGGGATCGTGGGATTTGCCCAGGGGCAGGGCCATCGCCTACCGCCTCAGCAGCATGGCGCCGCGCGATTGCTGGTCAAAACGCCGGCGGATCCGCTCCATCAGCGCGAACTGGGCCGGCGCCACCAACATGGTGGTCAACGCCAGGGGCAAGGCCGTCGCCGCGACTTCCGCGTGGTTGTCAAAGCTGCGATGAAACACCGACTCAAAGGCCAAAAACAGCGCAGAAGACAGCAGCGACGCCGCCGCCGACGTGGCGATCACCGGAAGAGGGCTCACCAAGTCCACGCGCGACTGCAGACCGCGGGCCAACAGCGCCACCAAAACGCAGATTTCGGCATAGACACCCACGGGCGCCGACATCGAAAAGCCGTCTTTGAGCAAGCCCACGGCAAAACCGGTCAGCACCGCCGGCAGGGCTTCAGAGCGCGAGCCGACGTAAAGCGCTGTGAGCAGCGCCACATCCGGGGCATACAGCTGGGCATCCAGGTGACCCAGCAGCGGGCTTATCACGGCCAACAGCAGATAAGCCATAGCGATCCACGCGAGGTGCTTCATGGCGGTGCGTCCGGGGTGTTGGCGGGGTCGACGGCGCGCTTGGCCCCGGGTTTGCTCTGATCTGGACTCTTAGACGGATCAGCGAATTTTGCAGGCGGCTGCGGACTTTGCGGGCCATCGCCCTTGCCAGAATCCGCTGGCTTGGGCGGTTCAGTTGCCTTGGGCGAGTCAGAAGGGCGCGGCGGATCGGCAGTGCGCGGCGAATCGGCAGTGCGCGGCGAATCGGCACTGGCGCCGCGGTAGTCCGTCACCACCAGCACTTCTTCTAGCGTTGCGTAGGCGACGGCCGGCGCCAAGACAAATTCGTGGTACGGACCCTGGCGCGTCGACTTGAGGTCGGCAATGTGGCCGATCTCCAAGCCCGCCGGGAACACCCGATCGTGGCCCGTGGTCAGCACCGCGTCGCCAGAAGCCAGCGGCACCGCGCGCTCAGAGTTGTCCAGGTACACAAATTGCGCGCCAAACTCGCCCTTTTTGCCCTTGCCGCTCACCGATCCGACCACGCCCTTGCCCGGCACCGTGGCGTGGACATTGCTCCGCGCGTCGGTCACCAGCATCACGTCGGCGAACTCGCCAGAGACCTTTTCGATGCGGCCGACAATGCCGTCGTGGGTGATGACCGCTTGGCCCTCTTGCACTTGGCTTTTGGCGATGTCGATCTTGAGGCGCACGACCTGAAAAACCTGGGATACGTCGCGGCCGACGACGCGCGCCGGCACGGTGGTGAACTCCTGGTGATCGCCTTTGAACTCACAGAGTTTTTTGACGCGCACCAGCTCTTCCGCCAGGGTCCGGGTGCGCAGGGCCTCGCCCAACAGGATGCGGTTCTCCCGCTCCAGGTCGCGGTTGCGCCCCTCCGTCCGCGTCAAAAGCACATAGGCATTGAGCAGTTGCTTGACCTGGCCCACCGCATCGTGCGAAAGCGTGCTCGCCGGCCCCGTGACGGCCATCAGCGTCCGCTCGATCGCTGAGGTATCCGTACGGGTCTTGCCGTGAAAATACATCGACGCAACCGGCGAGATCAGCACCAGCAAGAGCACCAGCTTCTGCCGGTATCGCAACAGCAGGTCGCGCCACATCGCCCGATCGATCTCCCCGCCGCACGTCCGTCGCGCCGCGCCCAAACAGCCAGTGTAGCCTGGGACGGCGCGAGGCCGCTATCTACCTTTGACCAAGGGGGGCGATCTGCCGATCGCGGCGGGTGCGCACGATCAGTTGGGCGATGATCAGCGCCACGGCCAGGGCCAAGGCCGCGGTTGGAATCCAGAACCACTTGGAAGCGCTGGGGTCTCGCAGCCCGCGCACGCTCGCCTGGGCCCGGTCAAACAGCAGCGCCCCCCAGAGAAGGGTCACCCCCAAAGCCGCAGAGGTGAGCAGCGATCGGCGCACCCAGCCCCAGTGGCGCTTCCAGCGAAGGAAATTGGCCGACAGGACCGTGGCGCTAAGCCCCGCGCCCAGGTACACGCCCCAATCGTCCAACGCTAGGCGCCACGCCACCGTGCCTGCGGTCAAACCAGCCAGAAGATGGACAAAAACCGCCACGCGATGGGTCCAATGGCCTCGGCGCAGCACGGCTACGGGGGCCAAGGTCAGCTCGGCAAAGGCCTCCACCGCTTCTACCGTGGAGTGCAGCGCTGATTCGGCGGTACCTGGCTCCGCGGTCGGCTCCGGGGCAATCTCTGAATCCTCAGGCGGGGCCTGAATTTGCGGAACCGGTGTCGGCTTATTGGGGTCACTGCTGGACTGGGGAGTCGCCATGCGCGCCGCCTATTGGCCGTAGCGGACCTGCACGTTGGTCACCAGGGCTTTGAGCGCCTCGATCACCTGTTCGGTCCGGGGGGCGCGGACGATCGCCCAACCTTCGCCCTCATAGCCATCGGCGCGGGCCTGGCCCACCTGCGGCAGCTTGCGATCGATGACCAGGGGCCCTGCGAGCGCCTGGGCTTTGTCGAGGCCGCGCACTTCGACGACCCGCTTGCCTTTGCCGGTGCCGCGAAAGAACGCCGCGCCGACCGCCCATTTGCGCTGCAGGTCGGCCGGCCATTTTTCGTGGACCACAAGATGAGCCCAAAGCTGAACAAAATCGCGTTCCAGCGCCAGGCCATTCATGGGCATGATGTGCACCCCAGGCGGCCGCGCGCCCACTTCGCTGACCACGTGGGTGCCGTCTTTGCGAAGAAACCACTCCATGTGCGTCAGGCCCGTGCCCATCCCCAACGCCTGCAGAGCGGCGCGGTTGGTGGGGCGAAACGCCTTGAACTCGCTGCGATCTTCCTCACGCGGCAGCACCACGCAGTACTGCATCCACGGATTCTCCAGCACCTCTAGCGGCCGGTTCATGTACAGCGTGCCCGAGTCCCACACGGGCTGCCCCGCGATGGACACCGTCTCAAAGGTTCGCTCCGAGCCGACGACAAATTCCTCTGCCTGCAGCGGCCGTTCGATCGATGGGCGCAGCTGCTTGAGCGCCGCGGTCAGCTGAGCCTCGCGCTCGATGCGCTGGGTGCCGCGCGAGCCCAGGCCGTCCACGGGCTTGAGGATCAGCGGCATGCCCACCAGATTGGCAAAATCCCAGGCGTCGGCATCGCTTTCAATCAGCGCATGGCGGGCAACCGGCACCCCGGCGGCGCGCAATACGTCCTTCATGATCGACTTGTCGCGAAACTGCGTGGCGATGCGCGCCCCCATCCCCGCGATGCCGGCCTGATCGCGGGCTTCGCCCAGAGGCACTTGCAGTTGCTCCAAAAAGCCGTGCAGGCCGTCCAGCGGACCGTACTTTTTCTGAAGCTCTACGCAGGCTTTTCCCAGATCCCGACCGCCCAGGCTGTTGCGCACCTGCCAGTGGCCCCCCAGCTTCTCCTTGAGGTCGGCGGGGAGCTTGGCCTCCGGATCCTGGCTGATCACCACGGTGCGGCAATCCGGCACGGCGGCAAAAGCGCGCAAATAGCGCAGGGTATTGTCTTGGAAAAACGGCGCTACGACGGCAACGGTCTTCATGTCACGGGCCTCTTTGGGAATCGCGACCCCCAGTGTAACCCGGGTTGGCGCCACATGCATCCAAACCTTCCCTTTGCGAAGTCCCCGCCGCCGTGGAATCCTGGGCAGCTGGGGCCGCCGTGCTCCGCCGAGGCCGTTGTGCGCAAACTGAGCGATTTTCCCTTTGAGCCGTGGTTGTTGGAGGGTCTGCAGCGCGCCCGTACGCTGGTGCTGATGACGCACGTGGGGCCCGATGCCGACGGCTTGGGGGCTCAGCTGGCCTTTGCCCGCGCCGCGGAGTTGGCTGGCAAGCAAGTCCATATCGCCAATGAGGATCCGTGTCCGCAGCGCTACGCCTGGATGGACCCGCGCGGGCGGATTCTCGCCTTTGATCCCCAGGCAGACAAGGTGCAAGATTCTGATCTTGCGCTGATCTTTGACGCGCACGAGGTGGAGAGGGCCATGAGCCCCGCGCGCCGCGCCAGAGAGCTTGGGGTGCCGCTGTGGGTGGTCGATCACCATCCCTGCGCCGCGGACCTGGACGTGCAAGGTGTGATTGCCGCCGACTATTCCAGTTCTGGCGAGCTGGTGTGGCAGCTGATCAAGGCCCTGGGATGGCCCGTGGACGCTGAAGTCGCCGCGGCCGTGTATGCGGCCATCGCCTTTGACACGGGGTCGTTCCGTTTCCTGCGCAACCAGGCCCGCACTTTTGAGGTGGCGGCAGAGCTATTGCGCACCGGCATGGATGCCAACCCGATTCAGGAAGCGCTTTTTGCCAGCCGTCCGCGCGACGAGGTGATTCTGCTCGGCCGGGTGATCGACCGGGTGCATTTTGCCGCGGAGAACCGCATCGCCTGGGCGCTCTTGGGCAATGAGGTGACGGAAGGCCTGCAGGTAGGTGGCGACGCGCTCGGCGAGCTGATTCCTACGCTGATTGGCATTGAAGGCGTGCTGATCGCTGCGATGGTCAAGCCCGGCCGCAGCGCCGATGAGTGGAAGGTGTCGCTGCGCAGCAAGGCCGCGGTCAAGGTCGGCTATGTGATGCGCGCGCTGGGCGGCGGTGGCCACGATCACGCGGCGGGTGCTACCTTGAACGGCGATCCCCTGCCGCAGTTGCAGGCGATTCTGAGCGAACTGGAGAAAGCGCTGGCTGAACAGGTCGATAGCTCAGGTGCGACCGCGGCGCCACGGCGGGGATAAGCCCATGGCCAAGCTCGATCGTCTGCCAGCGCGCGTGGAACTTGGAGGGCTCGCTGTGGGCAGGGGCCGCAAAAACACCGCAGACCCGCTGATTTGCCTGTGCAATCGCGTGCCATTGTCGGAGATTCAGCGGGCGATGGACGGCGGCGCGGACACGTTGGCCAAGCTGTTTGACGCGACTTTTGCCGGCTGCGGGCCCTGCGGCGGCTCTTGCCAGCCAGAGCTGCAAAAGATTTTGTACGAAGACCAGTTGGCTAAGCAACAGCCCCAGGAGCCGTAGATGCGTCCCGGCGATCGCCGCCCTGCGGGGCATCCTGAACAGGAGCGCGGCTGGCTCAGCCAACTGGGGCCGGTGGCGGTGCAATTGTCGACCCTCGCCTGGGCAGGGGCGCGCAATTCCACGCGCGGGCAAGAGCTTTTTCGCGGCGGCGCGGTCGGCCGGCTCAGCAACCGCGAGCTTGGGCTGCAGGTGCTGGTGCGCGCTTCCGCGGACCCAGGCGACGATGAAGCGGGCGAGGTGGTGCAATTAGCTTTGCAGGACGGGGCGATCGTCAGCCAATGTACCTGTGGGGCAGCGCGCTGTGCCCATGCGGTGGCGGCGGTGCTTGAAGTCCAGCGGCGCGGCCGGGCCGCCGCAGAGAGCGCCCGTACCCAAGACGCGGTGATGGGGGCCCTGCGTCAGCGCCTGCAAGTCCGCGCCGATCCACAAGAAACCCGCGGCGCTTTGCTTGACCTGCAGCGCCTGCCCCTGGACGCTGCGGTAGACATGGTGGCGCTGACCTGGCGCCAGTCGCTGAGACCCGCGGCGGCAGAACTGCGCGACCTGGATCAGATCACCCAGCGAATTGTCGAGGTGGTGCGCGAACAACCGGCGCTGGCCCGCGGGTGGGCGGTGCGCATGCTGACGGCTTTGGGCGTGCGCAAAGTGGTGTTTACGCCGCTGCCGGAGGCCGCCGAGGCTTCGATTCTCCGTCTGGCAGGGGTATTTGACTACACCCTTGATGCCAAGGAGTTACCTCCCAGCTTGGCCGAACAGGCCCTGGACGGCCACCCGCAAGTCGCCCCCGCTGTGGCTCACGCGCTGGTGCGGCTGGCCGGGCGCGATGATCCCGCACGCCACGCGCTGGCGGCGCAGTTGCTGCAGTGGAGGTCTCAGCAGCCTGCGGATATCTGGCATGAATCCGGCCAGCCCACCGGCCGCGACGTGCTGTTTTCTGGGCTCGCGGAGCTGGCCACGGCCCAGGCCGATCTGGCTGGCGCGCTCAAGCTGGCGATGGCTTGGCCGCCGATGCGCTCTTCTCTGGTCGATCTGGCTCAGGCCCTGGGCAAAGGCGCGGAGATCGACGGGCTGGTGCACCTGCTCGGCTGGTACGATCCGCGCGGTGGGCTATGGCAAGCTGGCGCAAACGCTGGTGTTTCTGGAGCTGATGCCGCGGGCAATCGCGCGGGCGTGGTGCGGCTGGCCAACTGGGCCTTTGAGCGCCAGCCGGTGCAGGTGTGGCTGCAGTGGCTGCACAAAAGCACGCCCGCAGGGGAATGGCCGCAGCGCCGCGCCGTGCTGCTAGACAAGGTGCTGACCTGGGAAGACCCTTTGTGGTTGCCGGGTTGGCTGGCCGATCAGTCGGACGCCGTTCAGGCGCTCTTAGAGGCCGTGGTGCTGGCGCCTCTGCGCGACGGCGCGGCGTTGAGCTGCATCGAACACCTTGAACGGATGGAGCCTTTGCAGGCCTTGCTCGCTCGCGAGGTCCGCATGGCCGCGCTCAGCGCCCACGGCAGTGTGCCGGCCAAGAAGCTGCGGCAAGAGGCGATGGCCCTGTTGGCCCTGGCTGAACAGCTGGGCGAGCCCGGATTAGCTAAGGATTATCTTAAGCTGCTGGTTCGCGAGCGCGCCGACCCGCCGCTGGTTCAGGCGCTGGCCGCGGTGCTGTAGGCGCCGGGCGATGAGACCCAGGGAGGATGAGTGAAAGCGTTACAGGGCTTGAAGATTTTGGACTTGACCAGCCTCTGGCCTGGGCCTTTGGCGACCCTGGTGCTGGCCGACCTGGGCGCCGAGGTGCTGCGCATCGAGCCGCCCGACCGCCCGGACCTGCTGCGCTACATGGAACCCCTGGACGATCGCGGCGACGGCGCGGCTTGGTCCTTTGCCGGGCGCGGCAAGCGCAGCCTGGCTCTGAATCTCAAGTCCCCAGAAGGTCGGGAGATTTTTGCCCAGCTGCTGGGGTCCTATGACATCGTGGTCGAACAGTTTCGCCCCGGCGTGCTCGACCGCCTGGGGGTGGGCTATGAGGCCATGGCGAAGCGCCAGCC
>JBIKTV010000302.1:0-7240 GCA_044347905.1 Myxococcota bacterium
CTCTGCAACTAGCCGTGTGCTTAGAGCTTTTGGGCAAGCCGAACCTGTGCGATGAGGAACTGGCCATCGGTGCGGCCTCGCACTCCGGCGAACCGGGGCACCTGCGCTGGGTCCGCGAGGTGCTGGCGCGCTTTGACGTGGCGGAGGCCGACCTGCGCTGCGGCACCCACCCGCCGGTGCACGAGCCGAGTGCCCAGGCGATCCTGAGGGCAGAAGCGGACTTTAGCGCCATCCACAACAACTGCTCGGGCAAGCACGCCTTTATGCTCGCGGCCTCGGCGCGGCAGCGCTGGCCCCTGGACTACCGCTCGCCGGACCACCCGCTGCAGCAGCGAATTCTGGCCCAGGTGGCCGAGTGGACCGGCGCGCAGCCCAAGCTCGCGGTCGATGGCTGCGGCGTGCCCACGTTTGGCCTGGCGCTGTCGGCGATTGCCCAGGGCTGGTGCAAGGTTGCGGAAGAGATGGCCCTGCCCACGGACGCGCCGCTGCTGGGGGCGATCGGTCGGGCCATGGCCGCGCAGCCCTGGCTCATGTCGGGCACGGGGCGGCTCGACGAGTCGATCGTCCGCCACGCCAGTGAGCCCATGGCCGTCAAAGTGGGCGCCCAGGGGCTGTTTTGTATCGCGTTACCCAAGCGGCGCATGGGTTTGGCCGTCAAGGTCCACTCCGGCAGCAGTGAGGCCCTGCCCGCCGCGGTGGCCAGCGCCCTGCACGGGGCGGTGCCCGAGGCCTGGGCCGAGCCGCCGGACTGGCGGCTGAGAGAAGTTCGCAATGTCGAGGGCTTGCTCGTCGGGCTTTTTGGGGCCCTGCGGGGCTAAGCCGCTCCGCGGCGATGGTTTTGGGGCCCTGCGGGGCGAATCCGCTCCGCGGCGATGGTTTTGGCGCCCTCCGGGCGAGGGTGGTTTTTTCTCTTCATGACGGTGTTTTCAAAGGGAGGAACCATAGGGCCGAGGGGCAAAGCCCCTTCGCCCTAAAGTTTCCTCCCCTTGACCCCTCCTCCTTTACCTTCTACCCCTTCACCTCGTTTTCACTTGCGAATTTCAGATGGGGTTGGCGACCAGTACGGGCTTAGGCGTGGGTCAGACCCTTCGCGAGGTTATGCCCTGTCCGGGTAGGGGCGGGTCTCTGGCCCGCCAGGTTCAAATCGTTAACGGCAGCAAGAGCTTACGCGTGGGTCACCCCACATGCGGCACAGTCCCCGCAACGCTCGGCCGCTGGTGCATCCACGCCAGCCAGTCGTGCAGTTTTGGCCCGGCCGCCGCCAGCAGCTCCGGCCCGCGCAGCCCCACGTAGCCGCAGGCCGATACCACCGCGAGGTCCGCCAGGCTCAGCTGCCCGCCCAGCAAGAACTGCTGCGGAGCCAAGGCGCTCTCAAAGGCTCGCAACCCCGCGGTTACTTTGGTGCTCTGCCGCTCTATCCACGCCGCATCTTGGCGTTCACTGGGCCTTTGCCGCTCCATCATCACCAGGACCATGGCGTCGGCCACTCCGTCCGCCAGGGCCTCCCAGCGCAGGGCTTGGATGCGCAAATGCGGGTCGGCGGGCAGCATGGGGGGCAGCGGCTGCCACAGCTCAAGCGCCTGGACAATCACCCGCGAGTCATAGACCACCTCGCCGTCTTGCAGCAGCAGCGCCGGAATCTTGACCAGCGGATTGAGCGCGGAGACGCGGCTGCCGGCGGCGTGGGGCGGTTCGATCGAGATGGGCAGGTCGATGGCCTTTTCCATCGCCACCATGCGGCATTTGCGCGCGTAGGGGCTAGTGAGGGTGAGCAGCAGCTGGGCGGGCTTGGCGAACATCGATGCTCCTCTTGGCGGCAGATTATGCAGCAGTGATCAGGGCTTGTTCGCCTGTGGGCTGGCCTGACCTTGGGCAAACAGGGTCTTGCGCCACTGCTCTAGCTCTTGGGGATCCGTGGGGATCTTCTTGCGCAGATCGGCGCCCACCTCGCGACCGCGCTGCACCGCCGGGCGCTGGCCCACGCGCTCTACCCAGGCCTGAACCTTGGGGAAATCGTCCAGGTTCTGATCGTAGTTCTTGACGATACTCGCCCACGGCCAGCAGGCCATGTCGGCAATGCTGTAGTCGCCGGCCAGGTAGTCGCGGTCTTGCAGGCGCCTCTCCATCACCTCCAGCAAGCGCCCGACTTCGCGGGTATAGCGGTCGATCGCATAGGGCACTTGCTCGGCGGCATAGAGCTTAAAATGGCCCGCCTGACCGCACATGGGCCCCAGGCCGCCGACTTGCCAGTACAGCCACTGCTCCACCTCAGCCTGGCCGCGCGGGTCCTGCGGGTAGAAAAGCCCCGTCTTGCGGCCCAGATACTGCAGGATGGCCCCGGACTCAAACAGCGAAATCGGCTGGCCATCGGGCCCTTGCGGATCGACGATGACGGGGATGCGGTGGTTGGGATTCAGGGCCAAGAACGCCGGGGCAAACTGATCGCCTTTGCCGATATCGACGGGCACCAGCCGATAGGGCAGGGCCATTTCTTCAAGGGCGATGGCGATTTTCCAGCCGTTGGGCGTAGGCCAGTAGTGCAGGTCGATGGCTTGCGGCATCAGGGCTCCCGGGGCAATGGTCTAGCGCCCGCGGTGCTGGATCCCCGGCTGCTGGGCGCGGGCCATTTTGCGGGCCTCGGGGTGGGACTGCAGCACTTCTGCAGCGATCTGCCGGAGTTCAATGTGAATTCCCGGTCCGGGCTGGACAAAGCGCCCCAGCAGGTTGATGTCCTGGGCCATCAGCGCCGCCATGTCTTTCTTGCAGCGCTCCTTGCGGCCCACGGCAAAGTGCGTGAACACCCGGGCAAAAAGCAGCATCGGCTTCATCTCGCCGATCTCGGGGTCGTCGACCTTGAAGTCTTCCAGCAACACCATGGCTTCATTGGCCTTGCCCGTGCGCGCCCAGGCCTCTGCCACCACCGCGGACATCATCACGCGCTGGGCCATGGGTCCGGTGGAGGGCACCTGGATCTGGTCGGCCAGATCGCGGGCGTCGCGGGCGCGGTTCTTGAACAACAACAGCTGGCAGCGGAAGGCCCGCACCTGGTCTGCGGCGTCTTGGGGCAGCTTGGACATGTCGATGCCCGCCAGGGTTTCCAAGGCTTTATCCGGGTTTTCCTGGGCTTCTAGCTGGGCCCTGGCGATAGCGCCCATCGCGTCGGCGCCCTTGGGATCGCGGGCCGCCAGCTCTTCTAGGGCGGCTTTGCGCGCCTCCGGCGATCCCTGGGCCTTCTGGAGCAACGCCATGACTTCTTTCTGCTTCTTGGCCATGTTGAGGGCCCAGAGCAGCAGACCTACCAGCGCGACCGTCAGCACCGCCACCAGGCCGATGACCCAGACGTTGCCGGTGGCGAGGGCCGTCACCCACACGCCCAGGGTGATGCCGCCCACCGTCATCAGGGCTTTTTTGTTGAGCAGCGGCATGCCGAGATCGGCCGAGGGGGTTGCCATAGTGATTCCTCTGATTCCAGGCAGTTCCCTGGCGTGGTGGCGCAGTTCGCCGGGCAGGGGGCCCAGCTGAAGGCGCGGTAGTTTTGCCGAAAGGGCGCATTTTCGCAAGGCCGGGCCCCTGGCCGATCCGCGACGCTGCCGACGGCATGGGATGCCGAAGATCGCTCAAACCAAACAGTTTCACCACTGCGGCCCGGCGGACTCGCCTGCGCCCAAGCGGCGGCACACTAGGCGTCTACTTGCTGTTGAGCTGCACTACGCCCATGTGCCCGACCGCGGCGCTATTGGCGATGTCGTGGCAGATGTGCGCCAGCCACCAAGCGACCGGGCCGTCTTCGGGGCAGCGATCGGCAAGTTCTTGCATTATTGCAAGGGCCTCGCTGAATTCGGCACGGCCATAATGCCCCAGGGCCCGGGCAAACGGTTCGCGGCTTTCGAGCTTGCGGACGCGCAACTCGTCGGGATCGGTGGCAAAAATCTCAAAGACCCGGCACGATTGCGACTTGCCCTTGACGGCAAACAACCCCAGCTCTCGCATATGTAACCGCGTTGCGGAATCGAGTTGCGCCACCACTTCTGCGGACACCAGCATGGTGCAACCCAGTTGCTTAGTCAGCGTTTCTAGCCGCGCCGTCAGGTTGACCGCATCAGAAATTACTGTTGCTTCAAACCGTTCTTGCTCGCCCACGGTGCACAGCATTACATCGCCCGTGTGGATGCCGACGCCAATCACCACGGTCTGCAGGCGCTGAGTCTGGCCGAAGCCAGAGCGCAAGCTGGCGCCGACGCGGGTTTGGGCGACCTCTAGCTGCATGGCCAAGGCTGCTTGCACCGCGTCGCTGGGCGAGCCCGGAAAGAGCGCCATGATCGCGTCGCCGATGTACTTGTCGACAAAACCACCGTGGGCGCGGATGTGCGGCCCCATGCGCGACAAGCATGAGTTGAGAAAGGCCGCGGTCTCGGCGGGCGACATGCGCTCGCTGATCGAGGTAAAGTTGCGGATATCAGCAAACAAGATAGTAATTTTGCGCAGTACCGCGTCGCCAAGCCGGGCCGTGGTCACATCGGCGTGGCCCAGCGCGTGCAGAAACTCTTGCGGCACAAAGTGCTGGGTCGCGCGCACCAAGTTGAGGGTGGCCGCGCGGTTGCGCAGGTGCTGCTGCAGGGCGCCCACGTGGTGAAGAAAGGCCTCGTACAGCGGGGCCAATTCGCCGGTAAACGCCGGATAGAACGCGGCCTTACTTTGCGACACCGTCGCCAACACCGCGTAAGTTGAGGTGGAATCGCTGGAGTCAAAGTAGGTGCCCGTCAGCAGCACGGCGGTGGCGCGTCCGCGCAGGGGCGGCAGGTGGGTGTCGGTGATTACGCGCGCGCGGATTCCGGAGACATCTAGAAAATATCCAGTAAACGCACGAACTTCAGACACCGTGGCGTCGTCGGCGCAGCAGGTCGCACACACAGTGGGCCCTTCGGGGCCAATGCGCAACACCAAGGCGTTTTCGGTGCCAAAGGTCGCCACCACTTCTTCGGCAGCGATCGCAAAGAACGCCTCAAGGCTGTCGACCTCGAAAGCCCGCTCGCCAAAACGCCGAAAGCCCTCGCCCGCCAGGTGCTCGCGGTCGATCTGTGCCTTTAGGTCAATGACTTGCTGCTGGGTTGCCAGCAGCCTGCCCAGGACTTCGCGCTGTTCAAGGGGGATCATGACCACGTTGGTATCCGCTCGGCTCACGCCTCGGGCCGGGTGAGCACGTACAAAGACGTGGTGTAGTTGTGAAAGAGGTTGCGGCCGCCGAGCACGGTGATCTCGCCAAAACCATACATCCCCAACCACGGCCCGCAGGTGTCGCCAAACAGCGGCGTCTGCATGGCGGCGACGATTTCGTCCTTTGACACGCGGTCGAGCATCAGGCGGCCCCGCGCACCGCAGTCGGTGTGAAAGACCGCCACGGGGCGCAGGCCCTTAGTGCGGCTAGTCAATTCGTCCATCATCACGGCGAGATTGGCAAAGATCCGCGCTTCGTCGCGGCGCATCAGCGAGAGCTTGGTGCCCACGGGGCAAGTCACCGGCATCAAGAAAGTGCCATCGGCCTCGCGGTGCGTGACCACGCGCAGAATGTGCGAATCTCCGTATTCTTGTGCCAAATCAGGGCTTAGTGCCACGCCCAGTGCGCCGGGCGGAATCGTGTCGCCCGGTGTGGCGGTGGCGGTCAAGCCGAGGCCTTGAGCGTAAACCTGCCATGCGGGCCGGCCGTCGAGCTCGTGGACGCGGTGGCCGGTGGCGCGGGTCACCTCAAACTCAATGCCGGCGGGCACAAAGCCGTGGCTGGCCTGCGTCTCAATCGCCAGGGTCGGGTCAGAGAAGCCGACCAAGAAGGCGGCGTGCTCATAGGTCGCGTCATCCACACATTGGTAGGTGGCGATGCCCTTCATATTGTCGCTGGCCGTGCCGCCAAACAGCACGGTCTCGCCGCCAAAGACCGCTTCGAAGCCGGCGATGACTTCGTCCATGTCGATATCAATGCCGGGGCCGATATACATCGCCGACTGCACCGAGCCGACTTGAGAGCGAATCTCTTCGGCCATCGACTGCGTGGTGGCGCGCGAATTCTCGCCGTAGACGCCGTTGCAGTGGGCGAGGGTGACTTCGCCCACGGGTCCGCCAACGGCCATCAGGGCCAAAGCGCGCATCGATTCGTTGGCGCCGCTGCGGCCAATCACCCCGGCACACGAATTGCCCACGACGCGCGCTTGGGGTACCGCCGCTTTGATGGCCCGCAGCGCCACTGCGGGGTCATGCCCCATGGTCACGTGAAAGACCACGAGTCGGCATGGGGCATCGCCCAGGGCAAGCAGCGCTTCGGCAATTGCCGCTTGGGCGGCCCTGGAGGTATCGGGGATCGAAGACGTGGCAGAGGCGAACTCAAGCATGGCGGCAGCTCACGGCGTTTAGGGGGGGGCATCAGGGACTCGGGTACACAGATTCGGTGCCGTAGAATAGCGCGCTCGGGTCGATGAGGCTAGAGGAAATTGGAAGATTTGTGCGCATAGAGCCTTGATTAGACGATCTATTTTATGACACCCGTGTTGACAAGTCGTCAATATGCTGACGCGTGCTGGGGCCCATTCGGCAGCGACCATGCAGCGCGGGAGGGGGGGGACTGGACATCTGTTCAGCTCATCCTAAACTATCGCCTCCCTTCTGCCCGCAGGACTGCCCATGGCCCAGGATCTTCGCCAGCACATCGCCGATACCCGCAATGAGATCGTGGTCTTGGGGGCCGCCCAGCACAATCTGCGCCATGTCGACCTGCGCCTGCCCAAGAACGCCCTGGTGGTGTTCTCTGGCGCTTCGGGTTCGGGCAAATCCTCTTTGGCGTTTGACACCTTGTACGCGGAGGGCCAGCGGCGCTACGTCGAGTCGCTGTCGGCCTACGCGCGGCAGTTCCTGGGCCAGCTCGACAAGCCGGTCTACGACAAGATCTCCGGCCTCTCGCCGACCATCGCCATCGAGCAGAAGTCCGCGGGCTCCAATCCGCGCTCGACCGTGGGAACTGTCACAGAAGTCTATGATTATCTGCGGGTGTTGTGGGCGCGCATCGGTGTGCAGCACTGCCCTGGCTGCGGGGCGACGGTGGGAACCCAGGAGCCGGCGCAGATCGTCCGCGAGATCATGGCGCTGCCCGAGGGCACGCGGGTGCTGGTGCTGGCGCCGCTGGCCCGGCAGCGCAAAGGCACGTTTAAAGACGAGCTGGCCGAGGCCCTGAGCGCGGGCTTTGTGCGGGCGCGCA
>JBIKTV010000048.1:0-20812 GCA_044347905.1 Myxococcota bacterium
ACTGGCAGGTCGCCTGCACCACCGCGAGGTCGTCGATGTACACGCCCTTGCCGGTGTTGTAGTTGCCGTCAATGATATCAAACAGGAAAGAGACCTTGACGTTCTGGGTATAGCCGGCGGGCAGGGCAACGTTGATGCCGTACCACTGCATGGCCTTGAGGTCGACGCAGTTCAGCCCTGAGCTCGTGCCGCATGGGGTCGTGGCGCTCAGCTTGCTCTTGTCCCACAGCTGAACTTCGGTCTTACCGCTCGCGCTGATGGTTACCCAAATCTTGTCAAACTCCAGGTAGTTCTCCACGTCCAGCGCCAATTGGAACGTCAGGTTCTTGCTCCCGGTCGGCGGCAAGTTGCCCACGTCAAAGGTCGCGCTGCTGGGGCCTATCACGCCGGTGTTGTAGTTCTGGCTGTAGCTGTCGCCAAAGAACAGCACCCCTTTGCCGGACTTTGAATAAGCTGACGGATCCAACACTTGCCAGCCCTTGTACGGAATCCCGCTGACGTTGTTGAAGCTCAGATCGCTGGGCTTGCCCGTGTCAAAGGCTTGCTGGTACAGGACTTTGCCCACGGCGCAGCACCCAGGGATCGCGGAGTTCGTGCATTTGCCCGTCGCCGCCTCGCAGGAGTCCGCTGTGCACGGGTTCTTGTCATCGCAGGCGTTGGTCGGGGCGAACACGCAGCCTTTGATAGCGTCGCAACTGTCCGCGGTGCAAGCATTTTTATCATCGCATGTCAGCACACTGCCAGAGACGCACTTGCCCGCCATGCACTTGTCGCCAATGGTGCAGGTGTTGCCGTCCTCGCAGACCGCGGCGTTGGTGGTAAAGACGCAGCCGCCCTTGGCCGGGTCGCAGGACTGGTCCGTACAGCTGTTGCCGTCGTCGCACTTGGCCGGGGCGCCGGAGACGCACTTGGCGCCCGCACAGACGTCCTTGTCAGTGCAGGGGTTTTTGTCGTCGCAGGCGTCATTGTTCGCTGGGAACACGCAGCCGATCTTGGGGTCGCAGCTGTCGCCCGTACACGGATTGCCGTCGTCGCACTTGCCGGCCACGCCAGCGCACACGCCGATCATGCTGCACACATCGTTGAACGTGCAGGCATTGCCGTCCTCGCACTTGGCGCCGCTGGTCGCCGCAAACTTGCAGCCGCTCGCCGGGTCGCAGCTATCGGTGGTGCAGGTGTTGCTGTCGTCGCACTTCTTGTTCGCCCCAGAAGCGCACTTGCCGTCCTTGCAGCTGTCGCTGTCCGTGCAGGCATTGCCGTCTTGACACGGCCCGGCGCTGGCGGTGTGCAGGCAGGCCTGCTTGGCGTCGCAATTGTCCGCGGTGCACGGATTGCCGTCGTCGCAGTTGACCCCCACGCCCTTGCACACGCCGCCGCTGCACTTGTCGCCGGTGGTGCAGTTGCTGCTGTCGTCGCAGGCCGCGGCGTTGGTTGCGTATTTGCAGCCGATCTTGGGGTCGCAGCTGTCATCTGTGCACGGGTTGCTGTCGCTGCAGTCGACGATCTTGCCCACGCACTTGCCATCGCCGCACGTGTCGCCCACGGTGCACTTGCTGCCGTCGTCGCACACCAGCGTGTTGGCCAACTGCACGCAGCCCTTGGCCGGGTCGCAACTGCCGGTGGTGCAAGCGTTGCCGTCATCGCAAGCCACCGCCGCGAGGTAGCCGCTGCCGTCCGTCTTGCAGGCAAAGCTCGCCGCTGTCGATCCGCACGCCGCGCCCAGGCAAATGGCCGCCTGGCATTGGCCGTTGCCGTTGCAGAATTTGCCCGCCGCGCAGTCGTCTACGCTGTTGCACTCCACGCACACGCCCTTGGTGGCGTTGCACACGTTGGTGCATTCCTTGCTCGATTTGCACGGCGCCGCTGGGACGCACTTGCTGTCGATGCACGCCTCGTTGGTGCCGCAGTCCACGCTGCCGTTGCAGTCCACGCACACGCCCGCACCCTTGTTGCACACCTTGTTGAGCGTCTTGCACTCCACGTCCGACTTGCACTGTTGCGCCGGAACGCACTGTTTTCCTTGGCACAAGAGCCCTGGGGCGCCACAGTCAGCCGTGACCAAGCAGGCGACACAGGCATTGCTGGCCGGGTCGCACACGCCGCTGCCGCACTTGTTCTGGCCGTCGCAGGGCTTGAGCGCAGGCACGCAGCCAGGGACCGCCGGGTGATCGCAGCTGCCGTCGGCCTTGCACACGTCGCTGGTGCAGCCGTTGCCGTCGTCGCAATCGCCGGTCGTCTTGCACCCCGGGGCGACATCTGGGGCGACGTCTGGGGCGATATCTGCCCCAATATCCGGGGCGACATCGGCTCCGCCATCGGCGCTGTCGGCCACGTCTGGAGCGGAGATATCACCTTGGATATCAGCTATATCGTTGCCTACATCCGCCATTTGCGCGTCCGTCGCGCTGCCATCTGCGGCGTCTTCTGGGCCCGAAGTGTCGCTACCGGTGTCCGCGCTGCCGCCATCCCCGGGGTCCGCATCTTCTGCGCCGCCATCGGCCTGGACCGCGTCGCTCTCCGCGTCGGCCTGGGCGATCTCTGTGCTGTCTTGATCCGTTGGTGTCACGGCACTGGCGTCACCGACGCTATCTGCCTCGCCATCGGCGCTCGAAGAGCCGTCTACAGAGGCCGCGGAGACCAGGGTAGGCGCAGGGGTGCCGCAGCCGGCCAGGGCCGCCACCGCGCTCAACGCGGCAAGCCGGTAAATTAACTGTCGGTTCATAGAAGCTCCGGGTCGCGCAGTGGCGGTCTCGACCAAGCCTGCGCAGGGTCCAAGGGAGTGCGCATGGTAGGGACGCCCGCCCCAGGGTTCAACTGCAAAGCGGCACATTCTGCTTTGTCCTGAGGCCGCGGGCCCCCCGCGATAGCGCGGCGATTGACCGAATTTGGCCCACAGCATAACCTTGGCCCAGACACTTCGCCTCGCCGCAGAGGATCGGTCAGGCGCTGCAGTCGGCCGTGCCGCAAGCGCCATCGCAGAATTGGCAGATGCCATGGCCACCTTCCCCTATCGGCAGCGGGAGAATGACGTTGGTTGGAGACAGACGATATCGACCGCTGGGCACTTCGGTCGAAACGGAAGAGGTCGTCATCGATGGGGGGCGCGAGCCAACCCACCGCGGCGATTGGTCTTTGACCATTGTGTCCGCCCGCGCACCGGAGCTGGTGGGCAAGGTGCTGCCCATTCAGTGGACGGGGTGCGAAGTCGGTCGCCAGCCCCAAGGTGTGCGCCCGCCGATCGCCCTGAACGATCCGACCCTCTCGCGCAGCCATGTGCTCCTCGATCCCCTGGGCCACGGTCGCGGCGTGCAGGTGCACGATTGCGGAAGTCGCAACGGCGTTTACGTCAATGGCACCAAGGCCCAGGCCGCGGAAATTTCTCACCGCACGGTGCTGCGCATGGGCCACGTGCTCACCGTGCTGTCCTGTGGAGCGCCGCCCAGCGACTGGAAAGGCGTGCGCGCGGATCTGCCGCAGGTGGCCAACACCTTGGTGCCGCGGCCCGATCAGCTGTCGTGGAGTGCCGTCATCGACTCCCTGGCATGGGAGCGAATCCTGCTGCACCAGTGGCGCGGCGATGAGGCGGAAGTCCGCCAATTCTTTCAAGAGCTCCTCAGTTATGCCCAAGTCACCGATCAGGCCGTTGCCACGCTGCTCGCCGCCCGCGCCAAGGCCATCGACGTTGGGCGGCAGTGGGGGTTGCGCCGGCCAGGCCGCGAGGATCTGCAGAATTTGGTTGAGGTCTACGGCGGCCGAATCGTCGATGTGGCGACGCATTTGGGCGTCGATCGCCGCCAGGTCTACCGCTGGCTGGAGTACGACCGCCGCGGCGAGTCTTCAGACGGGCCGGGTGAAGATTCCGGTGTCGACGAGCCCTAACACCTTTCGATAGAACGATTTTGTCGCGCGGACTGTGGGTCTGGGCCGCTCTGCAAGCCGCCAGCTAGGGCAATAGCTTGCCAGGGTTCAGCAGCCCCTGCGGATCCATGGCGCGCTTGATCGCCCGCAACGCTGCGATCTCTTGGGGCGATCGCACAAGCGGCAGCCAGCGGCGCTTGATGAGGCCAATGCCGTGCTCTGCAGAGACGCTGCCGCCTAAACCTGCCACGATTTCATAGAGCTGGCCGTCCGCGTCGTCGCACGCCGCCTGAAACTCTGCCATCGGCATGTCGCGCGGCCGGAGCGCATTGAGGTGGACATTGCCGTCGCCCACATGGCCAAAGAGCGCCACCTCCCAGCCCGGCCGGCTCTGGGCCAGCCAGCGGTCCAGCTCTGCCAGCAGCTTTGGCAGCCGCGCCACCGGCACAGACACGTCGTTCTTTCGCGGCGAAAACTCCTGCAAACTCTCGGTAATTCGCTCGCGATAGGCCCAAAGACGCGCGGCTTCGCGGCGATCCCCGGCCAGGGCGCCATCCACGGCGCAGCCATCGGCGACCACGGCTTCTAGCCAGCTCTCCAGCGCCTGCTGCCCGCCCGCCTCCAGACCGACCTCCACGAGCGCGTACAGCGGCTGACGGCTGGCCAACGGCGCGGCCATGCCGGTGTGGCGCAGCACGTGGGTTAGACACAGATCGCTAAACATCTCAAAGGCGTGCAGATCGAGCCGCGCGCGCCGCAGCGACGCCAAGACCCCGATCACCGCCGCAGCATCGGCGCAGGCCAGCAGGGCAACCGCGGTCGGGCCGGGCAGGGCGGTCAGCTGCAGTACCGCCGCCGTAATCACCGCCAGCGTGCCCTCAGAACCCACAAGCAATTGCCCAAGGTCCGGGCCGCAATTGTCCTTGGGCAGGGCGCGCAAACCGCTGATCACCTCGCCCGTGGCCGTCACGGCTTCTAGCCCCAGAAGCCACTTGCGAGCATGGCCGTAGCGCACCACCCGCAGCCCGCCGGCGTTGGTCGCCAGGTTGCCGCCGATCGTCGCAGAGCCCTTGGCCGCCAAGTCCACCGGCCACCACAGCCCGTGCGGCGCGCAGTGGTCTTGCAGCAGCTGATTGGGCACCCCGGCCCCCACTTGGACCGTGCGGCCCACCGCATCCACGGGAGCCAAATCGCGCAACCGATCCAGGGACAGCACCAGCTCGCCAGCTGCCGCCACCGCACCGCCGGCCAGCCCGGTGCGACCGCCGGATGGCACCACCGCCAACTGCTTGGCGTGGCACCAACGCAGCACCGCGGCCACTTCGGCCGTATTGCGCGGCCAACAGATCGCCCACGGCCGGGGTTCGCGCACCCGGGTCCAATCGCGGCCCCAATGCTGCAGATCGCTCGGATCCTGGCTCACCGCCGCCGACCCCACCAGCGCGGCCAATTCGCCGATCGCGGGCTCTGCGTTCATCGATCGCCGCCGGTCATGCGCGCCTCGGTCTCCGCCAGCAGCGCAAGCCCGCTCAAGGTCAGCCACACGTGGCGCTGGCCGACATTGCGCTTCTCGCCCAGCAAACCCTCGCGCAGAAACTCTTCCGTCAGTTGCTGGGCGCGGTCCTTCTGGTGCGGCGGCACCCCGTGGCCCCACACGTTGGCGATTTCCGTGTGGTGATTGCGCGCCAGCTTGCCCTTCTCTCGCAGCGGCCGAAGCATGCGCACCACCAGCTCGTCGTCGCGCAACCGCTCTGCCGGCGGCGGTTTTTCGCCCCAAGCCCGCAGCCCAAGCGCCTCGCGAGCCGCGCGCAACTCCTGGCCTGTCAGCTTGTTGGTGGGGTGCTGAACGGCAAAGCCCGCGTCCATGAGCCGCAGAATCGCTTCGTCCACCGTCACTTTTGCCTGGGCGGCCAGGGCCCGCACCGTGTCCGCGTGGGGCTTGTGGCTCATTTGGCGCAGGGAATCGCCAGCGGTCCTACGCTCGATGCCGGCGGCCAACTGTCGATGACGCAGTCGCCGTCGATGTCCACCTTGCGCTCGCGCGTGTCGGACGGGCAGCCCTCCGCCGTCTGCTCCAGCCACTTCATCTGGCCGTCGCATCCGGCAAACAAGCCGTTCTTCTTGTCTTTGTTGCTGGTCTCGTCGCCAAACAGGTCAAAGCGGGTGATGACGTGGTCGCCGCTGACATCGACAAGCTCCAAAATCCGCTGGTTGCCAGGGAATTCTTCGCTGTCGGTCCAGCCCTGCGCCGGTTGCCCGTAGGTGAACTTATAGGCGATCCGCACCGGCGTCGCGCCCAAGTTGGGCTCCAGATACGGCATGTCCACCGCGGCGGTCCAAATGCCGTCGCCCGCACTGCCGTCGCCGTGGGTGCCGTCGTCGTACATCGCCACCACGTTGGGTTTCCAGTTGCCCAATGCGGCGTTGCCGGCGTCCACCTGCTCCTGAGTCAGGCATTGCGTCTGGCCGACCGCGGTACAGCGCAGGGTGTCCTTGTGGATGCCGCCGGTGATGAACACGCGCTTCTCAGCCGCCTTGCTGGTCCATTGATAGGGCAAAAAGCTTTCGCAATTGCCGTTCTTTGGATTGTCGAGCAGCCGGGTCTGGATCACCACGCGGATCTTGTCCGGCACGTAGCAGGCCTTAAAGGCAAAGGCGTCCGTAGCGGCGTCCAGGGCGGCGTCAAAGGCTGCGGTGGTCAGATCCGCTGCGCCATCGCCATCGACATCGACGGGCTGGGCCTGCAAAAACGCCAGATTCAACAGCGAAGGCGCCCCAGAAAGTACATACGGCACCTGCGTTTCCGCGCCTTGCTGCGCGCTCGCCTGGCCGTGAATCCGCGCGACGATCTGGGCAAAGGCCACCAGCGCCGGCTCGCCCGCCAACAGCTGCTGATGCGCGCCGATCGCCGTCTCAACCAGCGCCGAAGACGACGCGCCGCTCAGATTCTGCCCCAAGCGCTTGAGCTTTCCGGCCATCAGCAGGGCCAATGTCGTGCCCGTGGCGTCCATCTGAAGCACCCCCGGCGACAATTCGGCCAGGGCAAAGCTGCGCGGCGGCGCCAGCACGGTCGGCTGCGCGGGCAGTTCCGGCAGGAGCGCCAACCACTGACGCCGGCCGATTCGCGCCTGCAAAAGCGCATTGTTCAGCGATGTTGCGCCGTCCAGCTGCAGGCCAAATTTGCCCGCGCTGTCAGCCGTGGCGCTCGCCCCAGCCATCGGCTTGCCCTCGCCAGACAGGATCGACAGCGCCGCTCCGCCGCCTTCAGCCACCGCGCCCGTCAGGGTTTGCGGCGCAGGATCAGGCATTTGCGGGTGGCCCGAGCGGGTCATTTCCGTCAGCAGCAGGCCGTCAAAGCTGCAGCCACCCAGCAGCCCCACCAGGGCTATGACCGCCGCCGCGCGCCGCTGAGGCTGTCGCTGCCGTTGGAGCGGCCAATTCTTCATCGTGTTGTCGCTGCGCGCTCCCATGAATGCCTCCCGGGTCGTCGCAGCATAGTGCCATGATTGGCGGCGTTCCTCTATAGGCGCTTGGCTGTGCGGCTGCGGTTCCGATTTGGCTCCTCCCGCGGCCTCAATTTTCCCTCCGAGCCCAAGCGACCAGGGCGGCCGTCGCATCTTGCACGCACTGCCGAACCGGCGCATTCTTGCCTCCTGAACAGTTCGCAGCTCTCTAACGTGCCCCTGCGGATCGGTGACTCCGTGCGGTCTAACCTAGAGTCCTATGGCGCCTCCGCCCCCGACGAGACCCTCGCGCTCCACCGCGAAGTCGCACAGTTGCGCGATCAGCTCGCCAAGGCTCAGCAGCTCGCCCACGTAGGCCTGTGGTCGTTTGACTACCGCACGGGCAAGATGAGCTGGTCGCCGGAGATGTGCCTGATTTTTGGCCGCGATCCGGCCGACGGTGCCCCGCCGATCGCCGACTACTACGCGCAGATCCACCCCGATGACCGCGATCGCGTGCTGACCCTGCTTCGCCGCACCGACTTTAGCGGTCAAACAGAGACGATTCCGTACCGAATCCTGCGGCCGGACGGCACCTTGCGCCATGTGCTGGGGATCGGTCGCGTAGAGCGCGATGACGCTGGCCGCATGGAGCGCATGGGCGGCACCACCCAAGACGTCACCGATCTGGTCAGCGCCCGCGAGCAAGCGGTGGAAAGTTCCCGGGTGAAGTCGCAGTTCCTCGCCAATGTCAGCCACGAAGTGCGGACGCCCGTCGCCGGGATTCTGGGGCTGACCAGCTTGGCCCAGGAGACCCGCGACGCCGCAGAGCTGCGCGAATACATCGACGCCATCGACAACGCCGCGCGCGGACTGCTAGCTATCCTCAACGATATCCTGGATTTGTCTAAGATCGAGGCCGGCAAGCTGGTCATCGAACACCTGCCGTTTGAGCTGGGGCGGCTGCTGCGAGAGAGTCTGGGCGGCTACCGCACCCAAGCGCTGGCAAAAGGGCTGCAGTTTTCCCTGCATGTCGACCCCAGCGCGCCGCACTGGCTGATCGGCGACCCCACGCGGGTCCGGCAGATTCTCTGCAATCTTGTAGACAACGCGGTCAAGTTCACCACAGATGGCGCGGTAGAAGTTCACGTTCTGTGGCGCAATGGCTTGCTGCACCTTGAGATCTGCGACAGCGGCATCGGCATCGCCCCGGAGCGCCGCGAGGCCGTGTTCGCCCCCTTTGTGCAAGCCGACGGCTCTACCAGCCGCAGATTTGGCGGCACCGGACTCGGCTTGGCAATCTGCCGGGAACTATTGATAAAGTTGGGCGGAACCATCCACCTGTCCGGCGTCGAGCCCGTGGGCAGCCGCTTTGAAGTGCGCATTCCCTGCCCGGCGAGCACGGCGCAGAGCCGCTCCTGGCTGGGCGATGTCACGCCGCGGCAGCTGCCGCTGACCCGCACTCGGCAGCTGCGGGTGCTGCTGGCAGAAGACAACCCCGTCAACGCACTGGTGCTTTTGCGTTGGCTTCAGAAGCGCGCCTGCGAAGTGGTTCACGTTCAGGACGGTGAAGCGGCCGTGCAGGCGGCAGCGGGCGGCGGTTTTGACCTGGTGCTCATGGATGTGCAAATGCCGGTGCTCGACGGTCTGGAGGCCACCCGGCGCATTCGCGCAGAAGAGCCGCCCGGCACGCGGCAAGCGGTGGTGGCCCTGACCGCCAATGCCATGAAGGGCGACGACCTCAACTGCCTGCAGGCGGGTATGGACGCCTACTTGACCAAACCTGTTGATTTTTCTGCGCTAGAGGCTCTGCTGGCGAAGGTCCTTTTGACGAGCCCGTTTGAAGTGCCGGCGCTCGGCGAGGGGCGAACTTGACATTTGTCCACTTTGCCGTACGGTTGCCTGCATGAGTCGTGCGCCGCTGCCATCGCCTTTCCGCCTGCAACGCTTGGTCAATTCCGCGCTGGTTGCCGGATTGTTGGGGTCGTGGGTCGCGGCGGTTCCAGCAATCTCTGCGCCTTCTGCCAAGGCCAAGCGCCCGGCGGCGCCAGAGTCAGAAAAGCGCACTGATTCAGAAAAGCGCACTGATTCAGAAAAGCGCGCTGATTCAGAAAAGCGCGGCGATTCCGAAAAGACCTTGACCTTCAAGCACCTTCGCCGCGTCGTCATTGACCCAGGCCACGGCGGCGACAACCTGGGGGCCCTGGGCAGCGCCGGCATCCGCGAGAAGGTCCTGTGCCTGGACGTCGCCCTTCGCGCCGCGGCGTGGATCACAGAGCGAAGTGATGTTGAGGTGTTGCTGACCCGGGAGCGCGACGTGGCCCTGGAATTGCGCCAGCGGCCGCGCTTGGCCAACGACTGGAAGGGCGACGCGCTGGTCAGCATCCACGCAAATGCCCACGAAGCCGGAGAAGCTAGCGGCATGGAAGTGTTTTTTCTAGCCGCAGACGCCAGCGCCGAGGCGTCGCGCGATCTGGTCGAGCGCGAAGAGGGCATCCGGCCGGCCGATGCGACTGCTGGCTTGGCGTGGTCTGTCGGCGGAATTCTGGCGGATCTGGAGCTGGCCGCGCAGCACCGCCGCTCTGAGTGGTTGGCCCTGGCCTTGGGCGACGCGCTCAAAATCGCCAGGCCGCAGGCACGGTTTCGCGGGGTTCGCCAGGCGCCCTTTGGCGTGCTCAAAGAAGCGCGGATGGCCGCGGTGGTGCTGGAGGTCGGCTACATCACCCACCCGATCGAGGGGCCGCAGCTGACCGAGCCGGCCGTGCAGGACCAGTTCAGCCGGGCGATTCTCAAGGCGCTGTGGTCTCTGGAGCAGCGCATGGCCGCAGAAGCCAAGGTGGAAAAGGCCGCCGCTGCCAAGGCCAATCGCGCGCCCCGCAAAGGCTAGTAGGCCAAGAGCCGCCTTGATGTCGCGCAGTTATCTCGATGCGACCTGCGCCCCCGCGCGATCAAGGGACAGTATCGGCCTGCGAATTTAGCGCGCCCATGAGGTCCTGGGTCGCCGCCTGCACCAGCAGCTCTGCCAAGCGCACCTGGCCGGCCACGCCGCTTCCGCCGTCCAAGCGCGCCAGAATCTCGCCCGTCGCGCCAATGAGCAAACCGTTGCGCTGCCCGGTCTTATACGTGCGGACGTCATTGGCGTAGACCAGATCCGCATCGGCGCGCTGGGCGAGGTGGGCGGCGGCGCGCTGAAGCTCGGCCTCGGTGGCGCCCGCCAGCAGCTTAAAGCCCAGCAGCCGCGCCTTGGGCGCTGCCGGCCGCACCCGGTCGATGGCCTTAGGGGTCGGTTCCAGGAGCAATTGCAGAGGCGCCGCCGCACCATTGGGCCCCTGCCGCGAGCTGATTTTGCCCACGTGCAGCTTGGGGGCGTAGTCGGCCACCGCGGCCGCGCACACCACCAGCGCCGGCTGGGCGCGAAGGCAGACTTCGCCCAGCATCATCGCCATTTCAGCTGCCGTTTCAACCGGATGAATGTGCAGCTTGCCCGGTGCTAGCCGCCGATGCAGGTCCGCTGCCCGCAGCTCCAGCTCGGCAAATCGCGCCCGCCAATCATCCGCGAGGGCATCCAAATCGCTGCGCAGACTGCCGGGCCGCAGGGCGCCGGGCCCCAGGATGTACTCGACCTGCCAGCCACGTGCCAGCAATTGCTCGCCTATCGCCGCAGGCAAGGCCCCGGTGGCCAGGTTGGTGAGGTGGCGCACTTCGTCCAGAGGCTCGCGGGTGCCTCCGGCGGTGATGACGGCGATCGGCTGGGCCACGGGCTCCTCCTGCAGAAATCACTATGCTAGACCAGGGTTTTCCACACCAACGCCGCGAGCACCAGCCGATAGATGCCAAACGGCACCAGGCCCACGCGGGTCAGCAGCTTGAGGAACAGGGCAATCGACGCCCAACCGGTCAAAAAACTGGCGATCAACCCCACGGTGATGGCGACGGGGCCAATCCCTTCGATCAGAATCCGCCATTCCTTGATCAATTCGTAAGCCGTCGCCGCGCCCAGCACCGGAATCGCCAGCAGAAACGCGAAATCCGCCGCCGCCCGTCGATCCAGCCCGCCCACCAGGCCGCCAATCAGCGTCGACATCGACCGCGACGTGCCGGGGACCAAGCTAAAGCACTGAAATGCACCGACAATCGCTGCCGATCGCAGGTCCAGATCCTCCAGCTTGCGCCCTGGGCTCGGCCGACGCTGCAGCCACAGGTCGGCCGCAATCATCGCCACGCCGCCGACCGCCAGGGCAATCGCCACAGGCGCCGTGCCAAACAGCAACGCTTTGATGGTCTTGCGCGCCAGCAGCCCGACGATGACGACCGGCACAAAGGCCACGCCCAAGCCCACCGCCAGCCTCTGACCGCGCGCCCGCCGCTCAGGCGAATCGCTGCGCAGATCATTGGCCCGGTCGATCAGCAGCGGCGCGTAGTACCAAATGCAGGCGAGCCAGGCGCCAGCTTGAATAACAATGTCAAAGGCATCCACCGCCGCTTTGAGCTTGGGATCGCTGTCCAAACCCAGCGCCGCACCGGCCAGAATCAGATGCCCCGTAGAGGAAACCGGAACGAATTCCGTCAGTCCTTCCACAATACCCAGCAATGTCGCGTCGAATAAGTTCATGGGCCGCGCGGTGTACGCCAACCACGGCCAAAGTCAAGCTAAAGCCGCTTGGTTGGGCGATCCCTGGCCCGCAACCTCGGTCCGCGCTACGCTCGCGCCCATGAATTCTCCGCCCGCTTCAAGCCCTTCCTCTCTGGCCTCTTCCTCGTCGGCCACGCAACGCGGCATTCGCGCCGCAGCTCTTTTGCTCGCCGCGAGCAGTTTGTTATCGCGCATCCTTGGTTATGGCCGCGACTGGCTCATCGCCTATGAGTTTGGCGCCACCGGCCAGACCGACGTGTACCAAGCCTCCTTCACCTTGCCCGACCTGATCAATTACCTGTTGGCCGGCGGGGCGTTGTCCGTGTCCCTGTTGCCGCGCATGGCCGAATTGTACGCCCGCGTGGACGCCGATCCCGCCGATCCGCAGCGCCGCCTGGAGGCCGACCGGGCCTTTTCCCTTGTGGGTTCAGCGATGCTAGTGGCGGCTTCCGTCGCCGTGGGCTTGGCGTGGCTGCTCGCGGAGCCGGTGGTGGCCCAGCTCTTTCCGGGTTTTAGCCCAGAAAAAGTCCAGCAGACCGCGCACCTGACGCGCATTGTCTTGCCGGCCCAGCTGTTTTTCCTGCTCGGCGGCCTGGTGCAAGCGGCGCTGCTGGCCCGCCAGAGGTTCCGCGCCATGGCCCTGACCCCGCTGCTCTACAACGGCGGCATCATCGTCGGCGGCTTGATCGGCGGCCAGTCCGGCCAGATCGAAGGGTTTTCCTGGGGCGCTCTGGTCGGCGCGCTGCTCGGCGGCCTGCTGGTGCCCGTGCTCTCCGCGCGGCATCTCCTGCACTTCCGTTTTGAATTTCGCCCGTTGGATCCAGAGATTCGCCGCTTTCTGTGGGTCGCCGCGCCGCTGATGATCGGCGTCAGCCTCACCACGGTCGATGAGTGGCTGGTCAAGTACTACGCCTCCACGCTCCAAGCCGGCTCGATCTCTTGGCTGATGACGGCGCGGCGGGTCATGTTGGTGCCCATCGGTCTGCTCGGCACTGCGGCGGGGCAGGCGGCGGGGACTTATCTAGCCCGGCTCCATGCCGAAGGGCGCCGCGAAGAACTCGCTAAAACCCTTGCCGATTCTCTTGCGGCGGTCATCGGCCTCTCCCTGGTCTTTACCGCGGCGCTGCTGCCCTTGGCCGAGCCCGTGGTGGCTTTCCTGTTCCAGTACGGCAATTTCAGCCCCGTCGACACCCAGGCGACCGCCGCGGCCCTGCTGCCCCTCGCCATCGGTATCGCCGCCTGGGGCGCGCAACAGGTGATGGCGCGTGCCTTTTATGCGACGGGCGACACCTGGCGGCCCATGATCGCCACCACCGCCGTGACCTTGGCGATGCTGCCGGTCTACGCCGCCTTTGCCCGCTGGCCGGGGCGCGAGATCGCCGGGCTGTGCATCGCCGGCACCCTGGGAATCAGCTTGCAAGTCGCGGTGATGGCGGTGTTGGCTCGCAAGCGCTTGGGCCTCGATCTGCACACCTTGGCCCAGGGGGCGGGCAGGGCGCTGCTGGTGGCCTTGCTGGCGGGCTCGGCGACCTGGTCCGCCCAGCGCTGGGCGGGGCAACCGCTGGCGGCGTGGTTGGCGGAGCTGCAGCTGCCCCCTGTGGTCGTGCGCGGCGGCTCTCTGGCCGTGGTGGGCGGCGTGTGGCTGGCGGTGCTGTTGGTGGCCGGCGGTTTGGTCGGCATGCCCGGAATGCCAAGGCGCCTCGTGGGGTTGGCCCGGCGCTTGCGCAGATGATCTCGCGGTCCAGAACCTGAAAAATGGGGGTTGCGCAGCCCCGGGGCAACGGGTAACTTGGGGGTGTCCAATGCCTCTGGTCCGTCCTAGATTTTTGAGTCCAGCGCGGCCCGCAGAAAACTGGCGCCGCCTGCAGTGAATGAACCGCGGCGCTGCGCCGTTGCTTGGCTGGTCAGCTGATTTGAGCACTTTGGAGGAACCCATGCGCCCCGTCTCCCGATTCCGTTCGGTCCTTCTCGCCGCTTCTGCCTTGGCCGGCCTGGGCCTTGCGGGCTGCCAAGAGAATGAGACCTGCCGCGACGTCCAAGGCGTGCATGTCTGTGGTGAATTTGGCGATCTCGCCTACAACATCGACCTCACCTCGACCCCTGTGGAGTGGCCGCCGGTGGCGATGCAGGACGGCCAGCTCGTCGTCGCCCGCGGCAAAGAGCTGCTGCGCATCGGCAAAGACGGCAAGCTGCAGTCCCTGGGCATGGCCAGCCAAGAGCTCACGGTGCCTTCGCAGGACGGCCAGGGCAATTTGGTGTTGGTCGGCGGTGACTTTGCCAACACAGAAGTGGCCGCCCTCAAGGGCTCAGGCGTGCAGGACCGCCAGTGGACCGCCAAGGTCAGCGGCGCCCCGGTGGGCACCCCCGCATCGATTGGCAACGGCCGCATTTACGTCGCCACCGGCGATGCAGGCAGCCAGGCCACCCTCAACGTGATCGACAGCAGTTCGGGCCAGGTCGTCAGCCAGCGCCAGGGCGCTTCGCCGGCCGCGGTGCTCAAAGACGGCTCGATCCGCTACCTGCAGGATCCCCAAGGCGCCACCAACTTGCTGGGCGATCAGTTTGGCGCGACCCAGCGCTTTGGCAAGCTCGTGGCAGAAGACGCCAGCGGTAAAGTGCTGTGGACTCGCAGCTTTGCCACCGGCGCCGTCGACTTTGCCCCGGGCCCCAAGGGCGAGACCTACGTCGTGACCGCGGACGATCACAAGCTGATGCGCATCGCCGATGGCGGTGAGATCGAGTGGTCGTTCCAGCCCGACTGCCAGGACTGCACGGTGGCCTCGGCGCCCACGGTGACCCGCGACGTCGTCTACTTCCCGGTGTGGGAGAAGCGCGTGGAGCCCATCGACCCGCTGTACGCGATCGACGCAGCCACGGGTGCCAAGCGCTGGGTCTACGACGGATTCTCGACCAAAAACAGCAATTTCTCCCCCAGCAAGTTCCTGGCTCCGGGCTCTACGGCCTCGACGCCGATCGACACCTTCAAGACCCAGCACCACCCGGCGGGCCGGCCGGTCGTGGCTTCGGATGGCACGCTCTACGTCTCGACCGACGGCGCGGTGACCGCTCTGGACCAGAACGGCCAAGTGCTCGGCATCGCTCTGTATGACGCCTCTGTGGGCGAAGTCAGCCTGTCGACTGGCTTTATGGCTCAGCCGGCGACTTGGATCAACCCGGGCGTGCGGCCGTCGCCGGTGCTTGGCCCAGACGGCACGCTGTACGTGTGGGACGGCGCCACCATCCGCGCCTTCCGCGCCGGCAAGACCGCGACGCAGGACGCCTGGATCGCCCCGTTTGGCGGCCCCCGCAACGATGGGCGGATTCCGCAGTAGGCTTCGCTTCCAGCTAACTGCCCGACCGGAGCTCCGTTGCGCCCAACTTCATCGCCTGAGACGCTCCGGTCGCGACAGTTGCTGCGCGCCGTGCTTGCCGCTGTGATGCCCCTCGCGGTGAGCGCTTGCGGTGCAGCCCAGGTCGATCGCGCCGCTCAAGAGCGCCAAGAAGACGCGGAGTTCGCTGGGCAGGCCTATCCGGCTCCGGCGCCGGCTGACGCTGGCAGACCACAGGTTGCCGTGCCGCCCACACCTGCCGCCGCGCGCATGGCTCGGCTGCCGCCTCCGCCGCCTGCCGACCCGCAGCTGGCCCAGGAGATGCGCAACGCCGCGCTGCGAGACCAGCACTATGAGCAGCTGCTGCGCGGCTATTTTGGCCTGGTAGAGGCGCTGTACCGCGAGTTTGGCGCCCAGCGCGGCGCGGAGGGCAGCTACGACTCGCTGCCCCTGCTGCGCGTGCATCTGGAGCTTGAGCCGGCCATGCGCGGCATGGTGAGCCGGGCAGCGGCCCTGGATGCGCGCCTGAGCGAGATGGCGGCGCAGATGGGCCTGGCGATCAAGGGCCCGGAGGAGGCGTCGGGGGATGCCGACCGCGATCTGCCCATGGGCCTGGGGGCCAAGGCGCCGGCGCGCAATCAGTCTCGCGCTGCGCGCTTGGGCCGGATGGTCGCCTTTAGCCGCTGTGCCGGCGATGACCTGAAAGCCCGGCTAGAACACAGCGACCGCCTGGGGCAGCTGCGCAAAGCTGGCAAAACCGATGATGAATTGCGCAGCGATCCGCCGCCGCCGGTGCAAATGGCCCGCGACATGGGCCTGATGATGCGGACGCTGCAGTGCAGCAAGCAGGCGTCGCAGCTCATGCAGGATCGCTAGCCCATCGCCGAACCCACCCAGCCGTCGAAGCCAGTTAGGCGTCGAATCTGGGTAGATGCAGTGGTCTACTGCGGCGCGCGATTCTTCTTGACTTCCAGGTTTTTCTTGAAGGCCTCATTGGTCTCTGAAGCGCTACCCGCGGAAGTGGAATAGCCTTTTTCGCCAATGGCCTTGGCCTTGTCGCTCGCGCCTTCCAGGGTCCCGGCGGCCTTCTCTTTGACGAGATCGGTGGCGGCCTTGACCTTCTCCGGCGTGATCACCCCAGAGAGGTAGCCGGCCGCGCCCACGGCAGCGACAAGGAAAAACAGGCCCACCAGAAGGTGCTTGGTCGCCTTAAAGAAAAAGTACGCGGCGCCGATGGCGATAAAGAACATCAGCCCGGACTTGAGGTTGAGGGCGTCCAGGTTCAGGTATTCCATGCTCGGCTCCACGGAGGCGGCGCGCGTCGGGTGGCGCATAGGGGTCTGGCGAAACGCCCGAACAGCTTAGCAAATCGCCCAGCCAAGATCAGGGGTGGGATGCGATCAAAGGGTGAGCGGCCAAACGAGCGGTCAATCCCTTGGCGCCTGTGGCACCGCGCTTGCGATCAAATCGGCGACCACCACCGGCTTGCCGCGCTGCTTGAGCACCCAAACGTCGCCCTGGGCCTGGGCCTTGGCCAGCTGGGCAAAGGTGTAGGGCGCGCCGGCGATGGCGTGGTCGGGCAGGCCCGGCTGATCGAGGTCGGTAAGCAGCACGAACAGGCCGCGAGCCAGGCCACCCTTGTGGAATTGCCCGGTGGAGTGCAGATAGCGCGGGCCAAACTGCACCACCACAGCGGCGGCGGTCTTGGCCTGCAGGCTGGTGCGCAGGGCCTCTAAGCGCTGAGTATTGGCCTGGTTGGGCGGCAGATAGGCGAGCACGGCCAGGTAATCGTCCTTGCTTAGGGTGTCGAGCCGCGGCTGCAGGGCCTGCACCAGGGCACCGACACTCGCGACCTCAAGCCGCTGGTCCGGCTCCACCGGCTGGGCCTGGCCGCTGAGCAGGGCGTTGGTCGCGGCCTTGGCCGAAGAAACATCTGGTTCATCAAAGGGATTGATCTCAAGCAGCAGGCCGCAGATCGCCGTGGCGTAGGCCCAGCGGATCACCTCGCCCCAAAGGTCGCCGGCCTCGGGCATCACAAAGGCCTGATCGGGCACGCCTGCGGTCTGGGCGCGGGCAAGGAACGAGTCGTCGGGGTGGGCAAAGGTAGAAAGACCAACAACGACGGCATGTTCCATCTTGGCCGCCAGGGCAGGGCCTTCGCCTTCCACGCCGCCGACCACGGGCAGGACGCCGCGGCCGTGCTTGCCGGTCGACTCGGCCACGAGCTGCTCGATCCACCCGCCAAAGCCGCGGACATCTTTGCCCAAGGTCAGGCGCATCTGCCAGCGACCGCACTGCTCAGCGGCCGCCAGCCACGCGCCCAGCGCCGCGCCGGGGTTGAGGGCGGGATCGGGCTCGCGGCAGGCCTCTAGCATCTCTTCTATGCGGCCCAGGGCGTCGTGCAGCACCACGCCGGCCAGCACCGCCGGGACGAGGCCAAACAGGCTCGAGGCGCTAAAGCGGCCGCCAATGTCCGGCGGATTGAGGAAAATGTCGCGGAAGCCCTCGGCTTTGGCCAGCGTCTCCAAACCGCTGCCCGGATCGGTGATGGCGACAAAGTGCTGGCCGTCGTTCCACAGGGGGCGCAACACTTTGTAAAGGCTAGAGGTCTCTACGGTGGAGCCCGACTTGGTGGCGACGACGAACAGCGGCTTGCCCTGGCGACCCCACTCGATGAGTTCGCTGACGGCCGCGGGGTGGGTGCTGTCGGCGATGCGCACGGGCAGGCCGCGCTGGCCCTGCAGATGGCGACCGACCACTTCTGGCCAGAGCGACGAACCGCCCATGCCCAGCACCAGCACGCGGTCATAGCGCTGGCGCTCGACCACTTTGGCCAGCACCGCTAGGCGCTCCACCTGATCGCGCATCACCTGGGCAGAATACATCCAGCCCAAGCGGTTGCGCACAGAGCGGGCCACCTCAATGTCCGCGCTGAACAGGGTGCCGTCGCGCTGCCAAAGGCGATCGACCGCTTTGAGTTCAGCGAGTTTGGCGAGATTGGCTTGGAACTGGTCGGCAAAAGCGAGGGCCATGGCGTGATCCGGGCGCAACGGTGCGCGGCGCGGGAGATTAGCACTCTTGGGCGCGATTTCCCAAATCACCGTCGGCGCCCGTCGCAGATCCACCAGATTGTCGAAAGTGCGGCGATTGGCTACAGTCTGGGCCTTCTGCGAACGGAGTTGCCGATGACGCCCTTGGACCGCCGCCATTTTCTGCTGGACAGCCTTGCCAAGCCCTTGGCCTGTGCGCTGGCGGTCCTGGCTCTGGCTCCCGCGTGTGCCCGCCGCAAGCCCGCCTCGCAAGGCGATTCTAAGACGACGGCCACGGGGGCCAGCGTCAATAGCCAGGCGGCGAGCAGCGGTCGGGTCAAGATCGTCTCCAGCCTGCCGCGCACCGGTTCGGCCAACGCCCAAACCACCACCATGGTCAACGGCATCAAGCTGGCCATCGACGAAGTGGGCGGAAAAGTAGGCGGTTTTGAGGTGGCGTATGAAGACTGGGATGACGCCAGCGCCAAGAAGGGCGATTGGGACCCAGAGGTCGAAGCCGCCAATGCAGACAAGGCGGTCAAAGACGCCGACGTGATGTTCTACATCGGCACCTACAACTCCGGCGCGGCCAAAATCTCAATGCCGGTGCTCAATAAGGCCAGCGTGGTGATGATCTCACCGGCCAACAGCTACACGGGCCTGACCAAGCCGGGGATGGGCGAGCCGAGCGAGCCGGGCGTCTATCGCCCCACCGGCAAGATCAACTACTTCCGCGTGGTGCCGGCCGACGATATCCAGGGCCGCGTGGCGGTTGAATGGATGCAGCAAATGGGGGCCAAGACCGCGTATATCTTGGATGATCGCGGCCTTTACGGCAAAGGCATCGCCGACGTTTTTGAGCAGACCGCCAAGGCCAAAGGGCTCGAGATCCTGGGGCGCGAAGGCATCGATCCCAAGGCCCAAGAGTACCGCTCGCTGATGACGAAGATCAAGGCAAAGAATCCAGATTTCGTGTACTTTGGTGGCACAACGCAATCTAATGCTGGGCAAATTGCCAAGGACATCGTCGCCGTTGGCCTGGCCGCCAAGGTCATGCTGCCGGACGGTTGCTTTGAGAAGGCCTTCATTGAAGCTGCCGGCGCTCCCAATGCAAATGGCCGGGCTTACGTGACATTTGGTGGTGTGCCACCTGAGCAATTGACAGGTAAGGGCGCGGAGTTTGTCAAGAAATACCGCGAACGGTTCAAGGCCGAGCCCGAGGGCTATGCGGTCTACGGCTATGTCGCCGCCAAGAGCGCCCTGGACGTTCTGGCGCAGGTAGGCAAAAAAGACCGCGAAAGCCTGCGCTTGGCCATGGCGAACTATGGGCAGAAGGCCGGCGCCCTGGGCACCTGGCATTTCGACGCCAACGGCGATACCAGCATGACCACCATGAGCGGCAACATCGTCGACAACGGCGAGTTCAAGTTCGCCACCAAGTTGGGCGGAACGGCTGGCGAGGCCGCGGATGCCGCTGCTCCTCCGTCGGCCGGATCGTCCGGTGCCGCGGCGGAACAGGGCGTCGGTTTTGGCCCGTCGGCCCGGCTCTATTTTGACGGTCGCGGCAAGAATCCCGCAGACGTGGCGGCGTGGCAGTGCGTGCCGGCCGGTGAACCTGCCCCAGCCGCGGTCCCAGCTTCCGCCACGCCCACGGCCCCGTAGCCTGCACAGGAGCTCGAATTGTTTGAGACTGTTGCCCAGCAGCTGATTCTTGGCCTGACCAACGGCATGGTGTTTGCCCTGGTGGCGCTGGGCTATACGATGGTCTACGGCATCTTGGAGTTCATCAATTTTGCCCACGGCGACGTGTTCATGCTGTCGGCTTTCTTTGCCCTGACGCTCGTGGGCCTGCTGGACCTGGGCGCGGTGCAAGGGCCTATGTTAGCTGTGCTTTTGACCGTGGTGGTCCTGGCTTCGGCCGGCTTTGGCGCGGCGGTAAACCTGACCATTGACCGGCTGGTGTACCGGCCGCTGCGCAAGGCCCCCAAGCTGGCGCCGCTGGTGTCGGCAATTGGCGTGTCCTTTCTGCTTCAGAATATTGGACTTATCTGGGGTGCGATGCCGCTGGCGGTGTTTGGCGGCGGTGGCCAGCCCGCGGCGCCCAAGTCGTTTCCCTCGCTTCTGCCGGCGACCAATCTGCTGGGCGAGGGCTCGGGATTAACTTTGCAGATCAAAGATGTCTTGGTCATCGGCGCCTCGCTGGTGGTGATGACGGGGCTGTACCTGCTGGTCACCCGCACCAAGCTGGGCAAGGCGATGCGAGCGACGGCCCAGGATCCCCAAGCGGCGCGGCTCATGGGCATTGACGTGGACCGGGTGGTGGCGGCGACTTTTCTGGTCGGCGGCGGGCTCGCGGGTTTTGCGGCAGTGATTTACGCCTTGTATATCAACACCGTGTACTACCAGATGGGCTATCAGAACGGCCTGTATGCCTTTACTGCGGCGGTGGTCGGCGGCATTGGCAATATCCCCGGGGCGGTGCTGGGCGGCCTGCTTCTGGGCCTGGTGCGGGCGTTTTCT
>JBIKTV010000303.1:0-7215 GCA_044347905.1 Myxococcota bacterium
CGGTCTGGCCGGCATCGCTTCTGGCAACCACGACAACACCTATGTAGGCAACTTTGCTTGGCATCCTGAGTGGGGCGCCGCCTGCGACATCCCCGACCAGCCGACCCAGAGCGGCATCGTCACAAAGGGCAAGGCCAACGACTACATCTCTGAGATGGCGAGTGAATTTGGCGTCGCGGACCTGTGGATGGCCAAAGAACCGCCGTGGAGTCTCGCCGGCGCCGTGGAGGGCAAGGCCGCGCTGCCCATGGTGTCGACCCTGGGGCAATTGCCGGGCGACGCGTCCAGTGCGCCCAGGCCGGTCGTGGCGGTGTTCCTGGACAGCGGCGAAAGCGCCTTCTGGCAGTTTGGCGCCGCGGGCTCGATGGGCAACGTCTCCTGCGCGCAAATCGCGGAGGTTGAAGCTAGGGTGCCGTCAAATGCCTGGATTGTATTGATGCTTCACCATCCCACCGATCAGATCGGCAGGTTCAGCCGCGGCCGCCTGGAGCGCTTGATCGGCCGGTGGCGAGCGGGACCTCTGGGCGATCGGCTTCTGCTGGTGGTGTCGGGGCACACCCATCGCTCGGCGTGGCAGCCCAATAAAACCCTGGGCGATCAGGTGTTTCACGAGTTCACCGTGGGGTCGACCACCGATCCCAGCCAGGAGGCGGCGGTGCTTGAACTGCGCGGCTCCGCTGGAAAGCCACAGATTTCGCTCGCCACGGTGCCCGCCGTGCGCCGGCCCGCCATGGATTGCACCGCGCTCAACGATCTGGACGCCGCCACCTGCGAGCGGGCCGTCGCGCCGCTTTTGGCAACAAACTGCCTCAAGACCAGCGAATTTGACTACAACGCGCTGGTCGACACGCCTGCCACCATGACCAAAAAGCAAGAGGACGTGGCCGAGGAACTGCGCGCCTGCCTGGGCATGGCTACAAAGACGCCAATGGATCCAGAGGCCTACACCGCGGCTGCCCGTGCGGATCCGGGGGCGATGACCCAGGCGATGGTGTGTCTGTCTTGGGCGGCGTCGCTGGTCCAGGGCCGCAAGCTGCAGGGCTGGCGGTACGCGGATGGCATGCGGTGCATGGGCGAGCGCAGCGCTAGCTTGGGCGGTCTAGCGGTGCAGTGGACGCACGGCGAGCCGCTGGCTGATCGCTGAGGCCGGCACAGGCAAAATCCCAAGGCGCGGCGGCTATTTCTGCAGCGAATGTGCCGAGATGCCCATCTGCAGCACCGTCTCCAGATCGCGAAACAGCACCATCACCGCCTGATCGTGCAGCACCTGCTCGGCGATCCCCAGCCCGTGCTGCTTGTGCAGGAGCACGTCGCCGCTTTTGTACGTGCGCGTGGGGTTGTACGGCCGACCGTCGCGGGCCGACAGCGTCGCGGTCAGCTTCTGCCAGCGCACCAGCGGCGAATCGGAAGCGCTAGCAGGGGCTTGCGGCTTGACCTCTTCGCGAATCGGCCCGGCCGGCGGCGGCGGACCCGCTTCCGGATCGCGGCCCATCATCTCGCGAAAGGCCCGCAGGGGCATCGACAGGTCGCCCTTGTCGACATTCTTGCGGCTGGCAAAGTTGACCACCGCCGGGCTGCTCGTGCCCACCCGCTTGCGGGTCATGCTGTGCAACTTCTTGATTTGCTTGGAGCGAACCTCTTCCATGCTCATCTCGGGCACCAAAGCCCCGGTGTATCGGCACGTTCTGCACGTGACTGAAAACACCTCGCGGCCATCGGTGGCCGAGACGATCTGGTAGGTGTTGAGCTTGCAGCGCGTGCAGTAGCCGTCGATCTCGTCGCCGACTTTGACCATTTGTCGCCTCGGGGGCATTTGGAAAGGGCAGGTTCTCTGCCCAGGGGGCAGCGCTCTGGCGGAACCGCGAATTTGCAATCAACTTAGCCTGTTGGGCGGGTTTGGTGCTCGGCCGCCCATGCAAAGGTGCGCCGGCTCTTGCCCGCTCTGGGAGGATGCGAAAGGATGGCCGTTGCGAGGTCTTGAGGGTCGAAAACCCCAATCTTGTCAACAGCTATTCTCTCACGGCCTCAGTACTTTTCCAGGGTCAGCGTCGATTAGCATCTGGATTCGAAGGTCCGCCCCGCTTCGGGCGCTGGACTCGCACGGTCAAAGTCTGCTGTCAGACGACCGTCAGGTGAGGTAGACTGGCGCTATGTCCAAGCCGATGCAAGCCCCAAATGCCAATTCCGCACCAGATTCCGTTCCCGCGGGCGAAAATGCCGCCGCTGCGGCGCACCTAGACGGCTCTGCCGGGCCACCGCTCGATGAGCTTTTGCCGCCGGAGGAGCTGTTCTTTGACGGTCCCAGCTTCCCCGATGAACCCGGTTTTTTTGAAGATCTTCAGGTAGATACCGCCGAGCCGATGGCCGCCGCAGCGCCTCCTGCTTGGGCGCCTGAACGGACTGTCGCGCCGCGCCGGGCTGATCGGGGCCGCGCTGATCTACACCGCCAGGGCCAGGCCGCTGCCCAAGGACCGGTGCCCCCAGCTGATCTGCCGGCCGAACGCGCCATCTTGTCGAGCTGTCTGTCCGATCCGGATTCGGTGGCCCTCGCCCAATCGTCGATGCGCGCTGAGGATTTCTACGATCCGCGCCACAAAGCCGCCTTTGACGCCATCTGCACCCTCGCCCTGCGCACCGAGCCGACCGACGTGATCTCGGTCTTTGCCGAGCTAGAGCGCAAAGGCCACGGCGACCTGGTCGGGCTCAGCTATCTAACGGATCTCATTGGCGACATTGGCAGCTCCTATGCGGTGGAGCATTACGCCAAGCGGGTCTCCAAGCTCGCGACCGTGCGCAATATTTTGGCGGTCACGCACAGGGTTCAGAGCGAGGGCTACAAACGCGGCGTAGATCCAGATAGTTATGTGCAGCTGGTCGAGCACGAGCTGGCTGAGGCCCTCAAGGCCACGGTGCGCGGCGGCCCGCAGGTGGTCGGCGAGCTCGTGCCAGAGGTGTTTCAGGGCATCCTGGACGCCCGGGCCCGAGGCGGCGAAACCGTAGGGATGTCCACCGGTTTTAAGGCCGTCGACCAGTGGCACCTGGGCCTGCACGTCACCGACCTCATCGTGCTGGCGGCCCGCCCGGCGATGGGTAAGTCGGCTTTTGCCTTGAATTTGGCCTTCAACGTCGCGCGCAATCGCCGCAGAAAGGCCCAGGACGACTACGATCGCGCCCGTGTCGCGGTGTTTTCGCTCGAAATGGGCCGCGAGCAATTGGTGCTGCGCTTGCTGTCGGCGCGCTCCGGGGTCGGCCTGACGATGCTCAGAAAGGGCGAGCTGTCGCCGGACGATGAGATGCAACTGCGCGAAGCGGCAGCGGAACTAGCCGAGATGGCTATCTACCTGGACGACACCCCGGGCTTGACCCCGGGCGATCTGCGGGCGCGGTGTAAGCGCATGGAAATGCACGGGCCTTTGGACCTGGTGGTGGTCGACTACCTCCAGCTCATGCGCGGCAGCGGCGGCGCCAAACAGAGCCGCGAGCAGGAAGTCGCAGAGATTTCGCGGTCTCTCAAGGGGCTGGCCAAAGAGCTCCAGTGCACGGTGATTGCCCTCTCGCAGCTCAACCGCGGCCTGGAGTCGCGGGCCGACAAGCGACCGATGATGAGCGACCTCCGCGAGTCCGGTTCCATTGAGCAGGATGCCGATATTATTTGGTTTATTCACCGCGAGCACTACTACAACGCCAGTGCGCCGCCCCATGAGGCCGAGCTGGTGATCGCCAAACAGCGCGCCGGCGCCACGGGCATCATCAAGTTGCACTTTGACGGCCCTCTGACCCGGTTTGGCAACCTCGACGACCGCGCCAATGACGAGTGGGTCGGAGGTCATTAGCCTTGTCGACCTGGGCGACAGCTTGCGGTACAATCCCGCGCCCGCAATCGAGCAGTCGGGCCGGGGCTACAGATGAAAGTTGTTGTGATTGGCAGTGGTTATGTCGGTTTGGTCGCCGGTGCTTGCTTTGCCCACAGCGGCAATGACGTCACTTGTGTCGACATCGACGCGCGCAAGGTCGAGCGCCTGACCCAAGGGATCCTGCCGATTTACGAGCCGGGCCTCGACGATCTGGTGCTCAAGGGGGTTGCGGAGGCGCGGCTGCGCTTCACCACCCAGGGCGCCCAGGCGATTTCTGAGGCAGACACCGTCTTTATCGCTGTGGGCACCCCGCCGCAGGAAGACGGCTCGGCCGACCTGAGCCACGTGCTGGCCGTCGCCAAGACGATCGGCGACAATTTGCAGGGCTACACCGCGGTTGTAGTGAAATCGACAGTGCCAATCGGCACTTGCGACAAGGTTCGCGCGATTGTGGAGCCGTTGGCGGCCCAGCGGCCGGGCGTCAGCGTCGATGTGGTGTCGAATCCCGAATTCCTTAAGGAAGGCGCGGCGCTCGACGACTTCCTCCGCCCAGACCGGGTGGTGTGCGGCACTGACACCGTGCGCGCCAGAGCCATGATGGACGAGCTGTACCTGCCCTTTGTCCAGGACCCGGCGCAGATCCTGCACATGGACGTGCGGTCTTCCGAAATGACCAAGTACGCGGCCAACGCCATGCTGGCGACGCGAATCAGTTTCATGAATGAAGTCGCCAATCTGTGTGATCTGGTGGGCGCCGACGTCAAGAATGTCCAGCGCGGCATCGGCAGCGACTTGCGCATCGGCTCGCTGTTCCTCAACCCCGGCATTGGCTACGGCGGATCGTGTTTCCCCAAGGATGTCAAGGCACTCATGTCCACCGGCCGCGACGCCGGTCTGGCCATGGAGATCCTGAGCGCGGTGGAGTCCGTCAACGACCAGCAGAAAGGCCTGCTCGCGCGCCGCTTGATCGCTCGGCTGGGCGACGATCTGCATGGCAAAACCGTGGCCCTGCTCGGCCTCGCCTTCAAGCCCGACACCGACGACATGCGCGAGGCCCCGAGCCTGACGGTGGTCCGCAAGCTGATCGCCGCCGGCGCCAAGGTGATTGGCTATGACCCGGTAGCCCACGAGACCGCCGCCGCCGAGCTGGGCACCAAGGTCGAGTTCGCCGACACCTGGCAGCAGGCCGTGGCCAGCGCCGACGCCGTGCTGCTGATCACCGAGTGGAAGGCCCTGCGCAACATCAGCGCCGCTGAACTGGCCGCTGCGACCCCGTGCCGGCTGGTGTTTGACGGCCGCAACGCCTGGGACCCCAAGGCCTACGCCGCCGCTGGCTTTGAGTACCACGGCGTCGGTCGGCGCTAAGCCTTTGCGGTTCGGACAGGTGCCAGGCACTTGTCTGATCGTTGATTTGCTTGGCTATTTCTGGGAAGGTGCGTCCGTCACCGCCCTGTGTGCCGATCCTGCGGTTGGGCCTGGCCCACGGCTGCGTCCGGCCGCGCTTGTGGCGCCGGACAGGTGCCAGGCACTTGTCTGACTGTTGATATCCAAGAGGTTTCCGGGTAGCCTCCGCCGCCCCATCGCAATTCCGCCGGTGGCCTCACGGAGCCCGCATGACGACGCCCGCCGCCGATGGCCTTGCCAGTTCGGCGCCCGACCACCACGCCCCCGCGGTTGAGCTGCCCGATCTGCTGCTGGTGCCGGCCGAAGACCGCGAGCGCGTGTGGTTTGAGACGTACTATCAGGGCGATTCGCAAAAGCAGCTGACCTTGCGCGCGGTGCTGATGGGCTCGGCCCTGGGCGCGTTCATGTCGCTGTCCAACCTGTACGTGGGGCTCAAGACCGGCTGGGGGCTCGGCGTCGCGATCACCTCGTGCATCCTGAGCTATGCGATTTGGCAGACCTTTCTCAAGATCGGCCTGGCCAAGACGCCGATGACGATCCTGGAGAACAACTGCATGCAGTCGACCGCGACTTCTGCGGGGTCGTCGACCGGCGGCACCATGGTCTCTGCCATCGCCGCGTATCTGTTGATTACCGGTGAGAATATGAGCTTTTGGTCGCTGTTTTGGTGGACAGCGTTCCTGGCCCTGCTGGGCGTGTTCATGGCCGTGCCGATGAAGCGCCAGATGATCAACCGCGAACAGCTCAAGTTCCCCAGCGGAATCGCCGCGGCGGAGACCCTGCGATCGCTGCACGCGGCCGGATCCGAGGCGATCGACAAGGCCCGCGCGCTGTTCATGGCCCTGGGGGCCGGGGCGATCATCAAGTGGCTGATCGAGGGCAACGCCGCGCTAACGGCCAAAAACCTGCTGCCGGCCTGGGCTGCGGTGCCCAGTGAGTGGCCGCTGCCGTTCTCGATCGGCAAGCGTTCTGCGGAGTCCTACGCGCTTGCCCTGCCGGTCGACCCGATGATGATGGCGGCGGGGGCGATCGTGGGGATGCGCACGGCCTTGTCGATGGCGGTGGGCGCGGTGATTGTCTTTGGCGTGGTGGCGCCGCAGCTGGACCAGGCCGGGGTGTTCAAGGAGATGAAGCTCGCCGATTTGCGCATGACTGTTCAGGAAACGCAGGTTGCGCTCTCGGCCCCATTGGCCGGATTGGCTCCCGCGGCTGGGTCGGCTCCTGCGGCTGGGGTGGCCCTGACTCCGCTGACCGCAGACAAGCGCAAAGCCCTGGAAGCGAAGCTGGACGCTACCCGCAAGAAAATCGACCACGTCCAAGCGGAAGGGATTGAACCCGCGGCGATGATTCGCAAATGGTCGCTGTGGACCGGCTCGGCCATGATGGTCACCGCCGGGCTTACGGCGTTTGGCTTTCAGTGGCGCAGCATTGCCAGGGCATTTTCCGGCGTGACGGCGCTGGTGCGGCGCAGAAAGCCTCAGGAATTCGACCCATTAGAGGCGATCGAAGTGCCGCCGAAGTGGATGGCGATTGGCCTGAGCGTCTCCGCCTTGGGCTGCATTGCGATTCTCCATGCAGAGTGGGGGGTTGCATGGTACTGGGGCCTCATGGCGATCGCGCTGTCGTTTGTGCTTTCGCTGGTCGCCTGCCGGGCCACGGGCGAGACGGACATCACGCCGATCGGTGCCATGGGCAAGGTCACCCAGCTATTCTACGGTGTTACACTGCCTAACCACGCGGTTGCCAACCTGATGACCGCCGGTGTGACGGCCGGTGCGGCGGGGGCGGCGGCGGACCTGCTCATCGACCTCAAGTCCGGCTACTTGCTCGGGGCAAATCCGCGCAAGCAGTTTATCGCCCAAGCTTGGGGCATCGTCGCCGGGACTCTGGTCGTGGTGCCGGTGTGGTACGTGCTGGTGCCCAACGCGGCGGCGATCGGCTCGGCCTCCAAGAATTT
>JBIKTV010000304.1:0-7213 GCA_044347905.1 Myxococcota bacterium
AATTTGCCAAGGTGCGGCGCGCAGATCTGGGTTATCGCCCTGGCGCGCTGGCCAATTCGCCTGGCGCCGGCTCGGGCATCTGTGCAATAAAGGCTTCCAAATCAGGGTGATAGCGGTCTTCAAGCCCTGCGGCCAAGTGCAGCGCCAGACCTGACGCAAATGTCAGGGTCGCCGCCGGAGCCAAGGACCGCTCCGGCCACGCCGCAACCAAGGCCCGCACGGGCTGGGCGTCGCCTTCGCGGTGATAGAGCGGGCACAAGGCCACCGCCAGCCCAGCTTCGGCCAGTGCCCGCAGCAGGCGATTGCGCTCCAGCCATGGAAACACCCAAGCACTAATGCCTTGCGGATCAAGCGCTTGGGCAGCGCGGTGGGCAAATACCGCCAGCGATGCGCTGCTTTCAAAGTGGGCGAGGCGCCGCTCCAGCAAGGCCGGCTCCACCCCCGTGCCAGGCACGCGAAAAGGCGGATTGCACAACAGCAAATCCACCTGGGGCGGCGGGACCGGCCACTCCTGGGCCAAGTCTGCCTGCAGGACCGCGGCGCGGCTGTCTAGGCCGTTCAGGCGCACATTGCGTTGGGCCCGATCGGCTTGCCCGGGCTGCAGCTCTACCAGGGTCAACTGAGCTGTAGGCACGGCCAAGCCAAAAGCCAAGGCCACCATGCCGGCGCCGGCGCCAAGATCAAGCAATCGCAGGTTGTGGAGGGGGAGGCGCTCTTGGATCAGCCGGGCGCCAAACCAGGCCAGCGCCAGGGAGTCCACTGAGGTCCGATGGCCCTTGCGCGACTGCAACAAGCGCAGGCGGCCGCGCAGCAGGATATCCAGGGTTTCGTGGGGCAGGGGAGCTGGCACGTGGCCCTTGGCACAGCCGGGCAGCTGCTACTGGGCGACAAAAACGGCCGGTTTGTCGAGCGAAACGGGCGGCAAGGCCACCAGCGCCGGCGCGGGCGACGCCACACCGCGGGGCAGGTACAGCTGCGCGGAGTCGGCGGGCTTGGTCGATTCATTGTAGAACAGGTAGCCCGCGACACCGGCGAGCGCCACGCCCAGGCCAAGGCCAACGCCCGAGAGGGTCGCTTTGGTCTGAGCGCTGGACTTGAAGTCTTCGACTTGCGTAGCGTATTCGGCCTTGTTGGCCGCAGTGTAGGCGCCGGTGCAGGTTTGCGACGGATCCGCGCAGTAGTAAGCGGTTACGTTGTCGAGGTTCAGGTAGCTCGACAGGCCAATGCCCATGCCGAGCATGGCGACTGCGCCACCGGCCGCCACCCAACCGGGGGTCGAGCCGTACCAGGGCTTGTTGCCAGCGCTGGGGCCCGGAGCTTCGGCGACGTTCTTGTCTGCCTTGGCGCCCAGGATCGTCACCATCACTTTGTTGACCGCGCGCTTGCTGATGCCGACCTTGGGCACCTTGACGTCGTTGGCCGAGCGCACCAGCTTACCGGTGGCCACATCGACCAAGAACGACACGAGCTTGCCGTCCAATACGCCAACGGCGCAGACCAAGTTGACGTCGAGGTCCTTGCCCACGGCGGCGGCGTCCCGCTCTACATTGCCTTCCGCGGTCTTGAGATCGGCGTACTTGAGGCCGATCCGGTCGTCTTCCAGCACCAGATGTGCTTCAAAGCCGATGTCGATCGAAACCTTGGCCACCGCGCCGCCGTCGACCTTGACGTTGCGCAGCATGGACGTGGCCGAGCCGGACTGCAGGCGCAAGCCGTACACGCCCGGGATGAGGTCCGCCACGGTCGACGGGGTCGCGCCGCGATCGTTGCCGCCCAGGATGATGCGCGCGCCGTTCGGGTTGGAGCTGACCTCGACCGATCCCTTGGGCATCTTCTCGATCTTCTTGACTTCGGCCTTGAATAGCTCGACCACGTCGGGGCGGTAGTTGTCGTCGGTGACCTTGGCCTTGAAGCCAAACGTCGTGATGACAATGCGGAACACTTCGCCGGCGGCGTTCTTGTCTCCGGCGGCGACATAAGCGGTGGCGAGCTGCGCCAGGACGTCCAGGTACTCATCGCGCAGCTTTGCGTCAGCGCCAGGGGCCGCTAGGGCGGCGCGGTACTTGGCCTCAGCACTACCCAAAGCTTTGATAGCGCCAGGGAAATCCGCGTTGTCCAGCAGATCGACGCCCTTCTTGCGCGCTTCCGTCAGGCCGAGCCGGCGCTCCTCGGTCAGCGCGGTCGGCACCTGCACCCGGTCTTTGCGGACCTTGTCTGCGGTGGTTTTGCCATCGACCAGGATCACGTCGCCAGGCGCTTCATCGCGAAAAGCCGTAGCGATCTCGCCCAGGTACTTGCCCGTGAGCGGGTCCGCCTCATCGCCCGAGCGCAGTTCGACAATGGCCAGCGTGCGCTCGACATCGCCGTCGGCCGCCAGGGCCGTGAGCGCCCAGGGCTGGGCAAAACCGACAAGCAGGAGCCAGGCGAGCGACTGCCGAGCCAATCTCCGAAGGGAAAATTCGGGGGACATCTTGCCCATGCGAGCCTCTGAGATGCGGTGCTCTGGCACCAGCGGAAATTCGGCGACTTTGCTGCGAGCACGGAAGTCCGGGTCCGCAGATCGGTCCCTGCGATGTTACCCCGGCTCGCGGTGGCGGGTCGAAGAGGCGCAGTGGCGGCGATCATAGGGCCATGCGGTCTGCGGGTCAAGGACATGCGGGCAGGCCCAATGGGGAATAACCGTGCAAGAATTCTGCGGATAGCCCGTGTTTGCTCAGGGATCGTCTCGCGTTCGGTATCGCCCTGTCTCAGCATCGCCGGCTGAGACCAAAGGCCCGCGGCAAGCGCTTGAAATCGCGAGGGCCACCCTTGGCACGGACCTTGATCAGTGTTCTGGAGGTGCACAGATGCACTTTGGGATGGGAGGCGACGATGCGGCACGGCCGACAGGCAAGGATCGGTGATTTCTTTATGGTTGCGATGGTTACGGCGCTGCTGGTGTGTGCGTGCAGTGCGCCAAATGGCCGCAGCGAAGGCCCGCGAGAAGCTCTTGCAGACGCGGCGGCCGTGCGGTCCAACCCGGGCAAGCTGGCCGAACTGCCGCAACCGGCCACGCCGCAGGGCTTGGAGCAGCCGCCGCGGGTGGTGATCAGCGAGCTGTTGACCGATCCGCTGCTGCGCGACGAAGGGGTAGGCGACTACGTTGAACTCGCCAATCTGGCCACGCTGTCTCTGCGGTTGGCCGATTTGGCGCTGTGGGTGCCCTCTGGCAAGCGCGTGGCGCTGGAGCGGCCCAAGCAGCCGTGGCTGCTCCCCGGCGAAGTGGTGGTCGTGCGCGGCGCGGCGATGGCGGGGCCAGAAGAGCGCACCGCGATTCGCGCCAAGGGCCTGCGCCTGCCCAACTCTGCCGGCAGGGTGGAGCTGTGGTGGCGGGATAGGCGCATCGACGTCGCCCAGTGGCAGCGCAAGCGGCCGTGGCCCAAGAGCCGGCCCGGCGTGGCCCTAGAGCGGGTGACACCGCAGAGCGACGGAACGGGACCCCTGGCCTGGCGCCGCGCCACCAGCGCTGTGGACGGCCTGGAGCGAGGCAGCCCCGGCCGGGTCGAATGGCCGTGCAGCAGCGTCGCGGGCACCGCCCTCCACAGCCGGTGCCTAGCTGAACCCAAACGGCCGCCGCGGGGCCTATGCCGGCGCTAGGGAGGGGGCGAAATAGGTCGATCGCTAGCCAGGTTCACGGAGCGGCGAATCGGCGGTCTGGCCGCAAGGGCAGGGCGCGGACCGGACAAGCCAGGGTCGGCCTGGGTCGCGATGGCATGGGCTCGGTCGCGACGGATTGGGCTGGGTCGCGATGGATTGGGCTGGGTCGGGATGGTTTGGGCACAGCAAAAAGCAGAGCAGGCCGGACTCCGCGAAGAATCCGGCCTGCTCTGGGTGGTGGCTGAGGGGGGACTTGAACCCTCGACCTAGCGATTATGAGTCGCTCGCTCTAACCAGCTGAGCTACTCAGCCACCGGAGCACGCGGCGGAGGGCCCAAGGGCTCCCCCGACCGCATGGTCGATTAACGCTTGCTGAACTGGAAGCGCGCGCGGGCGGCCGAGCGGCCGTACTTCTTGCGTTCCTTGGCGCGCGGATCGCGGGTCAGCAGGCCGGCCGACTTCAGGGCCGGGCGCATCTCAGCCGAGTACAGGGTGAGCGCGCGCGAGATGCCGTGACGGATGGCGCCCGCCTGACCGGCGAGACCGCCACCGGCGACGGTGACTTTGACGTCGAACTGGCCCATCTGCTCGATCACGCCAAACGGTTCGTGCACGACCATTTCCAGCGTCGGGCGGCGAAGGTATTCGGCGAGGGTGCGGTTGTTGACCGTGATCGTGCCGGTGCCCTGCGAGATGTAGACGCGCGCGGTCGCCTCTTTGCGGCGGCCGGTGGCGTACCAGCGCTTGCTGGGGGCAGAGGAGTCAGAGACGCGACGGGTGGTTGCCATGTTCTACCTTGAGTTGCGCTGCGAGCGGTTTCGCGGGCGCGGATCGAGCAAAGTGCTTCGGAGGAGAGGGCGCAGGAACAGTTGCGGAGACGGCCAGACCTACAGGCTGCGCTCGACCGGGTTCTGGGCGGCGTGCGGGTGGTTGGCGCCCGGATAGACCTTGAGCTTGGTGATGAGGCGGCGGCCCAGGGCGCCCTTGGGGAGCATGCCCCAAACGGCGAGACGAACAGCCTGCTCAGACTTGCGGCCGATGAAGATGCGCGCCGGCTCGCTCTTGATGCCGCCGGCAAAGCCGGTGTGGCGGTGATACATCTTGGTCTGCATCTTGTTGCCGGTCAGCATGACCTGCGATGCATTGACCACGACGACGAAGTCGCCGCAGTCCGAGTTGGGCGTGAAGGACGGCTTGTCCTTGCCGCGCAGGATGTTGGCGAGTTGGACCGCGGCGCGACCCAGGACGACGTCCTTGAGGTCGACCACGTACCACTGGTGCGGCACATCTTGCTTGCGGACGCTGGTGGTCTGCGGGCTAAGGCTCATGACAGTTCCTTCTGATCTGGCGCTCGGAACAGCGCGGCTCGCTAAGGGGCCCCCAGCCGAAGCAGAGGGCGAGGTCGTTGGTGCGCGGTCCGTTTGCAGCCCGCGAGGGCGGAAATTCTAAGGGCTCCACCTCTGCCCTGTCAAGCGCTATCCTACACGGAGCGCCTTGGAACGAACAACTTTCGCTCTACAGACCCACGGCGGCGCGCAGGTCGTCGACGCGATCGGTGCGCTCCCAGGTAAATGCGGTCTCGCTGCGGCCAAAGTGCCCGCCCGCGGCCGTGCCCGTGTAGATCGGCCGGAGCAGATCGAGCTGCTCGATGATGCGCGCCGGACGGAAATCAAAGGCCTCCATCACGCCGTGCTCGATCTTGTCTTGGCTGATCTTGTTCGTGCCGTAGCAGTCGACTTTGACGCTGGTCGGGCGGGCGACGCCGATCGCGTAGGACACTTGGACCTCGCACTCGTCCGCTAGGCCAGCCGCGACAATGTTTTTTGCCACATAGCGGGCGAAGTAGGCCGCCGAGCGATCGACCTTGGACGGGTCTTTGCCGGAGAAGGCGCCGCCGCCGTGGCGACCCCAGCCGCCGTACGTGTCCACGATGATCTTGCGGCCGGTCAAACCCGCGTCGCCGTGGGGGCCGCCGATGACGAACTTGCCCGTGGGGTTGACGTGGAACTTGGTGGCGTCGGTGATCAGGTGCTTGGGCAGCACCGGCATGACGATGTGCTCCATGACCTGGGCGCGCAGTTCTTCGTAGCTGATGCTGTCGCGGTGCATGGTGGAGAGCACCACGGCGTCTAGCGCGACGGCCTTGCCTTTCTCATACCGCACGGAAACCTGGGACTTGGCGTCCGGACGCAGCCACGGCAGCGCGCCGCTGTGCAGCATGTGCTCTTGGCGGCGGGTCAGCTTGTGCGACAGGACGATCGGCAGCGGCATCAGCTCTTCCGTCTGATTGCAGGCAAAACCGAACATCAGGCCCTGATCGCCGGCGCCCTGCTCTGGATCGAGGCCCTTGCCGATGTCCACGCCCTGGGCGATGTCCGACGACTGCTTGCCGATCGACACGAGCACGCCGCACGACTCGGACTCAAAGCGGTCCTTGGGATCGTCGTAGCCGATGCGCTTGATCGTCTCGCGGGCCACCGCGCGGTAATCGACGTTGGCGTGGGTGGTGATCTCGCCCGCGATGACGACGAGGCCGGTGGTCACCAGGGTCTCGCACGCCACGCGGCCGCGCGGGTCCTGGGTGAGGATCGCGTCAAGCACCGCATCGGAAATCTGGTCCGACACCTTGTCCGGGTGACCAGCAGAAACGGATTCGCTGGTAAAGGTGAAGTCGCTCATGTGCAGTCGTCCTCAGTTCAGGCCCCATCGCCGGGGGCGCGAAGGATTGTCGGACAGGGCCGCGCTGTCAAGATGCTGAGGCCGCAAGCTCGTTCAAGACAGGCGATCCAGTGGTCTCTGGCGCGCCCAGCGCGGGTGATCTGGCCGTTTGGGCCTCCCGCAGCACTGATCCAGCGGCGGCCATTTGTCGGCCCAGGTCGCGCTCCAAGCGGCGTTTTGCCAGTAGCGATCAGCGAATTGGATCAGGTACACTGAAGGATTGGAATGCGCAGCGGACGTCGCAACTCGCAGGTGCCATGGTGGGCAGGCAAACACGCATGAGATCGGCTTTGCAGGGCTGGACGCGGGCACTGATCACCGGTGCGCCCCTCGCTACTGCTTTGTGGGTGGCTGGTTTCTGGGTGGTTGGGTGCGGCGGCAACTACGGGGTGGATCAATTTGCCGTGTTGGATGACGGAAGCGGCAGCCGCGCGGCGCCCAATTTTGGCACGGATACGGCCAGCGGCGGGGCAAAGGGCGACACAGCGCAGACGCCTTTGGACGCCGGCAACCGCCAGCACGGCGGCACGGGCGACGGCGGATCCAGCATTCCCGGGGGCGATGGCGAATTGGGCGATCGCAGCGGAGACACCGCAGGCGGGCAGATCGACGGCGCCGTAGCCGATGCGGCGGCTGGCTGTGGTGCGTTCCAAGCCTGTGCGCAGGATAGCGATTGTCCGGAAGTGGCCTGTCAGGTCAGCGCGTGCGTACAGGGCTGCTGCACCTCGAGCGGCGCGGCGGACGGCAAAGCGTGCGACGACGCAAATCCCTGCACTAATGGCGATAAATGCCAGGGTCAGGCGTGCAGCGGCTCGGCCAAGCCGTGCGACGACGGCAAAGCCTGCACCGACGACAGCTG
>JBIKTV010000305.1:0-7211 GCA_044347905.1 Myxococcota bacterium
GATCTGCTGCTGCACTTGGCGCGGCTGACCCGCGAGCTGACCGGCGAGACCCGGCTGTGCATGGCCGGCGGCGTGACCCTCAATTGCGTAGCCAATTCGCGGATCCGCTTTGAGGCCGGCTTTGAACAGTGCTACTTCATGCCCGCGAGCTCGGACGCCGGGACCAGCTTGGGCGCCGCGCTCTACGTGGCCCACCAGATCGGCGATCGCCAGGGCCGCACGGACCCGCCGCAGCGCCATCCGCTCATCGATTATTGGGGGCCCGGCTATACGGATGAGGCGATCGAGGCGGTTTTGCAGCTCTCCGGTTGCACTTTTGAGCGGCCGGCCGATATTTCACTGGCTGCGGCCGATCTGCTGGAGCAGTCCAAGATCGTCGGCTGGTTCCAGGGCCGCGCTGAGTTTGGCCCGCGGGCGCTGGGGTGCCGCACCATCCTCGCCGACCCGCGCCCGGCCAAGATGAAAGACATCGTCAACGCCCGCGTCAAGTTTCGCGAATGGTTCCGGCCTTTTGCCCCAGCCGTGCTCGAAGACCGCGTGGCCGAGTTCTTTGAGGGGGGCGAAGTCGCGCCGTTCATGCTGGTGGTCTACCCCACGCGGCCCGAGCACGTGCACCACTTGGAGGCCGTGACCCATGTGGACGGCGGCGCGCGGGTGCAGACGGTCAAGCGCGACGACAACCCGCGGTATTACGATGTGATCAAGGCGTTTGGCGAGCGCACAGGCGTGCCAGTGCTGATGAACACCAGTTTCAACATCCGCGGCGAGCCGATCGTCACCACGGTCGAAGAAGCGCTCAAGTGCTACTTCACCACCGACATGGACGCCCTGGCGATTGGTCCATTTCTCCTTAAAAAACCTGGGAAATGTTGATCCCAGCGCCAACTCTGCCTCAGCCCCCTGGCGACGGTGCGGCCATGTGGAAGGCGGCTGTGTGGAAGGCGGCTGGCTGGTCGGCGGCCCTGGCTGTGGCGATCCACCTGGGCGCCCTGGCCAACGGCTTTGCCATGGACGACCAGTACAACCTGGTGGCCAACCCGGAGATTCGCGAACTTGGCAATATCCCTGGGCTTTTTACCCACGCCTGGACTGCCGGGGCTGCGAGCAGCCTGGACCACGCGATTGGCCTGAGCTATTGGCGGCCGCTCGCCGCGGTGACGTGGACCGTGGAATTCGCCCTCTGGGGGCTCCATCCCCTGGGCTTTCATGCGGTTAATCTGCTCCTCCACGGCCTGGTGACCCTGCTGGTGGCGCGGCTGGCCGGGCGCTGGAGCGGGGCGCCGGGGGCTTGGCTGGCCGGGGTGTTCTTTGCGGTGCATCCGGTCCACAGCGAGGTGGTCAACCTGGTGACCTACCGCTCAGAACTGCTGGCCGTCTGCGCAGTTGCCGCGGCCTTGAACCTGCGGATGCGCAGCGAGGAAGACGGCTGGCGCCAGAGGCTGGGCCTGGGCCTGCTGTACGCCGTGGGGCTTCTGGCCAAGGAATCGGCGGCGGTGCTGCCCGCGCTGCTGATCGCCCAGGACCTGGCTCAGGGCAAAAAGCCACGCGATCACCTGGCGTTCTATGCTAGCCTCGCGGCTCTGGCGGCGGGTTGGCTGGCACTGCGCTCGGCGCTGGTGGTCGAGACCCCGCTGCCCTACTTGGCGGCGCTGCCCGGGCCGGTCAAGGTTTGGACTTCCCTGGCGATTCAGTCGATCCACGCCCGGTTGCTGCTGTGGCCTTGGCCGCTCGTGCCGTTTTACGATTGGACCCTCTGCCCACCCGCGCTGACCCTGGCCGATCCGCGGGCGCTGGCTGGGCTTTTTGCCTTGGTGGTGCCGGCGGCGCTGGCCTGGAAGCTGCGGCGAACCGCCCCCGCGGTGGCCCTGGGCCTGACCTGGTGGCTGCTGGGGCTGGTGCCCACGAGCCAGCTGCTGCCCCTGCCCGTGGGTGCGGCGGAGCGCTTTGTCTACCTGCCCAGTGTCGGCGCCGCGCTGGCTCTGGCGGGTCTTGGCCAGTGGCTGCGGCGACAGCCGCTGTGGCTGCAGGCCAAACTACCTGAACGCCGCACCGTTTTGGCCGTCACCGCGGCGATCGCCGTGCTGTTGGCCGGCCTAAGTGTTCGCCGCAGTCTGGATTGGCGCGACGATCTGACGCTGATGACCCGGGCCACGGAGGATTTTCCCGAGTCCTTTAACGCCTGGCACCGGCTGGGGCAGCTGCACGCCCAGGCCCGGCGCTGGCCTCAAGCGGTGGCGGCGTTTGAGCGGGCCGACCAGGCGCTGCCTGACTTTGAGCCCAACCAAGAGGCCTTGGCCCAGGCGCGCCGCAACATGACCGCAAAGCCTTAGTCCAACAATTACATGGATCAGACAATCGCCTGGCACCTGTCCGACACCGGCTCGGAAGGACGGAACGGGCGGCGGCAAGCGGTGGTCAGGCCTCGCCGCGCAGCTCGCGCCACATCTGCGCCGCCTGGACCTCCAGCTCGGCTAGGGCCTGGAGACCGCGGCGGTACTGCTGATCGAGCATCTGCCGGGCGTACTCGCTGCTGGCCTGGCGCTCGCGGATGAGGTCGGCCATCTGCTCCTCCAGTGCCTCTTGCAGCACGCCGCAGTTGACGTCGATGGCCACGTATTGATCGACCTTGGGGGGCGGTTTGCGGCGACCGCCATAGCGAACCTCCAGCGCCTGGCGCCAGCGCACGAGACCGTCGATCACCTCCAGCGTCAGCCCGGGCAGGCCCACCAAGCTGTCGCGCTCGATGTCTGCGGCGGTCTGGATATGTCGAATAAGCAAGGTTTTCTTGCGGTCGGCGTTGAGCAGCCCCGCCGGCTCGACCTGCTGAAGCGGCACTTTGGCCAACGCGTCGATCAGCGCGGGGTCGGCGGCGTCGCGCTCCAGGCGGGCAATTTCGCTCTGGCGGTGCTCTAGGACGGACTGGTGCTGCGCCGCAAGCCGGTCAAACGCCTCGACAATCTGCCGGTCGCGGGCGCGGTGCTGGTAGGCCTCAGCGCGCCATAGGTCGCCGCGGTGGCTGGCGTCTTCGCTCCCTTGGCTCAGCTGGGCGATTCGCTGGCGCCAGGCGCGCAACTGCAGGCGATCCCAGGCAATTCCCACAGACCAGCCGGCCAACCCCAGCCCCAAGATCAGCTTGGGCGGCAAGCCATGGCCAACCACCGTCGCCGCCGCTCCCGCCAGCGCCGCTAGGCCACCCAAGACCCGCACGTAGTAGCTGGTGACGTGGGCGGGCGGATCGTGGGCCAGCACCCGCCGCGCAAGGGACAGCACGGGCACCAGCTCCGCAGGCTCGTGGTAATACGTAGGATCTGCCGGCGGTTCTGTGGCGCCCATGGCGTGGCGGAGCAGCTCGCACTGGTCGTCGCGGGGCGTCCAGGTGGAAACGTAGCGCTCATGGCCAGCCCGGGCAAAATACGCATAGTGGAGCGTCGCTTCGATCAAGCACCAGGGGCAGCGCTGGGCCCCTTTGAGCACCGCGTGGGCCGGCTCAATCGCGCACGGCTCCAGGTGGTCCGCAAACGCGCGCAGCTGGTGCAGCCATTGCTCGGGACTCGGCCGCCCTGCCTCCGCCGCCTGCGGATCAAACGCCTGGGCAAAGAGCGCCTGGACCGCCGCGGGCACGGCTTGGAGCGGCAGCAAATGCGGAAGTCGCTGAGCCAGCTGCGGATAGTCAAAATTGCCGCTGGCGATCGCCGCGCCCAGATCGCCGCTGGGCCCGCCAGAGAACGGGTGGCGCCCCAGGAACACGAGCTTAAAGAGCAGCACCGCGAGGCCAAAGCGGTCGTGGTTGGCGCTGCGGACCACCTGAGAAAAGCGCTCGCCCTGAAGCTCTGGCGGCGTGTAGTCCGCCACCCCCACGCCCGTCAGAAAGATCCTGTCGTCCTTGATGATTTGAAACGAGTCCGCGTCCACCAGCCACGGCCGACCGCGGTGGTCGAGCAGCAGGTTGCGCTCGTTGACGTCGCCGACCACCACGCCGTGGGCATGCAGCACCGCGACGATGCGCGCCCAGTCCGCCGCGACTTCCACCAAGGTGCGCCACGTGGCGAGGGGAAAGGTCTGTTTGCGCTGTTCCGGGCTGTACAATTCGTGGATCGGGTGCTGACCGGTCAGGCGCGCCATCACAAAGCCGCGCACTTGGCCCTGAGCGTCGCGCACCAGCCGCTGCGGCCACGCGCACTGGTCGGCCAGCTCCGGGGCGCGGTTCAGGAGATCGACCATCGCCGTCAGCTTGTCGATGCGCTCCTGGTCCGGCTGGGTGGCGTAGAGCTTGACCGCCAGGGCATCATCGCCTTGAACGGAATGGACCGAGCCCTCACCGCCGCGGCCGATTTCACCCGCCAGCTCTAGGCGGCGCTCGCCGTCAAAAAGCATGGGCTCCCCCAAAACTCTTTGCAGAACAGCGATCAGACAATCGCCTGGCACCTGTCCGACGAGGGGCTGACGGCATCACGCGAGCCCCCGCGGCGGCCGCAGCGCCAGGACCAAGCTGACGTCGTCGTCGGTGCGCTCCGCCACCCGCGGCGAGGCCAGGAACGACCGCAAAGGCCCGAGCAAGGCCTGCGGCTGGGCGCGGCGCAGTTCGGCCATCATGCCTTCAAAAAACGGCACAAACGCGCTGTGGTGGGCCAGATCGAGGCCCAGGGGCAGCAGCCCGTCCGTCAGCAGGGCCAGCGACTCACAGCGCGGCAGGGTCGCCTCTTGCCACTGGAGCGGCAGGCCGGTCAAGAAATGCGTGGTGTTGGCGTATTCGCCGCGTTCGGGCCAGATCGCTACCCGCCAATCGCCGGGCTGCGAGCGCTGCGGCTTGACCACTGCGGCGCCGTCGCCAACCTGACCGACCCAAGTCCAGCGCGGCCCCGCGACCACGCAGGTCAGGGTCGTGGCCAATTCGCGTGGCGGCAGCCCCACTCTCTGCGCCTCCGCCCGCACCGCTTCTGCGGCCGCCTCGGCCACTTGCGCGCCGCAAATGCGCACCCGCCGGCGATCGCGGCTGGCTTGGAGCTGCCGCAGGCATTCCGCTAGGGCCGCATCGACCGCCGCACGGCTGCCCAACGCACCGGCTTGGGCGCTGCCCGCCCCATCGGCACACGCGGCCAGCAGATAGGCGCTCTGGCCCGAACGCCACTCGCTCAGGGCCACCGCATCATCGCCCAGCGACTCCGCTTTCTTGCGGCTCCCCGCCACGGCCGTGGCCAGCGCCTGCCAGTGATCCGTGGAGAGCGCAGAGCTGTGCATCGGCTCGCCAGCAACCGCCGTGGGCAGTTCCGCGGAAATTGCTCGACTTTCTCCAGCATCCATCAGATCTTTGCCCAGCCTTCCGGTCCCGCGGGGTTGTCCAGGGGCACCTCTTCGCTCGTCGCCGAATGCGACACGGACTTGAGCGAATTGGACAGCCACTGAAACATCTCGCGGAACATGAGCCCGCGCAGCTGCAGCGGCTGGCGCACCACCAATTGGCGCAGCACCTGGAAATTCGCCTCGCCAATGCCCACGGCAAACACCGCGGCCTGCTTGGAGGTTTCGACGTCGCGCACCAAATGCACCGCGGCGTGCCAGTCGTCATTGGGCTCGCCGTCGGTCAGCAGAAACACCCAGGGGCGGTAGTAGGACACGCCGTTGCCGCGGTACACCTGCTTGCGAGTCTGCAGCAAATCCAAAGAGGTAGCGATAGCTCCGCCCATCGGCGTCAGCCCCTCGGCCTGCAAGCGCGGCGGCTCAAAGTGCTCGATCGTCGTGAAATCGCAGGCCAACTTGACGCTGCCGCCAAAAGTGACCACCGCCACCTCAACCCGCTTGCGCGCCAGAGGGTCCGCCATCAGCTCTTCGCGGAACTGCGCAAGACCACGCTGCAATTCCTGCAACCTTTGGCCCTGCATAGACGCCGAACAGTCCAGCACCAGCACGCACGGGCAGCGCGGCTCGGGGTTGGCGGCAAACTCGATCGCTCCAAACGGCGTGGTCGAACTCATCTTGCTCCGTGGGATACCTTGACCGATGGGGCCAGCAGCGCCAAACCCTAGCAGGGTCTCCGGCAAAATCCAGCAAACGCCAAGCGCGGCGGGGCAAATAGGTCAGGCGCCGCCGCGGTTATAGGGGCCGCGATGATGGGCACTGTGGTTAGGTGGGGAATGCGAGGTCCGCCGCGAGGGCCAAGCGCGGGAACCGCTCGATGACCCGATCCGCAGGAGTCCTCAGGTAGCGCCCTTGGTGCCGCCCACGGCGTCTAGCAGCCGCAGCATCTCCGCCGCGTGGGCCTCAAAAGCGCCCAGGGCCTTGGAGGGCACGCCGGGCTCCAGGACATCGCCCAACTGGCTGGGATCCAAGTACGTCCCGTGCTTCTTGACGCCCAGGTGCAGGTGCGGCCCGGTCGAGCGACCCGTGGTGCCCACAAAGCCGATGGTGTCGCCCTTGCTGACGCGGTCGCCGGCCGTGTAGCTGCCGAACTTATGCAGGTGCATGTATTCGGTCATGTAGCCTTCGCCGTGGCGCACGCGCACCAGGTTACCGGCGGGTCCTGCGCGGCGGGCGGCGATCAGAATGCCATCCGCTGCAGCATAGACTGGGGTGCCCCGCGGAGCGCCAAAGTCCAGGCCTTGGTGGGCCTTGAGCTTGTGCAGGATGGGGTGAATGCGCATGCCAAAGCCCGAAGTGGCGCGGCCCACGCGCAAGGGCTGGCGCAGGAACATCCGCTCGACGCTCTGGCCCTGCAGGTCGTAGTAACCGTCGTGCGTCATGCCGTCAGCGGTTCGCCCAGCGGAATAGTGCACCGCCGTGGTGCGCTGGCCAGACAGGCTGCGCACGTCGATGGCCGCGATGTCTAGGTAGCGCACCAAGGTGTCGCCGTCCATCAGCTTGTCGACCACCAACCGCAGCTCATCGCCGTTTTGGAGGTCCGAGGCGAGCACCAAGCGATCGCCCAGCAGCACCTGCAGTTGGCCGACCAGCGCTTCGCTCTCTCCGCAGCGGCGCAGCGAGGCCTCCAGGCTGCCCACATAGCCGCAGCGCACCGCTTGACGCAGCACGGTGCCGGGCAAGCCGCCTTCGCGGGCGACAAAGCTGCCGTCGGCCTGGCGGTCCACGGTGACGCCTTCGCCGCTTTGTGGAGCGATGACCAGGGATTGCAGCGATCCGGAGTCGATGACACTGGCGCTGGCAAAGCGGCCCCAGAGGCGCCAACCGGCCTGCAGGTGCTCCGGCTTGCGCACGCT
>JBIKTV010000306.1:0-7209 GCA_044347905.1 Myxococcota bacterium
GGCGAGCCCAACGCGGCGGTCGCCCTGCAGCTGGTGGATCTGGCGGGTAAGGCCAGCGCCCAGTCTGCCGCGGCCAAGGCGGCGCTGGTGGCCAAGTTTGCCCAGGAATCGGCGCGCGGGGCGGCGGCTGACGTGGCGATTCTGCAGGCGATTGGCGCCTTTGTGGATGCGGCGGCGTTGGCGGGGGCGAAGTAGCTGCGGACTGACGTTGGAAGGCCGGCTGCGCGCTAGGGGCTCCTGGCCTGGCGGTTGCCTACCGCCGGCGGAATTCGGCCGGATTTGGCTGTGCGGGCGGCGAATGCACTCACCCGGCGGCGGACTCGCCCTGCCCTAGGCTCCGGGACCGCGGCAATTGGGGAATTTGCCGGGCGTGACCTGGGCGCGAGCTCAGGTTCAGTTGGTTGGTCGGCACCGCTCAGCTTGCGGCGGCGGCCGGAAGTCTGGTATAGATTCTATCCTGTCTGCGGGATGATCGATGGCTAATTTTGAATACGACCCCGAAAAGAGCGCTGCCAACGCCGCCAAACACGGCGTCGACTTTGAGGCGGCGCAAGCTTTGTGGTTGGATCCCAATCGCATTGAGATTCCTGCCCGCACCACCCCAGAGCCGCGCACTCTGGTCATCGCACTCTGGTCATCGCACTCTGGCGCGGGAAGCACTGGAGCGCCGTGGTCACGGCTCGCTCGCCCAACGTGCGCATCATCTCGGTGCGCCGAGCCCGCCAAGAGGAGATAGCCATTTATGAAAACAACGACTTTTGACGAGCAGTTTGAGGCTGGCGGCGACATCACCGAGGCCCTCGACCTCAGCCGCGCGCGGCGGCCAGACGAGGAGCTCCGCCGCGTCAACGTCGACTTCCCAGCTTGGATGGTTCAGGCCCTGGACCGCGAGGCGCGGCGCCTTGGCGTGACCCGGCAATCGGTGATCAAGGTGTGGCTAGCCGAGCGGTGCGAGAGGGTGGGCTAAACGAGGAATTTGCCGGGTGGCCAGCGAGTTCGCGGGCTTGGCGGCCGGCTCGCCGCAGCGGCGAAGGCGATTCCGTTATTTCTGCGGATTCCCTGATTCGGCGGGCTCGGCAGTGCGCTTTGCGCCGGCCGGTAGCCGCCCGCTTTCATTGGTCTTGTGAACCGGTCGGGCCAGAGACCCGCCCCTACCCGGGCTAGCAGAGGCGTAGACAGTTACACAGGAATTCCATGGCGTTTTGACTGACCCGTACGCCAAACATGACTGCTCCGCCTGTTGGCCCCGCTAGTTTGGGCAGAGTCTCCTCTTCCATCGCCGGTAGCGCCGCGGCGTGCGCTGGACCCCTGATTTGGCTTCTCACCCGGCCATCCCGCCGCCGCTTGACGTATGATCTTTTTGTACATACAATCTGATCCATGGAGATCAGTTTTGACCCTGCCAAGAATGCGGCCAACATCGCCAAGCATGGCTTGCCATTCCAAATTGCGGGTGCGCTCGATTGGTCGACGGCGCTCGTCGTTGCTGATCTGCGGCACGAGTACCCAGAGTCGCGCTACACGGCGATAGGTCTGATCGCCAAGCGTGCCCATGTGGTAGTTTTTACGCCAACGTCCTTGGGCATACGGGTCATCAGTTTTCGCAAAGCCAACCCACGCGAGGTCCAGCGCTATGAAGAAGCCCGCAGAGCCTGAGATGATGGATTCTGAAAACCCTGAGTTGGATGCCGATTGGTTTGCGCAGGCCCGTCCTGCGGCGGATGTCCTGCCAGTTTCGCTCCTGAAAAAGCTGGGCGTGCGCGGCCCGCAGAAGGCGCCGCCCAAGGATCGCATCACCATTCGTCTGTCGCACGAGGTGGTCGAGCAGTTCCGCGCCACGGGCGACGGTTGGCAGACGCGCATGGATGCGGCGCTGAAGGAATGGCTGGCCAGCCATTCTCTCGTGTGATTTTAAGGTCTTGAGCGTCACGAACGCGGCGAGCAGGCTGCAACGCGCAAACCCGGCGTCACCACTCAGGTACCCACCCCACAGGTGCCAGGCACTTGTCTGATCCATGAATTGCCAGCGGATTTGCCCGCCGGGCCAGCGATCTCAACCCGCAGGGCCGAGCCCCGGGCGTCGCGCGGCCACCTTGCCTTCCACGCCACCAGAGCCCCCCAGCCGCAGCGCGCCCGAGGGCTCGGTCGGCCAGCTGGCAAGCTGGACGATAGAGCGCGGTCCTGCGACGCGGCCGCAAAGCGGCGCGGACCAGGAGGCCCCCGTGAGCCGGAGCTGAGTCGGATTGCGCGACCGCCAAACTACGGCACAACCTTGATCGGTAGGGCCAATTGGTTATCCTTTTCATTGGCTTCTGCCGCTTCAGCGTCGGCATCGACCAAGAACAGCAAGTACGCGTCGCCCAGTGGAAACACCGCCGGCATCTGCAGGCTAAAGATCGCCGGATGCAGCAGCACGACCTCCAGACCGCTGTTGACCCCGCCCACATAGGCCGGTGTGGTGCCCCAAAGGGTGTCCTCAGCCGACAAGGCGTCGTCCTTAGACAGGTAGATCCGCCCCTTAAAGCTCGTCAAATTCTTATAGTTTCCGCTGTTCTTGATCGACCAGTTGACCGCGACGGTGCTGCCCAGCTTGAGCGTGCCGCCAGCGCCTTGGTTGTTGAAGGTGGCCTTGGTCGTCGCGTAATTGGCGCCATACAGGCCTATGGTCGCGCACTTCTCGTTGTTGGTCTCAGACTTCTCGGGCACCTTGCCGTCTGGATCCGCGGTGATGCACAGCTCGAGGGCGGCAGGGCCAAGGGGCGCGTCTGGGAGCAGCGCCGCCGTCAGCGCGGGATTCTGCAGGGCTAGGCCGAACTTGGCGCCTGGGGCAAAGGTCGCAAGATTCTTGGTGTACTGCAGGAGCCACGCGCTCGTGCCGGGAATCCGCACGCCGCAGCGAATGTCAAAGGGCCCGCTGCCGGCCGTGCCCAGGTTCTCAACCACGCCATTGCAGTTCCAGGGCAGGCCGTAGCCCAGGCCGGGCGATACGCCGCCGCTTGTGGCCAAGGTGGGCGCATCGGTCGCCGACACCACCAGGTCCGGCGTGGCCTTGACCGCCATCGGCACGCACAGGGAGTCATTGGCGGCGTTGGGATTCCACAGCGGGTAGACCTTATAGCTGTCCAGGGACGCGCATAAGTATTTGAGAGCTGTGGTGTTTGCCGGTGCAGTGACGGTCGCTTCTGCCAGGACTGCGGCACCTGCGCCCAGGGGGGTGGTTCCAGCCGCCAGCTTGACGTCGTTGGGGCTGGCTTGGTTGTCCGCAGAGAGCCAAACGCTCCACGACGCGGCACCGGCAGCAAAATCATCCAGATTCTGAAGCGAGACGGCGATCTTCTTGGCCACGCCGACCTCAAGCGTGCCGCCGGCCAGCGTCGCTTTGCTCTGCGGATCCACCAGGTCGACCACGGCGTCGTCGCTAGAGCGAAGTTCGGCCGGCGCGCACGTCTCGTTGTTGGCCAGGTTGCCATCTGGGCCGTTCATCCCGGCTGGGTAGACAAGCCGCACGCACATATACTTGAACTTAGACAGGTTAATCGTATTGAGGTAGGTAAAACCCTGCTGGGCCGTAGTCGTCAGCGTCAGCGTCTTGGTGGTGGGCGCGGCAAAATTGCCCACCGTCGTGACCAGAAAGCCCGTCAGCTGCACAGCTCCGGCCGCCGCGGTCTTGGGCTCGGCAGACAGCCACAGCTGGGGCGCCATCGTGGCATTGGCCCCTGGCTTGCCCAAGTTAGCGACGGTGACAGTCAAGGTCTTGTTGCCAAAGGGCTCGTTATAGTTGATCTTGGCTGGGATGCCCTTGAGATCGAGCAGCACGTAGTCGGTCGGCCCTGTGGGCGCAGCGTCCGCTCCGGTGTCGGTGCTGGTATCGGGGTTGGTGTCGGTGCTGGTGTCGGTGCTGGTGTCTGCTCCGGTGTCCACAGCCGCATCTGCCCCATCTGCGGGGCTAGCGTCGCCAGCGTCCTGGGGCTCGACATCGGCGAGGCTGTCCAGGGCCGCGGCGGCGTCCGCATCCGTGCCGCTCTGGTCCTCCTGCACCGCGTCCGGCGGCGACGTCTCCGCTGGGCTGGCATCCGGCGGATCGGCGTCGTCGGCCAGCGCGTCGTTCAAGGAGCTATCGCCCGGGGAACTATCCCCTGGCCCGCTATCCCCCTGCCCGCTATCCCCCGAAACCGAGTCTACCATTGCAGAATCGTTGGCGGTGGCGTCGTAGAGCGCGCTCTGCCCCGGGCTTGCGGGCCCCGCATCTTCTGCGCAGGCCTGGACGACCACGGCTCCAGCCAGGAGACAAAGCCGCAAAAACCACAGGCCCCATGGGCAAAAACGCAATTCCATTCGGTGATGCTCGACCAACGGCGCAGAAATGGCGCCGGAGCGAGAACTCTAGCAACCCAGGGCCGGGCCGGCATCCTGCCGCGCTCTTACTTGGGGACCGGCGAAATTTAGTCGATCGCTTCGTCCGCCGCCGCGAGTCGGGTTCGGCCCGCGAGCTTGGCGGCCCTAAAACGCCACCGCAAACCCCGTGGGCAACACCTGCAACTGCCAAATCCCAGCCTCCGCCGGCGCCTGACCTGCCGCGCGGCGGTAGAGCTCATAGCCCGCCCAAGCGCCCAGGCCGGTGGCGACTATGCCCACGCCAATGGCCGAATAGCGGTAGGCGTCGTGGTTGGCGGCGTGGTCGAGGTAGGTCTGCTTGTCGGCTTGGGTCTTGAGGTTTGGCTCCAGCTCGTGGGCCGCGGACTCTTCTGCCAGGGCCAGGCCGTAGAGCGCCGCGCTGCCCAGAACGGCCACAGACGTGCTGGCGATCGCCACCCACGGCAGTGGCGCTTTGGCGGGGGCCGGCTTGGTCTGGGCGCGCTGCTGAGCCTCGGCGGCGCGCTGCTGCTGGGCGCGGCGCTCCAGGTCGAGTTGTTTGTTGAGATCCGCCTGTTTGTTGAGATCGGCCTGTCTCTTGAGATCCGCCTGGCGCTTGAGCTCGGCCTGGCGCTCTTGCTGGGCCTGGCGCTCCTGGTCCGCCAACTGCTGGCGCTGGGCCTCGGCGGCTCGGGCGTCGTCGGCCGCTTTGCGCTCGGCCAGCAGCCCTTCCATGCGCTGAATACGCGCCGCGGCGTCGGTCTTGCCATCTGCCGGGGCGTCGGGCAGCCCCTGATAGGCCTTGAACAGCGCCACGGCTTTGGCGAGCAGTCCAGCCTCTTCATAGGCGCGGGCGGCGTTGAACAGCAGCGCGGGGCGTTTGACGAGAGAGAAGGCCTCCATAAAGCGCTCGGCGGCCTGGTCGTAAACTTTCTGCTGAAACAACAATTTGGCTTCGGTCGCCAGGGCACCGGCGCGGCGCACGGCAGCATCGTCGGCGGCCTGGGCCAGCGCTAGGCGGGGTGTCAACAGCGGCGGCAGGGCTGAACAGGACAGCAACGCGGCCAAAACCGCCGCGCCAAAGCGCCCATGCGGGCCGAATTGCGGAGCGGGGCGGTGGGAAGGTGGATTCCTGAGCTTGATCATGGCGCAGAAGGATAGCAGAGGTCGGGCGGCCGTCCAAGGCGGGGCTCGGGCGCCAAAGCGGGCAAAAAGTGCGCCAACCTTGAAAAATCCCCAGCTGAACGGCGATACTGGGGCGGCAATTGTTTGGCGAGAGCCGCCTCTGAGCTGGTCGGCGGGGCGTCAAGCGTTGCGCGAGGCCGCGACGATCCGCCGCAGAGACAGCTGGAGAGAGCGATGGGCACGGCGCAGAGGTTGTATCGGTCGCAGGGGCTTTTTCGCGGGCAGGGTCTGTCTCGCAGGCTGGGGCTCGCTCAGGCGTGGGCCCTGGCCCTGCTGCTGGCCCTGGCCTCCGCTGCTTGCCAAGGGCGCTTCTTGACTGCAGAAGAGATCGACCAGCGGCTAAGCGCGAGCGCCGCAGACGGTTTTGACGGCGTGGGCGCGGACGGCGACACCGCGAGCCAGGCGGACACCCTGGGCGTCGATGGCCCCACGACCGATGCAGCCGATGCGGCCGACGGCGACAGCGGGGGCGGCGACAGCGGCTGCCAAGCCGCCGGCGAATGCAACGACCAAAACCCATGCACCACAGACAATTGCGAGCCCGGCGGCAGCTGCAGCCACGCGCCGATCGCCGACGGCGGCAGCTGCGATGACGGCAACGCCTGCACCACCGGCGAATACTGCAGCAGCGGCAAATGCGCCGCGGGGGTGGCCAAAGTCTGCGACGATCAGAACCTGTGCACCGCGGATGCCTGCCTACCCGCCAAGGGCTGCACCTACACCAATGACGACGGCGCGCCGTGTACCGATGACGATCCCTGCACCAGCGGCGACAAGTGCCTGAGCGGCCAGTGCACCGGAAAGGCCAAGGATTGCGGCAATGACGAGTGCACCAGCGCCAAATGCGTGGGCGGCACCTGCAAAGTGGCGAGCAAGCCCGACGACCTGGACTGCGACGACAGCGACGCCTGCACCAGCGGCGACAAATGCAAAGACGGCCTGTGCGTGGGCGCGGCCAAGACCGACTGCAACGACCAAAACCCTTGCACCCAAGAGAGTTGCGTGGGCACCCAGGGCTGCAAGTCCACGCCGCTGGACGGACCGTGCAGTGACGGAGACGCGTGCAGCGTGGCCGACACCTGCAGCGCGGGGGCGTGCAAGGCCGGCCAGCCCAAGCTGTGCGACGACGGCAATCCGTGTACCCAAGACAAATGCGACGCCGTGAGCGGGGCCTGTGCCGCCACCCCCAGCGACGCCGCGTGCAGCGACGGCAACGCCTGCACGGCCGGCGACGCGTGCAAGAACGGCAGCTGCCAAGCGGGCTCGGTCACCGGCTGCGATGACAAGAATCCTTGCACTGTAGACACTTGCGACGCCTCCACCGGCGCGTGCCAGGTGCTGTTCAACACGGCGCCCTGCGAAGACGGCGACGCCTGCAGCGTGGGCGACAGCTGCGCCAACGGAACGTGCAAGCCCGGCGCAGAAAAGCCTTGCGCAGACACCAATACCTGCACCTCAGACAGCTGTAACCCGCAAACGGGCGCCTGTATCCACGCGGCGATCAGCGGCTGCGGCGACGGCTGCAGCAAGGCCGGCGACTGCAAAGCCGGCGATGTGTGCAATGAAGCGGCGTGCGTGTCCGGCAAGTGCGCGTTTTTGCCCACGAGTGCTGGCTGCGACGACGGCGACGCCTGCACGGCGGGCGATCAGTGCGAGGCCGGTGGCTGCAAA
>JBIKTV010000307.1:0-7203 GCA_044347905.1 Myxococcota bacterium
ACGGCTTGCGCTACGCGGCGAGCTTGTTCACGGAGCTAGACAGGGCTAGAGACGCGGTCGTGCTCATCGACGAATTTGAGGTCGGTCTGCACCACGACGTCATCGCCCCGGTTTGGCAGACGATCGACGCCCTTTCGCGCGACAATCAGCTGCAGATTTTTGCAACGACGCATAGTTACGAATGCCTTGAAGCGGCCGACCGAGCCATGGAGGCCTCCCCAGACGACCTGGCGGTGTTCCGGATCGAGCGGTTGGGCAACGGCAAAATGGCCGTTTTCCGCTTGGGCAGATCCGAACGCGAAGCTTCGTTCCACTACCACAGCGAGGTGCGGTGATGGCGGTCCGCGAAGTTGTGGTGCTGGTCGAAGGCTCGACAGACAAGGCGGTGATGGAGTCCTTGATTGCCAAGGCCGCAAACAACATCCCGATATCGGTCGACTCGACCGGCTCTCGCGACGGCAAAGCGGCGTTTCCGATGAAGCTGCAGTCGCTCTTGGCGACGTCAGGCAAGCTGGACAAATTGGGCACGTTTGTCATCGTCCGCGACTCCAACGGCGATGCGAAGCAGGCCTTTGCAGAAGCCTGCGACGCATTCAATTCCGTCGGGCTGCCAAGCCCCACGGCGGTAGGGCAATTGCAGACAGGCAATTGGACCACCCAAGGAACGCTGTTTCCTGTCGCAACCGCGGTTTGGCTGGTTCCTGGTGCGGAGCGCAGCGGCAACTTGGAGTCGCTGATGCTCGAAAGCCTGGACGGCGACGGGCGCTTGGCTTGCGTTGGCGACCTGTTGACGTGCTGGGCTGGCCGCGGCTTTCTCATGCCGAACTCCAAGGGCAACGCGGACCGATTGCGGATGCAGTTGTGGCTGAGCCAGTTCGTCGGCGCCAAGGGCTATATTCACCTCGGTTCATCTTTGAGCGAAAAGCATGTGTCCCCCGCGCCATGGGACTTCGACCATGCGGCGTTTTCGTCGACGATCGCTTTCCTCCGGTCTTTGTAGACGGGGACCTTGGCGAACCTGGGTCGCCGGTTGTCCGTGGCCGCGGGACGGTCGGCGCGGCATGGGCTGTGCATGGAGCAGAGGTTGCGGCGCTGCGGATGGAGGGGCGGGCGCCGGCACCCACATGGGGCGGACCTGACGAGGCCTAGCCCCCGATCTCCAACTCCCCCTCCAACTCCGCAACCTTGGCCTTGAGCGCCTGTAGCGCCGCCGCCAGCTTGACCCAGCCTCCGGCGACGGTATTCTGTCACTAGAATACCGCCGGTAGCGCGGTCAGGATCACCGGTGACAGCCCACAAGCTCGCCATCTCCTTGCAGCCCGAAGTTCTGGCCCAAGTCCAGCTCGCCGCGGACCGGCTCGGCATAGCCCGAAGCCAATACATAGCCCAGGTTCTGACGCGTGAGGCTGCACGCCTGCGCGATGCCGAAGTGACCGCCTCTTTGGACGCCGTGTACAGCGACCCGCAGGTCGTCCAAGCCCAGCGCGAGACCGCTGCGCAGTGGGATGCGGTGGGAAGCGAAGCGGGGACAGAATGGTAGTGTCCCAAGGCGATGTGTTTTGGATTCAGTTTGGCGGCGCCCGGGGTGCAGAGCCAGCGAAGTTAAGGCCAGGCCTGATTATTTCGCACAACCGCTTTAACGCCTCGCGGATCGACACCGTGGTCGTTGCAGCCGTGACATCGAACCTGCGGCTCGCGGATGCGCCCGGCAACGTCGCGTTGGACCTGGGAGAGGGCGGCCTAGCCAAACCCTCGGTGGTCAATATCAGCCAATTGCGCACGGTCGACCGCGAGTTCTTGGGCCAGCGAATTGGCGCGCTCTCAGCCCGGCGGTTGGATCAAGTCTGGCAGGGGCTGCGCCTGCTCTTGGAGCCGGAGGTCCTGGACCGGCAGCAACGTTGAATCGCTTGCGCCCTGGGCTACGCTTGCGCCATTGGATCGCCCCCTGAGCCCCTGAACAGAAGGTCGCCCCATGAGCTCAAAAACCGCCCAAAAGCTCCGCTGGCTCGGTTATGCCGAACCGCAGCGCGGCCCGCCGGAGGTCGTTGTGCTGCAGTCGCCGAGCCTGGCCCGGACGAACCTGCTGTTTTCCATCCTCCCGGGGATCCTTGCGCTGATGATGGGCCTGATTGCGCTGCGCGACCTCGCGGGTCCGCCGCGGCTCTGGGCGCTGGGATTTGCCCTGCTGTGTGCCCTGCCGGTGGCGGCGGCAGTCGAGTTCGCCGTTCGCTGCTGGCGCAAGCCGATTCTGCTGTTGTGGCCCGATGGGTCGCTGGCGGTGCGCGGCGTGCTGGGCTGGCGCTTGGCCGAGAGGGCGGCGCTGCGTGGGTATCGCGCTTCTGGGCAATTTGGCTCCCAAGAAGGAACCTTGTCGGTGTGGCCGGTGGGCTGGATCACGCCCATGCCGCTCGGCAACGCCTTGACCCATGAACTCGACTACCATCAGGTGCGGGCGTGGCTGGAGCGCCATCTCCCAAATCTGGGGTAGCGCGCGGACCTGACCAAGCTGGATCGGCAGCAGCAAGGCCGGGCCTGCCGGCGGGCCAGCGACCCAACAGGGCAGAACCGCTCCAGCGCCCCCCCGCACCAAACCCTTGACTTGCACAGGCCTGCGACCTAACTCGGCGGCATCGCCCTGGGTGCCCGGTGTGCGCAGGGCCGCGGGCCGTCGCCGCAGCACGCGCCGCGCGCGCCGACACGCCCTTTTGGAGGGCCCATGAAATCCTGGAACTCACTGATCTGGCTGGCCGCTTTGGCCGCAGCAGGGTGCGAAACCGCCGCAGAGGACAGTGCCGAGCAGATCTGCGTGCCCCTCGCCACCAGCTTTGCGGGCGACACGGTGGTGCCCAAAGGTTGCTATATCGCTAGCCAAACCCCGGCGATTGCCGCTGGCGCCACCCTGACACTGGCGCCCGGCGTGACCATCCGCTTTGCCTCTGGCGCAGGCCTGCTCATCAGCGGCGAGCGCGCCTTGGTCGCCCAGGGCAGCGCCGCAAGCCCCATCCTGCTGACGGGTACCAGCCCTAGCCGAGGATCGTGGGACGGCCTCCGCTTTGACGGAACAGCCAACAAGATCAGCAAGCTGAGCTACGTGACTGTGGAGTACGCCGGCGACACCAAGGCCGACACCAACGCCGCCGGCCTCAAGGCCACCGCGGACAGCGCCGGCGTGGGCCTGGACCTGCAACACGTGACCGTCCGCCACAGCTTGGGCTACGGCCTGTACCTAGCCGGCAGCGCCAAGATCGCAAAATTTGACCACAATACCTTTACCGCCAATACCTTGGGCCCGGTCTATGCGGACATCAACGCGGTGGGCTACCTCGACAGTACCTCGACCTATACCGGCAACGACATCAATCGCGTGATGGTAAACACCGGTCACCTGAGCGCGCACGCCAGCTGGTCGGCCCTGGGGGTGCCGTACTACATGGATGGACCGACCAATGTGGACACCGTCTGGACCCTGGCGCCCGGCACGGCGCTGACCATGGCGAAAGACGCGTGGATCTCTGTCAACGGCGATGACGCGGCCTTGAACGCGGCGGGCACCCAGGCGGCGCCGATCCGCATCAGCGGCGATCAGGCCCAGCGCGGCAGCTGGCAGTACTTGGTGTTCAACGGCAGCACCAACCCCGCCAACGTGCTGCAATGGGTGACGATCGAGCACGGCGGCTCGACCGCCCACGACAAATTTGGCGCGTGCCTGCGCGCCACCGGTGACAGCCACGGCGTGGTCGTCGCCATGAGCAACGTCACCGCCAAAACTTGCCAGGGGTACGGCGCGTTTTTGACGGGCAGTGCCGTCCTGCCCGGTTTTGCCCACAACACCTTTAGCGGCAACGGCCTGGGCCCGATGCGCGTCGGCTCGACCGCGGTGTGGCAGCTCGACACCAGCTCCGCCTATACCGGCAACGATGTCGACGAGATCAGCGTCGATAGCGACTGGATCACCAAGACCGCCCCCTGGCACGACCTGGGGGTGCCGTACCACCTGGACAACACGGTCAAAGTCAGCGGCAAGCAGGGGGCGCCGGTGGTGTGGACCTTGGAGCCGGGCGTCAAGCTCATCTTGGACGCCAAGGCCTGGATCGGCATTTCCGGCGACGACTCGGGGCTGCATGCCGTTGGAACGGCTGCGAAACCCATCACCTTTACCGGCGCCACCAAGCAGGCCGGCTTTTGGAGCGCGATCATCTTTGACGGCAGCAACAACGCGGCCAACGCCCTGGAATACGCCACCCTGGAGTACGGCGGCAGCGGCGTGGTGTCGAATATGGACAAGGGCCTCATCACCGCCAAGGCCGACAGCCACGGCGTCACCCTGCAGGTCAAGCACTGCACCCTGCAACACGGCGCCGGCTACGGCTTATGGCTGGCGGGCTCTGCCTCGACCAACAGCGACATTGAGACCGTCAATACCTTTGTCGACAACGCTTTGGGGGCGGTGTTCCGCGATTAGCTGAGCGCGGCTGCGGGCCGAGGCGAAAAAAGCCTATCGTGCACCGGCAGGTACGCCCAGGTCCCCCCAACCATTGCCAGCAGCGCGGCCAGCAGCGCCCACGGCAGCGGCCAGCTGTCGCCCACCGCCCACCACGCCAGCCGAAGCCAGGCGATGTGCCCCAGATACACGGGCAAAGAGCGCCGGCCCAGGGCGGCAAGCCCCGCGTCCATCCGCGCTATCCATGGCGATTTGCTTGCTGACCCCAGGGCGACCAGCGGCCATGCCCACAGCAAGAACAGGACAAAACCGCCGGTCATGGCGGGGGAGCACCAGAAATCGTCAAACCGCGGCGCTTGGGGCGGGCGCAGGGCCAGCCAAAAGTGCAGCAGCAGCGCGGGCAGCGCCAGCCAGCGACTCCACAGCGGCGGCCGCCAACCGCGGGCAAACAGCGACCCCAGAGCCAGTCCGGCGGTCAAAAACCCCAGCCAGTGCAAGGGACTGCGCCCCTCAGAGCGCAAGAGCCAGCCGGCGAGGAAGGGGGGCGCCTGGTCGACCCGCGACACCTGGACGAGCCAGGCCTGCCCGGCGAGCTGGACTCCTAGGCCGGCGGCGGCGAGGGCGATCAACAGCTTGGAGGTCCCAGGGGTCGGCTTGCGGCTAGCGGGCTCCCAGCGCAGCAGACCGCTCCACAGTGGCACGAGCAGCAGCGCCCCCAAATACGCAGGCATGTACCAGAGTTGTTCCGCGGTGTAGCCGAGCAGGATCTCCACAGCGAGGGCCGCCGGCGCTTGGGGCGCGGTCCACTGGCCGTCCAGCAGACCCAGACCGGCGTACAAGGCGCTCCACAGCAGATACGGCACCGCGACGATGCGCAGCCGCCGCGCCAGCGTCCGCCACCACGGCACGGGCGAAGGCCCCAGCAACACCAGCGCCGCCGTGTGCGCGGCCAGAAACAGCGGCACGCCAAAACGGCAGAGGTGATCGATGAACTGGGCGGTCGCTTGGGCCGGATGCCCCGCCGGCACGCGCCCGGCCAGGTGCAGCAGCAGCACGGAGATCATGGCGAGGCCGCGCAGAGTGTCCAGCTCAGCCCAGCGGCGGAGCGGAGCCAGAGGTGGCGGCGGCGGCGGCGGAGGCAGCAGAGTGCTTGCGCTCAACGCGGGTGCGAGGCGAGCCAGCGACGGGTAAATTCCGCAGCCTTCTCATAGGACTTCTCGACATCCGCCACGATAAACTTCTCAATCATCCCGCCGACCAGGGTGATCTTGACGGTGACGTCGCCCTCGATCGTCCGGGTGACGCCGCCGCCGCTGGCGGTAAAGGCAAAGGTGCCGCGCGAATCCACCTTCTCAGTCATCAGCGAGCTGAGGGTCGACCAGCTGCCGCGGAAGGTGCCAAAAGTGTAGTCGATGGTCTCTGTGTACTCGATGCGGTTGGCGCCGAGGATCTTGGCCACGGTTGGGGGGATCTCGCGATCCGCGCCGACCTTGACTTCGCGGCGCAGCTTGCCGGCGGTGACATCGCGGCGCAGCAGGGTGCGGGCCAGGCCGACCTCTTTGCACAGGGCGATGTTGAACTCTTCGTCAAAGTAGAGCTCTTCGTACTGCGCCTGGGTCAGACCGGCAAAGTGGTGATCGCACTTGAATTTCATGGGAGCTCCCAGGGTGTTGGCGCGGGCAGGGGTAAAATGGCTGGCCAGAGGCGGCGGATGCAGGCGGCTCCCCAGCCGACCCTGCCGGGCGATGCTACCCCAAGGCGCGGCGGGCCGGAAGGGCAGTCCGGGCGGATGAGCTAGTAAGCCGTCGCGGCAAACGCCTGGATGACCTTGACCGAATCCGGCAGGCGCACCACGTAGTATTCCGCGGTGGGGATGGTCATCGGCGCTGCGGCCGCGCCACCGTCGCTCAGCACCAGCACGTCTGCGTTGCCGAGCCAGAAGCTCTCTGCCTCGCCGGGGGTCACCAGGGTATCGGCCGGTAATTTCTTGGACTTTCGCAGCTTGGCCAGGTCGACGGACACCAGTTTCTTGGGCGTGATCGTCAGCACCGCGCCGGTCTGGGCGTCAAAAACGAACGGCGCGAGGTACACGTAGTCGCCCTGCTCCGCCACGACATCGGAGTCGCGCAAGAAGCTAAAGCGGCCGGAGGCGGAGGTGCTGTCGGCGTCAAAACGCTTGGATTTCGCGGTAAACGGCCAGGCCTGGGCCGCAGCGACCGGCACCGCGGGGTGGGCGTCGGGCACCTTGCACAGCGGCGCCACCACCGGCTTGCCCTTGACCATGGTCTGGCACTCTTCGCCGCCAAACACCACGCGCTCGGTGACTTTGCCGGTGGTCAGGTCGATCCGATAGTTCAAAATGATGTTGGCCATGTTGAGGTTGCGGTCGGAGATTTGCATGCAGGCGGTGCGCCCGGCCGCGTCGATGCCAAAGTCAGCGTTGCTTTGCAGGTAGTCAAAAGGATTGATGCCTTCGCCCATCTGGACCTGGGCGGGCGCGGCCGGCGCTTGGGCCGGGCGATCTCCTGCCAATTGGCTAGGCGCAACAGGCAGGTCGGCCGCTGCGGCCGGTTGGCTGCCGGCGGGCTCTGCTGAGCTTGGCGCTTGGGCGGCGGGGGCTTGGTCCGCGGCAGGCGCTTCTGCGGGGGCCGGCTCCGCGCCGCCAGTCGCGCTGGAGAAACAGGGATTCTTGAGCCGCGGCAAGGTCGCCAGCACCTGCTGCTGGCCGGTGCGCAGGTCCAGGCGGGCGATCTGGCGCTTGG
>JBIKTV010000050.1:0-20687 GCA_044347905.1 Myxococcota bacterium
ACAACGCGATCCAGACCACTTTGCTGGGCACGCTGGCGCAGCTGTTCCTTGACGGCGCCGCTGCCCACCAGCACCAGCCGCAGCTTGGACCACAGGTCGGGGCGCTGGTCGCGCAGTTGGGTGGCGGCGTCGAGCAGCACGTCCAACCCCTGGGGGGGATTGTGGATGCCCGCGTAAAGAATCTTGAAATCCCCCGGATCGACGCCCCAGCTCCGCCATAGATCGTCCACGGGTTGGAGATTCTCTGCGACCCCCAGATCGATGCCGTTGGGAATAGTCGCGAGCTTGGCCTGGGGGACACCGAGCTCGGCCATGCGCCGCTGCTTGCCTTCGCTGACGACCACGACGGCCGTGGCGGTGCGGTAGAGCGTACGCGCAAGTCCTTCAAGGCTATGGGTAATCAGCGGACTGCTCAGCTTGCCGCTGGCGACGACGGCTTCCGGCCAGATGTCGCGCAGATCGACGACCAGGGGCGCCCGCGCGAGCCCCGCCGCCACCAACGCGGGCAGCCCCACCGTGGGCGGAGGCAGCGTGGCAATCACCACATCGGGGCGAATTTGCGCCAGAAGACCCGCCCACGCCGCCCTAGCGCTCGCGGAGGCCGCCCAGCTCAAGTAGCCCGCGCCCTTGCGCAGCGCGCCCCCCTGCGGCGAGGTGAAGAGCCAACTGCGCAAAACCTCAATGCCATCTAGGTTCTCGCGACCAAACAGCATGTCGCGGTAGCCTTCATGCACGCGGCCACTGGGGAAATTGGGCAAGCCGGTCAGCACGGTGACCTGCCGGCCTTGGGCAACCCAGCGCTTGCCCAGATCGTGAAATCTCGCCGCGGGGGCGGCACTCTCTGGGGCAAAAAACTGGCTCACCACCAGGATGCGCTGGGCAATCTGGCCTTTGGACTGGGCCACGGGCGACCTCTGTGCGCGCGGCTTTGGGGCCCCTTGAGTTGGGAGCCTTGCCGCAAGCGCGATGCTAACAATGCGCTGTGGGCGGGGCAAATCGGAGTCCGGGTTTGGGCCCGGGGTTCTGTTGACGCTTCGCTTGCTGCGGCGCAGGCTTTAGACTCCCAAGTGCATCGCCGCCCAAACCCAGCGACTCCCTGGGCTGCCGCCGCAAACTTTGCCCAATAGTTGAGGTTGATCCATGCGTTATGCACAGCTTCTCACCGCCCTTGCCCTGATGTCGACCGCCTTTGCCGCGCCCGCTTCCGCGGACCTTCGCCCGCCTTCGCGCAGCTACGAGCTGGAAGGCAACCGCCTGGTGCTGCCCAACCCCGTGGTTTTTAAGACGGGGACCGCGGAACTGGCCCCGGAGAGCGCCAAGGTCATGCAGCTCATCGCTTCGTATTTGCAGGATAAAAGCTACATTTCGCTGCTGCGGATTGAAGGCCACGTGGCCAGCGACAAGGCCGACGACGCCAGCCAAAAGCTCAGCGAACAGCGGGCCCTGACCGTGGTCAAGGCGCTGATCGCCAAGGGTACCGAGTGCAAGCGCCTGCTGCCCGTGGGCTTTGGCGCCAACAAGCCGGTCGCCAGCAGCGCAACGCCAGAGGGCCGGGCGCAAAACAGCCGCATCGAGGCGGTCAATGCCGAGCTGCGCGGCCGGGCCATCGGCGGCATGCCCTTGGACGGTGGCGGCAAAGTCGTGGCGTTCCCCTGCAAATAGACCAATTTCGCAGGCGCATGCCCGCGCATTGCCCGGCGCACAGCCAAGACCGGCCCTTGCGCTTGCAGCAGATTTCGCGACAATTCGCCGATGAGCATCATGAGCGATCGCCAGAGCCCCGCCGCGGATACCCGCGTACTGCACGGCTTTTCCATCGACGTGGAGGACTGGTTTCACATCCTGGACTGCGCGAGCGCACCGGATCCTTCCAGCTGGCGCCAACAGGAGTCGCGGGTTGAAGCAGCGACAACCAAGTTGCTGGACCTTCTGGACCGCCACCAAGTGAAGGCCACGTTCTTTACCTTGGGCTGGGTCGCCGCTCATCGCCCTCAGCTGATTGGCGAAATCGCCCGGCGCGGCCACGAAATTGGCTCGCACAGCCACGAACACGCCCTGCTGGGGCACCTGGGCCGCGACGCTTTTGCCCGCGATCTCGACCTGTCGATCGAGGCACTGCAACGGGCCGGTTCTGGGCCGATTCGCTGCTTTCGCGCGCCGGGTTTCTCCTTGACTTCTCGCGAGGTGCGCTGGGCGCTGCCGGTGATCGCGGAGCGCGGGATCGACCTGGATTCCTCGCTGTTTCTCAGCGCCCGCGCCCATGGCGGCCTCAAGCTGGCGCGGACCCGGCCCTTTGACATCGAATTGGCCGACGGCCGGCGCATCCGCGAGGTTCCGGTGGTGCCGCGGCGGATAGGCCCCAAGGAATTGCCTTTCTCTGGCGGAGGTTATCTGCGCTTGCTGCCCTGGCTACTGCTGCGCGACAGTTTTGCCCGGGCCCAGGCGCGCGGCGAGCCAGTGATCGCTTACCTGCATCCGCGCGAAGTAGATCCGCAACAGCCGCGCATGGTTCTGCCACCGCTGCGGCGCTTTAAGTACTACGTGGGCCTGGACAGCGTGGGTCCCAAGCTAGAGCAGCTGTTGCGCCAATTTAGGTTTGGCACGCTGCGCCAGGTGGCTGAACAAACTCCGCTCGATCGCCCGGCGACGCTAGAGGAGCTAGCCCTGGCTGGCTGAGGTTACGGGACGGGCTGCACACTAGGACTCCCAAGCGGCAACCTGCGCCGGCGGATCGCAAAAACCGCAAGCGCGCTCAGGATCAAGCTCAGGTACACCCAGGGATGGCGAGGCGAGACCCGGCCCGCTTGGCACCAGCCGCCGTCCGCCTTGGGGCAGCCCAAGCCCTCATCGGTCTTGCCGTCGCCGTCGTCGTCCGCGCCATTGCATTGCTCATCCGCGACACAGGCCGCCGGTGCACAATTGGAACTGCAGATAAAGGTTCCGCTTTGGCCCGCTGTGGTGGTACACGGTTCAGCACTGCCCTGGGCGCAGGCAAAGCCTTCATCGGTCTCGCCATCGCAGTCGTCGTCCGCGCCGTTGCAGGCCTCCGCAGGGGCCTTGCACGCCCCCCAAGCGCAGTGGGTGTCGCAGCTCCGCGTGCCCTTGGAGCCGCATGAGGTGTCACAGGCGAGCAAAGCGGCTCCGCTGCAGGCAAATCCGTCGTCGGTGAGGCCATCGCAGTCGTCGTCTTGGCCGTTGCAGCTCTCTGGCGGCAGCAAACAGGCGCTGAGCTGGCAGGCGGAACTGCAGGTGCGAACGCCACTTGTGCCGCAAGAGCCCTGGCAAGGCAAGTTGGCGTCGGGCTGACACGCGGCACCGGAGGCCGCGAGGCCCAGGAATAACATGCCGTTTCCGCTGGCAAAGTCTGGGTCGCCTGCCCCTGCCAAGGGCAGAGCCGCCGCGGTGACCGCAGACGCAGCCGCCGCCAGCGACAAACCCGCCACCTGAGCCTGCACTGCAATCGCCGCAGCAACATGGGGGCAAGCGGCAGAGGTCCCTTGAAATACAAAAGCTTGTGACGTGGCCACGGAAGCCGCTGCGGCGAGATCGGGCTTGGCCCTGCCGTCGCTGGTAGGGCCGCGCGAGCTGTAGGCGGCCACGGGACCGGTAGCGTAGTCGGCAGCGGCCACGGCAGCCACGGCCACCGCCGCTTGGCAATCGGCTGGGTGGGACAAAGTCTTGGCCGTGCTAGAGAATTGCAGCGGCCCCTGCGCTGGATTGATCACGGTCAGGCGCAGTTCCTTGGGCGTCGGCCCCACATGCTTGCGGATGCGCCACGCGTAGATAGCATCGTCTGAAAGTACAAAACCCACTGTCTCAACAGGAGGTTGTGAGCCGATCTGCACGCCCGTCGCTTCCGCCACGACTTCGCAGCCGTCGCCCACCACGCGGCACAGCTGCAAGTCCAAGTCGATGTCCGATGCGGGATAGGCGTCCCAGTCCAGCACCGCGAGGACCTGGCCGGAACCCTTGCCGTCAAAGCGGTTTTTGTTGTCGCCCGTGGCGAATTCTAGCCAGCCGTCGGCGTCGTCATCGCGCCACGGCCCGCGCCACACGCTGCCGCTGCCCAGATTGCCCGCCGCGGTCACCCACACCCCGCCCTGGCTGCGCAGCTTGGCCGCCGCCTGGCAGAGCCAACCTGTTCCATCGCCAAAGGTTTCTCCAAACCAGCCCAGGGAATGCGACACGATGAGCGGCGAAGGCCCGCCCAGCGACCCGGCCACCCAGGCCTGCAAAGCGGCGACCGAATGCACCTCCACCGGGATGAGCTTGGCTGCCGGCGCGATATCTGCAACGATCTCCGCGCACTGGGTGCCGTGGCTGTAGCCACCGTCGGCTGGCGTGGCCACGTCCAGGGGCAGCTCGCCCGCTTGGGCCGCCGCCCCCCATCCGGCAAAGCCGACATCGACGACGGCTATGCTCGCGCCCTGGCCCTTGAGGTTTTGGCAGTGATAGGGCTGCAGTCCGGCAAGGGCAACCCCCTGCGACTGGACGCCAAAAGCAAGCGGCGGAAGGGGAATTTGCACCCAGGTGAGCTCAGGACGCTGGGCCAATTCGCCAAGGCGCGCGAGCGGCGCGATCGCGTCTGCGCGGTCCAGCCCGGCGACCTCCAGCTGAGCGCCGATCGCGGCGAGCCAGCGCTGGTCGCGCAAGGCCGCGGGGTTGGCCGTGCGCAGCTCTAGGCGGAGGCGGCCGTCGGCGGGCAAATCGATCGCGTGCTGCGCGGCAAAACGCCGGGCCGCTTGGCCGCCGGCCTTGCGCGAGACGTCGTACAACTGCAGCAGCCGGCTCTCGATTTTGCTGCGCCACGCCTGCTGCGACTGGTCGCCGGCTGTGGGAGGCAAGGCAACCGCTGGCGGCCCAGCGACCAGCCAACTCGCCACAAAAGCCAAAACGACGAGGGCGAACGGGCGCCATTGGCCAAGGCGAACTCTGAGAGGATGTGAAAGAACGTCGGCTACATGCCCGCAAGTGCCGAAAAACCCAATACTGTCAATTGGGTGTTCTTTCCCAGCCAGAATACTTTCACAGGCTCTGAGCCCCACATGCATCCCGCTGTCTCCAGCCGCCACACCAGCCTTGCTTTGCCGATTAGCGTACCGCCCGGACGCCGCCAGCGCGATACTCAGCGGTGGAAATGGCCGCGGTTCCCAAAGAGGGGGGCAAGAACGGGAGGCCTCCAGTGGAACGGCGCGCAGCGAGAATGCCTAAGCGACACGGAGTGGTTACCGGCCCACCTGTTGACGTCGCCGGCCCCATCTGTTGCGATCCGCGCCCCTTTGGAGGCTCGCGATGCTGCACGATGGACCCCATCCCCACCTCGACAACCTCGGCGCCCGCCGCAAAATCTGTGATCTGTGCCGGCAATTCTGGGCCTGGGGCTGGGCCAGCGGCACGGGCGGCGGCATCTCCCTGCGGGTGGGCGACACCATTTTCATGGCGCCTTCCGGGGTCGAAAAAGAGAACCTGCAGCCGGATGATATCTTTGAGATCAACCTGCGCGGCCAGGTGACTTGCGCGCCGCTGCGCGGGCAAAAGCTGACGCAATGCGCGCCGTTGTTCATGGCCGCCTATCGCCACCGCGGCGCCGGAGCCGTGCTGCACTCGCACTCTCTGGACATCGTGCTGGCCGCGGCGCTGGTGCCCCCGGGCGAACCGCTGCGCTTGACCCGGTTGGAGATGATGAAAGGGCTTGAAGGCGTAGGCTATTTTGACACGCACGACATCCCGGTCATCAACAACACCGCGCTTGAGCACGAGCTTGAGGAGCGCATGGAGGCGGCGGTGCTGGCTTGGCCCAAAGCCAACGCGGTGATCGTGCGCAACCACGGCGTGTACATCTGGGGCCGCGACGCCGTGCACGCCAAGACCCAGGCCGAGTGCCTGGACTGGTTGTGCCGGGCCCAGGTGCGCATGCACAGCGCCGGGATCTCGCACTTGACCCACGACCACGCCCAGCCGGAAGATGCAGGCGCAAGCGCTTGAGGCTAGGCTAAAGAACCCACGGATCTTCTCATTTCGCCAGAGGTATCTATGCGCGCCTATCTGCTCGACCAGCCCGACCACGCCCTCAGCGGCGCCGATCTGAACGCCGAAGGCATCCTGTATTGGCAGCTGCCGACCGACGAAGCCGACTACGCCGCACCGCTGCAAAAGCTCCGGGAGGAGCGCGGTTACGTGCAAATGGATGTGGTCAACCTTCACCCTGACATGCCCAACCTAGAGCCACTGCTGGACAAATTCTTTACGGAGCACATCCACACCGATGAAGAGATCCGCTTTGTCGTCGCCGGTTCCGGAATCTTTGACTTGCGCGACAAAGACGACCGCTGGATGCGCGTCCACGTGGTGCCGGGCGACCTGGTGATCGTGCCGGCCAACAAGTACCACCGGTTTACCTTGGAGGAGAACCGCGCCATCACCTGCAAGCGGCTGTTCCAGAATTCCGCTGGCTGGGAAGCGATTTTCCGCCCGGCTGCCTGAGAGGATGTGAAAGAACGGCAGTTCTACGCCCGTGAGAGTCAAGAAAGCCAATATTGTCGATCGTCGTTCTTGCACATCCAGAATTTCTTCACGGGCTCTGAGCCTCTCGCCATCCCCAAGGGATCTCCATGAGCATCGCCCCGCCGCCCACGCCGACCAGCCCCAACGGCGATGGTCCGCAGCAGATTTTCCGGCCCGTACCTCGCACTGGCGTCATCTACGTGATGGCCGAGGCTGCGGCGCGCGGCTTTCACTACGGCCACAGCGGCTGGGCCAACTTGGGCCAGGGGGCGCCGGAGACGGGGCCTCTGCCCGGGGCGGCGGAGCGCATCCACCACGTCGATATCAGCGATGCGCAACACGAATACGCCCCGGTGGGCGGGCTGATGGAGCTGCGCGACGCCGTGGCCCAGCTGTACAACGCCCGCTACCGCAAGGGCATGCCCAGCCAGTATTCAGCGGAGAATGTGGCGATTTCTGCGGGCGGGCGCACGGCCCTGACGCGGGTGGCGGCGACGCTCGGCAACATCCACCTGGGCCATCTGCTGCCGGACTACACCGCATATGAAGAATTGCTGACGATTTTCAGGGCGTTTGTGCCGATCCCCATTGTCCTGGATCGCGCGGAGAATTTTACCCTGACCCCGGCCCGCCTGCGCGCGGAGATCGTGGGCAAAGGGCTTTCGGCCATCCTGCTGTCCAATCCGACCAACCCCACCGGCCAGGCCCTGCGCGGCGGTGCCCTCAGGTCGTGGGTTGATGTGGCCCGCAGCCTGCACTGCGCGCTGATCTTTGACGAATTTTACTCGCACTACCTGTATGACGCCGCCGCGGTCAGCGATGGGCCGGCCCTGTCTGCGGCCAAGTATGTCGAGGATATCGAGAGCGATCCGGTGCTCCTGACCGACGGCCTGACCAAAAATTGGCGCTATCCCGGCTGGCGGCTGGCGTGGACCTTGGGGCCCAAGTCGGTGATTGAGCGGCTGACTTCTGCGGGTTCGTTTCTGGACGGCGGGCCTTCGCACCCGCTGCAGCGCGCCGCCCTGCCCTTGCTGCAGCCCCACGTGGCCGATCAAGAAGCCCGAGCGATCCAGCAGAGTTTTGGCCACAAGCGCAAGCTGATGCTGGAACGCGCCCGGGCCATGGGCCTGCAGATCGATCAGGCGCCGATGGGGGCGTTCTACTGCTTTGCCAGCCTAGAGAATCTGCCGCCGGCTCTGCAGGATGGCCACGCCTTCTTCCGCGCCGCCCTCGATCGCCAAGTGATCGTGGTCCCCGGGGAGTTTTTTGACATCAACCCGGGCAAGCGCCGCTCGCACATTCCGTCGCGGTTGCGCCAATTCGTGCGGCTGTCCTTTGGCCCGGAGCTTGAGACGGTCGACCAGGGCCTGCAGCGCCTAGACGAGATGATCCGCGGGGCTTAGGACCTGTCCGAGAGTCACTCGAACAGGTCCCTGCTACTGCGTGGGTCGCAAGCTCACGTCCATTTGGCCGATTCGCCGCTCCGTGAACCTGCAAGCCGATCGACTTGTTCAAGGACAGATCCTCAGGCCGAATATCTCAGCAATGTCCAAGCGATTTTTGGCGGACAAATCGACAGACCGGCGCGGATCGACCTAGCCAAGCGCGCGGTTTTGGCGTATCCTGTTGGCCCTTTTGCCGCCCCGCTTCTTCGGGTCCGGCCCAGCCGACGGGATACCACAACATGGCCAATATCCAAGATGTTCTCGACCGCGCCAAGGCGGACACGCCCGAGGTCAGCGACCTGACCGCCGCGCAAATCTCCGCGATTGAAATGGCCGAGCTGGCCCAGAGTCAGGGCGAGTACAGCGCGGAAAGCATCAAGGTGCTCAAGGGCTTGGAAGCGGTGCGCAAGCGCCCGGGCATGTACATTGGCGACACCGACGACGGCTCCGGTCTGCACCACATGGTGTATGAAGTGGTCGACAACTCCGTGGACGAGGCGCTGGCCGGCTTCTGCAACCGCATTGAGGTCAAGCTGCACCTGGACGGCTCTGTGAGCGTGCAGGACAACGGCCGCGGCATCCCGGTGGGCAAGCACGAAGATGGCCGCTCGGCGGCGGAAGTGGCCCTGACCGAGCTGCACGCGGGCGGCAAGTTCGACCAGAACAGCTACAAGGTCTCCGGCGGTCTGCACGGCGTCGGCGTCTCTGTGGTCAACGCGCTGTCTGAGTGGGTGCAGCTGCGAATTGACCGCGAAGGCTATGTGTGGAATGCGGAATTTCGCAAGGGCGCTACCCAGGGCGAAGGGGTGATGCGCGGCGAAGCGTCGGCCAAGACCGGCACGCAGGTCCACTTCAAGCCGGATCCCGACGTCTTTTCGATGACCGATTTCTCCTATGAGATTCTGGCGGCGCGCTTTCGCGAGATGGCGTTCCTCAACCGCAATCTCACGATTTTTATTGAAGACGAGCGGGACGGCCGCGCCGACGAGTTTGTCAGCCCCGGCGGCTTGACCGAATTCGTCAAGTTTTTGAACAAGAACAAGAGCGCCGTCCACGACACGCCGATCCACGTCCACGCCAAGCGGGTGTTTGACGACGGCCGGCCGTTTGAAGTCGAAGTGGCGCTGCAGTGGAATGACAGCTACGCCGAGCAGGCGGTGTGTTTTACCAACAACATCCGCAACCGCGACGGCGGCACGCACTTGACCGGCTTTCGCATGGCGATGACGCGCGTCGTCAACGATTACGCGGAGAAAGAAGGGCTGAACAAGAAGCAGAAAGAGCCGCTGAGCGGGGACGACATTCGCGAAGGCCTGACCGTGGTCATCGCGGTCAAGATCGCCGACCCCAAATTCTCTAGCCAGACCAAGGACAAGCTCGTGTCCAGCGAGGTGACGCCGGTGGTGCAAGCCGCGGTGGGCGAGAAGCTGGCGGAGTACCTGGCGGAGCACCCGACCGACGCTAAGAAAGTGATCAACAAGGCGATTGATGCTGCCCGTGCCCGCGACGCTGCCCGCAAGGCCCGCGACATGGTGCGGCGCAAAGGCGCGCTGGAAGGCTCGTCTCTGCCCGGCAAGCTCGCCGATTGCCAAGAGCGCGATCCGAGCAAGTGCGAAGTGTTCATTGTGGAAGGTGAATCCGCCGGTGGCTCGGCCAAGACGGGGCGCGAGCGCAAGTACCAGGCGATCCTGCCGTTGCGCGGCAAGATCCTCAACGTGGAGCGAGCGCGCTACGACCGCATGCTCAGCAGCGCCGAAATCGTGGTGCTGATCACGGCCTTGGGCTGCGGCATCGGCGAAGACAAGAACCTGGACAAGCTGCGCTACCACCGCATCATCATCATGACGGACGCCGACGTCGACGGCCTGCACATCCGCACGCTGCTGCTGACGTTTTTCTATCGGCAGTATCCGGAGATCATCGAGCGCGGCCACCTCTATATCGCCCAGCCGCCGCTGTACAAGGCCAAGCGCGGCAAGAAAGAACAGTATCTGTTGGATGACGCTGCGCGGGAGAACTACCTGATCCGCGCCGGTATTGATAGCGTCAAGCTAATGGGGCTGCTGGGGTCGATCGAGGGCGAAGAGCTGCAAAAGCTGGTGCGCAAGATCACCGAATTCCGCTCGATCCTGCACCGCTTGGGCAAGCGCCTGGGCTCCAACATTGACGAGCGGGTGGTCGCGGCGGTGGTCAAGGCCGCCCATCTGGACCATCAGCAAATTGAGGATGGCGATATTGACGAGGCGATTCAGTCGATTGGCGAGTGGCTGCAGCTGCACCACCCGTCGATGGGTCACCCGCAGTTCAAGCACCTTGCGCCGCGCGAGCGCGATGGCCGCCACGAGCCCGCGACCCTGGAGATCAAGAGCCGCTTGGCCGGCGTCACGCGCACGACGCGGATCAACGACCGGATGCTGGGCGGTTCGGACTACGTGCTGCTCAAGAAGCGCATCGCCGAGATCGAGTCGGTGCTGGGCCAGGGGCCGTACCAGGTGATTCGCGACAGCCACGAACACGAGGCCATCGATTTTGAAGCGATCCTCGACCGGGTGTTTGAGTTTGGCAGCAAGGGCGTGCAGTTGCAGCGCTTTAAGGGTCTGGGCGAAATGAACCCAGAGCAGCTGTGGGAAACGACGATGGACACGACCAAGCGCACCATGCTCAAGGTCGAAGTCACGGACGCCGTGGAGGCCGACGCGACGTTTACCGTGCTGATGGGCGACGCCGTGGAACCGCGCAGAGACTTTATCGTTTCGCGCGCGCTGGACGTCCGCAACCTGGACGTATAGCCGCAGGTGGCCGCAGTTCCGCGCGACAAACACGGCAATCCGCGGGTGCAGGGACCGCAGGACGTGGCGCCGGTCAGGCTGCTGTGGCGCGAGTTTGGCGCCTTTGCCCTGGACAAACCCAGCGGATTACTTTGCCACAACAGCGCTTTTGCCGGTCGGCCGGAGTGGACGCTGACCCAGGCGGCCGAGCAGTTGCTGGGTTTTAAGCCGCGGCTGGTGCATCGCCTGGACCGCGGCACGAGCGGCCTGGTGTTGGCCACGGAGCCCGACAGCGACGGCGCGGCTTGGCAGCAGGCTTTGCAAGCGGGAACAAAGACTTACCTTGGTCTGGTCCGCGGGCATCCCCTCCAGACCCTGCACATCGATCACGCGGTGCGCAGCGAAAACGGCGATCGCCAGGAGGCCCAGACCACCCTGGAGCCGCTGCTGCACAGCGAGGTGGACCGCTGCACCCTGGTCAAACTCACCCTGCACACGGGGCGTTGGCGCCAGGCGCGACAGCACGTTCGCCATGCCAACCATCCGCTGATCGGCGACGGCGACCACGGCCAAGGGGCAATGAACCGCGATTATGCGGCCAAATACGCCCTGGAGAGGCTCGCGCTGCACGCTTGGCGCCTGGAGCTGCAGCCGCCCGGGCAAGCGGCCTCCGTGACGCTTCACTGCGCGCTGCCTGAGGATCTGTACGCGCCGTTGCTGCGCCTGTTTGACCCCGAGGCTCTGCAGCGCTTGCAGGTCCCCGCGGGCGAGAGTAGTTAGGCTGGCATGAGCGACGAAGCACCCAAAGACGACGCGCCGCCTTCGCAGCCCCCAGAGCCGCCCACGCCAGCGGAGGTGACCGCGGAACCGGTGCCGCACGCCGTGGGCTGGTCGCGGATTCGCCGGCTCCTGGTGGCGATTTCTGGTTTAATTTTATCCACTTATATAACCGATCGCGGTCTAGTGCGTTGGATCAGCTGGACGGCAGAGGTCGCCGCAGAGATGGACGGCGCGGTGGCGGACTTGCGGCTCCATGTGGCTGATCCGCCTCAGGAACGCTGGGACGACGCCCAGGCTAAGCTGGTGATGGCCTGGGATCCGAGCGACCCGCGCTGCACGGAAAAGCTGCAGCAAACACAGCGCTGGATCCGATCGCAGCCCGCCGATCGCGAAGTTCAGGTGGGCTTGATGGTGCTGCCCACCGCCGAAGATGCGGTCGATGGCGGCTTGTCGACGGCGCTGGTGGCCCTGCAGGGCTTTGATCGCATGATGGATTGGCTCGCCGCGGTGCCAAAGGGCCAGGCGATCACCTTGGACGTGGTGCGCCAGGCCGCGACGACGGACGAGCGCGAGTCGGTCATTTTTGAACGGCAATTGGCCGACACCGAGCTGCAGCTGACCGCCCGCACGTGGGCGCGCATGGCCCAGGGCCTGGGGTTGGGGCGCTGTGGGGCTCGCATGGACGGCTGGCCTATCGGCAAGGAAAACGCGGCGTTTGACTCGTTTACCTGGCAGGTGGCGCTGGAGGAGACCTGGCGGCAGCTGGTGTCCATCCACGGCGAGCGCTCGCTGGACCCGACCTTCCCACAAAACGCAGCGTTGCGGGCAGCGCACCTCGATCCGGCCCTGACCTCGCGCTGGCAGCGCTGGATCATCAAGCACCAGCGCTCTGGCAACCGCATGAATGGCAACGGGGATGCGATTCGATGACCAAAGCCCCCGAGGTATCGGCGCTTGGCGGTTGACCCCGGGCGCTCGGCTACCTACCATCGGCCTGACGGCAGGGCGAACCCACGCAGGGTCGTGCCGGCGCCGCAAAACGCTTCACTGAGGTGTCCCATGCACGATGTCCACGCGCTCATTCACCACGAAAATCCCGCCGTTGCCATCGAGGAGCTGAAGGCCGAGCACGCCCGCCTCAAGGCCGCGACCCTGAAGATCGAGGAGAATGAGCACCTGACGCCCGAAGAGGACGCGGAGCTCAAGCAGCTCAAGCGCGTCAAGCTGGCCATCAAGGACACCATCGCCCAGCTCGAGGCCAAGCTCGCGGGCGTAAATTAGCGCGCGCGAAACGGCCGGCCCCAAAGGACCTGAATGAAATCGCCATCTTTGGACCAGGGGCTCGCAGAACAGCCCTGGCCGGCCGTGGACGTGCTGGAGACCTACGTCGCCCCAGAGCGGTTGGTGCGCGTCGACCAAGTGCTGCGCCATCGCCTGGGCTCTGTGACGGCGGTGTTTGAGGACGTGTTTGATCCGCACAATGTGGCTGCGTGCGTGCGGACTTGCGAAGCGTATGGCCTGCAAGACTTGCACTGGGTGCTCAACAAGCACGACCTGCGGCTGCAGTCGACGGTGGCCAAGTCCTCTGACCAGTGGATCGACCTCCATCGCCACGCCAGCACCCAAGAAGGGGTGGCCGCGCTCAAGGCCCAGGGCTATGAGCTGTGGGTGAGCGACCTGCAAGCCACGGAAACGCTTGCCGATATTCCGCTGCCGCCCAAAGTTGCCATCGTGGTCGGCAACGCGAAAAGCGGCATCAGCGAAGAGATGCGCGCGGCGGCGGATCGGCGCTATATCCTGCCCATGTGGGGCATGGTGCAGTCGTATAACCTCTCGGTCGCCTTGGCGATTACCCTAGAGAGCCTGGTGCCGCGGCGGCGCGATCAGCTGCGTCAGAGCGGGCTGCGCGGCGATCTGCCCATGGAGCGGATGTGGCGGCTGCGGCGGCGCTGGCTGGAGTACGGGATGCAGAATGCCGAGATCGTGCGGCGCAACTTGGGCGACCTGGAGGTTCCTTGAGCGATCGTTGGATGCTGAAAAATGTGGCCTTGCCAGATCACCCTCTCCTAGACGCCCGCGGATTCTTTGTCAATTTGCCCTGTGCGATCGACAGGATCGCCGTCGACGAGCTCAAGGCCTCGCAGATGACCCCGGCGGCGGAAGCGGCGCTGGGCGGCGGCGATCAGGTGCAAAAGGCGGCGCGCGATCTGCTGCGCTGGGGCGGATACAAACCCACGGGCCGCGGCAAGCCGGCTTCTGAATTCCTAAAGAATATCGCGCAAACGGAGGGCATGCCGCAGATCAACCCGGTGGTCGACGCCTGCAATAGCGTCAGCATGCTCAGCGGCTGGCCGATTAGCGCGGTGGACGCCGGGAAACTCAGCGGTTCGCTGGAGATTCGCCTGGGACGCGCCGGCGAGCGCTATCCGTTCAACGCCAGCGGCCACGAGATCGACTTGGAAGGCCTGCTGTGCCTGTGCGACGGCGACGGCCCCTGCGCCAACGGGGTCAAGGACGCCCAGCGCAGCAAGACCGACGCTGACACCTTGAAATTGCTGGTTGTTATCTGGGCCAGCCGCAGCGTGCCCGACCTGGGCGAGGCGACCGCCCAATGGCTCGCCGAACAGCTGATCGGCATGGGCGCCCAGGTGACCGACGCGTGAATCCACAAGCAATTACTAGCGAAATCAGAGCGATGCTCAAGCTCGCCGGGCCGCTCAGTGTGGCCCAGCTGGCGCAGATGGCGATGGGCCTGGTGGGCACGCTGGCCGCTGGGCGCTTGGGCGTACAGGCGCTGGCGGCCCAGGCCCTGGCTGCGACGACGTTTGTGCTGGTGCTGATTACCGCTTTTGGCCTGATGGCCGGCATCGACCCCCATGTGGCCAGGGCGGTGGGCCAGCGCAATCTGCCTGAAGCCGGGCGATTGTGGCGGCAGAGCCTGTGGTTAGGGCTGTTTGCCGGGGCGCCCTTTGTCGCGCTGCTGTGGGGGGCTCCTGCGGCTCTGCTGGCGATGGGCCAAGAGCCGGGGCTGGTGAGCGACACCGCGGCGTACCTGCACGTGGCTGCGCCGGGGCTGATTCCGGCCATGTGGTACGCCTCGACGCGCAGTTTCTGCTCCGCGGTGGGCCATCCGCGGCCCGTGATGGTCTCTGCGGTGCTGGCCAACGTCCTCAACGCCTGGCTGGCGTTCTGGTTTGTCGATTTGGGCTGGGGGCTGCCGGGGATCGCCGCGGCGTCGCTGCTTTGCCGGGGTGCCATGGCCTTGGGCTTGATCGCCTGGGTGCAATTGGGCCGCGATTATCATGAGATGCGCGGTGCATGGTCCCGCGGTGCATGGTCCCGTCCCACCTGGGCCGAGCTTCGCCCCCAGGTCGCTTCCGGGCTGCCGCTGGCGATTCAGTATGGCCTTGAAGTGACGGGATTTGTCCTGATCACCCTGTGGGCCGGCCTGCTGGGTACCTCCGTCTTGGCGGCCCATGAGGTGGCCATGTCCATCGCTTCTGCGGCCTTTCAGGTGCCCTTTTCGCTCGGCACCGCGGCGGCCATGCGCGTGGGCATCGCCGTAGGGGCCCGCGATCGCCAAGGGGTAGCGCGGGCAGGCTGGACGGCGTTTGCCCTTGCAGGCGTGTTTGCGGCGCTTTCTGGCGTGGCCATGGTCGCTACCCGCCATTGGATGGCCCTGCAGTACCTGCCCAAAGCCGAGCCGGCGGTGTTGGAGATGACCGCGCATTTCCTGTTGTTCGCCGCTGCGTTTCAGATCGCCGACGGCCTGCAAGCCGTGGGCTTTGGCGTGCTGCGCGGCCTGGACGACACCCGCGTGCCGATGTGGTTCAATGTCTTGGGCTTTGCCCTCTTGGGCCTGCCCCTGAGCTATGTGCTGGTGTTTCGCCTTGGCCAACCGCCCGACCGGCTTTGGTGGGGCCTGTCGCTGGCCCTGGCGGTGATTGCCTCTGCCCTCATGTTGCGGTTTCGCGTGCTGCTCAAGCGAAGGTGATGGCTTAATTCCACAGTCTTTTTGTGGCACCCGGGCAAGGGCCGCGCCCCTGAGGCTCCCGGCCGTTTGACCGCAGCCGGCGGGCTGGGCATTCTCGGTCTGGGGCGACCATCCACAGGTCGCGGCGGTTTGGCGCATGTGCGGCATCCTGGGCATCCTCGACATCGATCCGACCCAAGGCAAAGCCAAAGAGCTGCGCACCCTTGCCCTCAAACAAGCCAAGAAACTGCGTCACCGCGGCCCCGACTGGAGCGGCATCTACGCCGACGAGCGGGCGATCCTGGCCCATGAGCGCCTGGCCATCGTCGATGTGGAGCACGGCGCCCAGCCCCTGATCGACGCCGACACGGAGCGGGTGCTGGCCGTCAACGGCGAAATCTACAACCACCGCGCGCTGCAAGAGGGCCTGCGCGGGCCGCACCGCTTCCAGACCGCCTCGGACTGCGAAGTGCTGCTCTACCTCTACGACGAGCAGGCCCCCGAACAATTCCTCAATCAGGTCAATGGGATTTTTGCCTTTGTCCTGTGGGATCCGCGGCGGGAACACTGGCTCATCGCCCGCGACCCGATCGGCGTTATTCCGCTCTACATCGGCTGGGATCGCGGCGAGCACCTGTGGGTGGCCTCAGAGCTCAAGGCGCTGGAGGGGGTGTGCGAGCGCATTCAGGAATTCCTCCCCGGTCACTATTGGGACAGCCGCCAGCACGATCGCGGCATGCAGCGCTACTACCGGCCTGAGTGGGCGGAGCCCCAAGTGGTGCCGAATCAACCCTATGATCCGCAAGCTCTTCGCCAAGCGCTGATGGCCGCCGTGCACCGTCAGCTGATGTGCGACGTGCCCTATGGGCTGCTGATCTCGGGCGGGGTGGACTCGTCAATTATCGCAGCGATTGCAGGACATTATAGTGACAAGCGCGTGGAAGACGACGATCGAGGTCCCGCTTGGTGGCCGCGGCTGCACAGCTTTTCTGTGGGCCTGGCGGGCGCCCCCGATTTTGCCCCAGCGCGAGCCGTAGCGGAAAAAGTCGGCTCCATCCATCACGAAATTCAGTTTACGGTGCAAGAAGGCCTGGATGCGCTGAGCGATGTCATCTACCACATCGAGTCGTTTGACGTCACTTCTGTGCGCGCTTCGACGCCGATGTACCTGCTGATGCGCAAGATCCGCGCGATGGGCATCAAAATGGTGCTGTCGGGTGAGGGGGCGGACGAGATTTTTGGCGGATACCTCTACTTTCACAAGGCGCCAGACGCCGCGGAGCTGCACTTTGAAACGGTGCGCAAGCTGGCAAAACTGCACCTTTATGACTGCTTGAGGGCCAACAAATCCGGGGCGGCCTGGGGCATTGAGGTGCGCGTGCCGTTCCTGGACCGCGAGTTCCTGGATGTCGCCATGCAGCTCGATCCCGCGGTCAAGCTGCCCCGGACGGCGCCCCGGCCGCGGCCGATTGAGAAGTACCCGCTGCGCCACGCGTTTGACGGCTGGCTGCCCGATCAAGTGCTGTGGCGCCAGAAAGAGCAATTCTCTGACGGTGTGGGCTACGGCTGGATCGACGGCCTCAAGGCCCACGCGGAACGCGAAATCTCTGACCGCATGATGGCCGGAGCGGCAGAGCGCTTCCCCAGCAAAACCCCTGAAACAAAAGAGGCTTACCTGTACCGCCGCCTGTTTGAGTCGCACTTTCCCAGCGGCACGGCGGCGCAATGCGTACCCTTTGAGCGCAGCGTGGCCTGCAGCACGGCGACGGCGCTGGCCTGGGACGCGGCGTTCCAAAAGCTCGCCGATCCATCCGGGCGGGCGGTCATGGACATCCACGACGAAGGCTACACGACCGGCGCGAAGCCACGCTGAATTCGATGGGGGAGAGGCTATTTGGCCAAGACGCGCCAGAGTTGGAGGCGCTGCCAGCCGTCGGGTCCGCGGTACACCGGCTCTAGGCGATAGGCCGCGGGCAATTGCTTGACCCAGGCCAGGTAGGTCGCGGTCCATTCGCGCCAATAGCTGCTGTCCGCGCGCTCAACGACGCCGATGTAGACTTGCGGATTGCGCGCCAACAACTTGGACAATTGGGCTAGCGAGTCAGGGCTCAGATCGACCATCGTGCGCAAACACGTGACCGGGCTGATGTATTTGCCGATGACGCTGGTGTTGACGATGGCCACGGCGCCGGGCGGCACGTTTTGGCAAAAGCTGTCTTGGACCTGGCGATGCGAGCGCGACCAGTGCGCCATGGCCGGATGCAAAGCCGCCGCCACGGCCACCGCGCCGACCAGGAGCGCGCCGCGGACCCAGCGCCAAAGCCGCGGGGCGATCGCGGCAGCCTCCAAGCGCTTGACTGCGTGAGCCACGGCGACAATCAGCATCGGCACGGCCAAGTTGAAGAAGCGCCCGCCCACGACTGCGCTGTACCAACCGCTGCCTCCACCGGCAAATTCGTAGCACATATGCAGACCTATGAACAGCAGGGCGGACAGAATCATTTCAGCGCGCAAGGGGCCGCGGTACGCCAGCAGTGCCGGCAGGCCACCCGGGAGGGCAAAGGTGAGCAGGGCCACGTCTGGCCAGAAGTTGGCCCGCAGGTGCTGAATGCCCCACCACGCTGGGAGAGATTCTTTGATAAACAGAGGATTACCAAAAGCCCACCAAGCACTGAGCGGTCGCACGCACACCCCGAACAGCCCGCCGATCAGCAGCCAGTACCACCCTGGCTGGCGGCGAAACACCGCTCCGGCAAAGAACACCAACGGCACAAACGGCCCCATCTCGCGAAAGGCGATGGACGAACCGGCGAGAAACCCGGCGATCCACCAGGGTCCGCGGCGCACGGAGGCATGGTCGCGGGCCTGACCTTCGACAAACGCAGCCATCGACAGCGCGACCCAGGCGGTGCCGATGACGTCGCTAGTCGCTACTCGGGCGAGCACGACGTACGGCAAAAAGGTCAGCCAAAGCAGGGCAAAGTTTGGGTCAAGCTGCCAGCGGCGCAGCCAGTGGGCGGTCGCCAGCACCGTGACCAGCACCCCCAGGAGGGGCTCGACGTAGGCGCCGCGCCAGCCCACCAGAGCCATCGCGGGCATCTGCAGCAGCGACGTGAGCAGCGGATACTGCGCGGGCAGCTGCCAAGAGGTCGCTCCCGTCCAGGGGTCGATCACCGCGACGTGGGTCTGGCCGCGCAGCAGGGTCGCCGCATGGTGGACGTACATGCCCTCATCGGTGTTGGTGATGACGTCGGGCCACCACAGGCCAAACCCCAGGGCAAACACCGCCAGGGCAATGGGCACTGCGCGGCGCATCCACCAGGGCGGCTCGGCGATAGCGGTGGTCGGAGCGAGCAATTGGCCCTCGCGTAGCCCGGCAAATGAGGCACTGCAGGCGCGCGGAGTCTGGCACAAGAACCTAGTCTACGGGTAGCCCCCAGATTGAGGCGGGCGCGGCTCTAGTTCAGGGATCAAGAAGGCGACCCCTGAATTGGCCCGGCGGTTATTGGAATCGCTGCGCCCAAAGCGCTTTTCGCGTGGCGCATGAACGGCTACGCTGGGGCACCAGCACTGTGCGGGCCGCGACGACCAAGGGAGACGGCAATGATCAAGACGAGTGGAGCCTACCGAGCGCGATGGCAGACCTCAAAACACCTCGCCGTATGGCTCGCCGGCCTGGTGGTCATGGCCTGTGGCGCAGAGGACGCCAAGCCGGCCGCAAGCGACACCGTGTCTGGCGCAGACACCGCACCTAGCGTGACCACGCAATTTCCCAAAGGATTTCTCTGGGGCGCGGCGGTGGCCGGCTTTCAGGTGGACATGGGCTGCCCGACCCTGGCCGCAGCCGAGTGCGAGGACAAGAATTCCGATTGGTATCAATGGGTTACCGACAAGGAGCTGGTCGCCGACGCCTCGACTTTCTTGGCCGGAGATCCTCCGTCAGCGGGCCCCGGATTCTGGGAGCTGTGGCCCAAGTACCTGGACGGCGCCAAGAATGATCTGCACTTGGGAGCCTTTCGCTACTCTCTGGAGTGGAGCCGCCTATTCCCCGATGGCGCAGCAGACAAGGCCACCACGGTCGCGGAGCTGGACCAATACGTCGACAAGAAGGCCGTCGCTGCGTATCACAAGATCTTTCAAGGGGCCCGCCAGCGCAACCTGCAGCTGCTCATCACCCTGAACCACTACACCCTGCCCTTGTGGATCCACGACGGCAAGGCGTGCCACCAGGACATCGACACCTGCAAGAACCGCGGCTGGCTCGACAAGGAGCGGATTGTCAGTCGCCTAGCGCTGTTTTCTGGCTGGTGCGCAAAGGAATACGGCGCCGAGGTCGACTTGTGGGGGACGATCAACGAGCCGTTTGCCGTGGTCATCGCCGGTTACTTGCTGCCGAGCAAGGAGCGCACCAATCCGCCCGGCGTGACGGCGCGCATCGAAGAGGGCCTGCAAGTCGCCTTTAACATGATGGAAGCCCACGCAAAGATGTACGACGCGGTCCACGCGAATGACCCGACCGATGTCGATGGCGACGGCAAGAAGGCCCGGGTGGGCATCGTGGCCAATTTGGCGGCGTTAACTCCAGCAGACCCCAATGATCCCGCGCATGTGGCTTTGATCCCCCACGCCGACTATGTGTACAACCGGGCCTTTTTGAATGCGATTATCAAGGGCGAAGTCGATCGCAACCTGGACGGCGTGATTGAGCCGAGCGAGAAGCGCGCGGACATGGTGGGGCGCATGGACTACATTGGCGTCAACTACTACACCCAGCTGAAGATTCGCCCGCAGCCCATCGCCTTGGCGCCGCAGTACAAGCTGTTTGACTTTCTGCCCGACACCAACCTGTTCAGCAATTATCCCAAGGGGATTTATGAGGTTGCCAAGCTCGCCCACGAGTACGGCTATCCGGTGCTGATTACGGAGAATGGCACCGGTGACGCAAAGGCCAGCAGCTGGGAAGGGTATGTGAAGCCGCACCTGACGTGGCTGCAGAAGGCGATCGCTGAGGGAGTCAAAGTCGAAGGCTATTTCTACTGGACGCTGATGGACAATTACGAATGGAATCACGGCGTAAAGGTCTACCGCATGGGCCTGTACGACGTCGACAATGGGACCAAGGAGTTCAGCCTGTCGCCCATGGGCCAGGGATACGGCAAGGCCGCGCAGGCAAACGGGTTCTGACGATCAGGGGCCCTTGGAGTCGCGGCTCTCTGC
>JBIKTV010000051.1:0-20587 GCA_044347905.1 Myxococcota bacterium
TGTCGGGTTCGTCGTCGCCGCTGCGCTTGCCTCCTTGGCCCTGCGCCTGCGCAAACCCAGCTGCGGCAGCTGCCCGGCTTCAACTGGGTCGGCAGGTCTTGGCGCGGCTCAGGCAAAAACCTCAGGCTTGGGCTGTGGTTGCGCGCAGGTCCCCCTGCACCGCCTCGGCGTTGCCCGGCCGTGCGCAGCTCAGGATTCTGCGGGTGCCACCAGCGCCAAAGCCACCGCTCGCGCCTGATCGGCCGGGGCCCCTTCCAAAAGCGCATCCTCCGCCGCGGTCAGCGCCAGCTTAAAGCGCGGCCCGGCGGAAAAGCCCAGCGCTTTCAGGTCTGAACCGCTCAGCGCCGCCGTTGGGAACGCCTGATCGACAGGCCACCGCGCCCGCGCCCCGCGCCAGTCCGCAGCTGTTGCCAGGGCTTCTGCGGCTTGCAGTAACAAAAGAGCTTGATCAGCCAACGGATTTCGCAGCCAACGGCTCAGCGCGGCGGGCCAAGGCGGCGGTGTTGGCGCATGGGCGATCAGGCCTTTGGCCAGGGCGCCGTGTGCAAGCTCCAAAATCCCAACGGCTGCGCTGCGATCGGCGTTGGCCAGCCGCAAGGTCCTCTGCGCTTCGCCACTGCCCAGCCAGCTCGCCAGAGGCCAGCAAAGACTCGCCAGCGCCAGCGGCAGCCCCAAGCCGCCATGGGCCGGCAGACAGCCCACCTGGGCCGGCAGCGGCTCCACCGCCAGCTGGGCCAAGCCGAGCGCGCGACTGCGGGCAAAAAGCAGTTGATCATCGGCGGCCCACAGCTCCGGCCACATCACCGCGGCCAACCCCAGCTCGGCCAGGTGGCGCAGCCCGGTCTCGGCACTGGCAGCCACCAGCATCAAGCAGATCTCATTGGTGATTCTCTCTACAGAGACCTTCATGAGCGTCGAAGCTTGGCGCCGCACTGCCGCCGCTGTCTCTGGATCGACCTGCAGGTCAAACCGCGCCGCAAATCGCGCCGCCCGCAGCAGCCGCAGGGCATCTTCGCCAAAGCGGAGCAGCGGATCGCCAATGGCGCGGAGCCGCCCCGTGCGAAGGTCTTCCAGCCCGCCCACCCAGTCGATCACCAGGCCTTGCTGGGCGCGCACCACATCGCCATCTTCGACCAACTGCGGATCCAGCAGCAGGCCATTGAGCGTAAAGTCGCGCCGCACCACGTCTTCTTGGGCATGGGTAAAGCGCACGTGGTCGGGCCGCCGGCCATCGCTATAGCCGCCATCGGCGCGAAAGGTCGCGACCTCGATCTCGCTCCACACACCGGGGAGGCTCTGCAGGCGCACGCGCACCACGCCAAAGGCGATCCCGACCTCGATGACCCGGCTGAACAGCCGCATGACCTCGGCCGGCGGGGCGCTCGTGGCCACGTCGTAGTCCTTGGGTTCGCGGCACAGAACCATGTCGCGCACGCAACCGCCCACCAAGTAGGCCTCAAAGCCGTGGCGGCGCAGGCGCTGGACGATCTGCACGGCGGCGTGGCAGTCGGCGGAGGTCGGGAGTTGGACGTGGGCAGCGGCTTGCATCGCCGTAGCATAGGCCCCAGGTCGGGCCAGGTTCAACGGGCTGGCGCGCAGCCGGGCGCGGTTCCAATTCAGGGGTCAGGAAATGACCCCTGAAAACCTGGCCCCGCGCCACGACTAGGTGGGCCGCAAGCGCTCCGGCCCCAGACGATTGCCCTCGGTGGCACTCGCTCTTTGGGCTAGGTCGAGCCTTCTTGGGGCCGGCAGCGCCGCGGCGTGCGAAGGACCCCACTATTGGATCCTCGCCTGGTACAGCCCCAACTCACCGATACTCACCCGCCGGGCTGGAATGGGAGCCTGCAAATCCTGTACACTAGCGAGTTTGTGTGTAGCCGGCCGGGTGTTCCCCCGCCCTGTCCCCGTATAGGAGTCCATGTTCATGGCCAAATTCCTTAGCCTGATCCACGTGGTCGCCCAGCGATTCGGCCCGCGCCTGCCCAGCGGCGACCCGGGCCGCGCGGCTTTTGCTGGCCTGCACACTTGGATCTTGCGGGCCGTGTTGGTGTCCGCCGCGCTTGTCGCCGTGGGCGCCTGCAGCAGCGATCCGAACTCGTCGGGCGGCGCAGACGCGGTGGCGGACAGCGGCGACAGCGGCGAAAGTGACGCCGAAGATGTTCAGAAGTTCCCGACGCTGAAAGCAAAACTCGTTGTCTCGCCGGACACGGGCAACGCGCCGCTGCCGGTCGAGTTCACCGTGACCTTTGACGGCGCGGCCCGCGAAGAACTGTTTGTGACCTGGGACTTTGGCGACGGCCCAACGGTCAACTTTGACATGTCCAAGCCCGACGAAGCCGGTGCCGATCGCCAGAAGCATGTCTACGATTTCAAGGGTGTCTACAACGTCAAGGCCACCATCGCTCTGCGCAAGAACGCCAAGATCAAGGCCGAAGCGACGGCGTCGATCACCGTTCGCGACCCGGTGTCGCTGTCTCTGGGGACCATCGGCCTGGTGTCGAGCGAAACGATTGGCCTCGGCGGCGACGTTTCTCTGACGTTTGCTATTGAAAACAGCGGTGAAGAGGTGACCCAGCCCTTCGCCGTCGATGTCTACGTCTCGGCGACGGACGTGATCGACGCGGCCGCGATCAAGGTCCACAGCTTGACGATCCCGTCGATGGCCTCCGGCAAAGAGTCGCCGTCGATCAAGGCGTTCAACTGGAATGCGGCCACCCAGACCGGCAATCCGCTGGCCTTTGCCCTGCCGCCCAGTGTCCCGGACGGGCTGTACTTTGTGCTTGTCTCGGTCGATCCAGTGCATGTATTGAATGAAATCAATGCGTTGGACAATATCGGCTACGCGACCTCGCTGGTCAAAGTCGACTCAAAAGTGGCGGCCAAGGCCGATTTGACGATCACCGGCGCGACCTTTGACGACGTTCAGACTTATTCGCCTGGTGATTCTCTGACGTATGAACAAGAGGTCGCCAACATTGGGGACGGCGAAGCCAAAGTTCACAAATACGCGGTGTTTCTGTCGGCCGACGCCAAGCTCGACTACGACTTTAGCCTGGGCGACGTGTGCAAGGGCGACGTGTGCGGCGAGAATCCGGCGCAAGTCGACAAGATGCTGACCAAGCTCTCCACCTCCAACATCCTCAAGATGGCCCCCAAGACGTCGCTGCCGCTGTTCTTGTCCGTCGTCATCCCAGACGTGCCGGACGGCGAGTATTTCCTGATTTCCGTCAATGATGTGCTGAGCAGCGTTGCCGAAACGGATGAAGGCAATAACCAAGCTGTCTCCACGCAGAAGGTCACGGTCAAGAAATTCGTCAAGCAGGGCGTGGACCTCAACCTGGTCAGCATGACCGTCAAGCCCAAGGGCACCTACCTGGGCGGGCAGATCGGCGTGCAGTGGTCGGTCAAGAACGGCGGCAATCTACCTCTCGCCACCGCCGCCAAGGCCGGGATCTACTTTTGCCCCAATAAAGCTTTCAGCAAGGGGACTTGTATCGTCAATCAGACGAACTTCAACCTGCCGACCCTCGCCGCGGGCGAGACCAAGTCGGGCACGCAGCTGGTAGCGGTCGCCAACACTACGCCGGTGCAGAACTGGTTCATTTACCTGCGGGTAGACCCGGATGACAGCGTGGCCGAGCTGGATGAAGGCAACAATGTCGGGGTGTTTGACAACCTGATCGTCACGGCGCAGCAGAACGTGGACCTGTGGGTCGACGCCATCGGCTTTCACCCGGACAGTGTCGCCGCTGGCAAGCCGATCAAGATCTCCTACACGGTGCACAACGGCGGGACCACCGGTGCGGGCGCCTCCAACACCTGGCTGGCCCTGACGACCAACGGCCAGTGCGGCGCCAATTTGGTGAACAGCGGCGCGAACATCCTGCTCAAGGACGTAATCAACGCCGGCGTGGACGCGCTGTCTGAAGTCGATCTGGTGGACGAATTGGTGATTCCCCTGGGGCTCGACCACGGCCTCAGCAGCTACAAGCTGTGCGTGATTCTGGACGCAAAGAACGCCAACACCAAGGAAACCAACAAGAACAACAACGCCGCCGCCTCGGCCCAGACCCTGACCGTCAACGGCGCCAAGGGCGGCTGCTTTGAGGATGCCGCGGACACGAACGGCGCGAGCAACAACAGCTTGGCCACGGCCGCACCGCTGCCAGAAGCGGCGACCTACCTCGGTTCCTGTGGCAATGAGGACTGGTGGAGCATCGATGTGCCCAAGGGCCATAGCCTTTTTGCCTCGCTGCAGGCCACGGCGCTGCTGTCCCCCACGCCCATCCCGGCGGACTTGGACCTGGAGATCTGGGCGCCAGATGGCAAGACCGTGCTCGACGGCCAGAAGTTGACCTCTGCGATCAAGAAGGCCTCGGCGCTGACGGTCGCGGTAGGCGGCAAGCACACCGTGCGGGTGGCGGCCAAGGCGAACGGCTCCAAGGCTCAGTATTCCTTGCAGTTGCAAGTGGTTCCGCCGGCCAGCGGCATCGATCTGTACGCGGGGGCGCTCACCGTCAACCCGGGCGCGACCTTCCCGGGGGCGTTGATCAAGACCAAGCTGCGCATGACCAACTTGGGCGATGCCCCGGCCGGGCCGTTTGCCGTGCGCTACCTGCTGAGCAAAGACTCCAAGGCCGATACCGGCGACCTGCCGATCAAAGACCAGCTCTACCCGGCGGGGATGAACGCGGCGGCGTCGATCGATGCGGCGCAGTCGCTGATTCTGCCCGTGGTGGCCGGCGGTCCCTGGTACGTGCTCGCCCAGGTCGATGTTTCTACCGCGGTGGATGAAGGCAATGAAGCCAACAATCTCGCCGTCTCCAACACGCTGACGCTAAATAATTCGCTCACTTGTGCCGCCGACTCGTATGCCGGCAACCACACCACGGCGGACGCGGCGGCGGTGCCCCCAGGCGGCGGGGCCTTGACCGCGCTCAACGTTTGCCCAGGCCTGCCCGATTGGTTCAAGATCGACGTGCCCACGGGCAAAGCCCTGCAAGTCAAGCTGAATTGGAAGTACCAGGCGGGCAAAGGCTTGGTGGGCATCCAGATCATCGACAGCAGCGGCACCGGGGTGCTGGCCGGCGCGGCGACTTCGGCCAACTCTGTTGCGGCGCTGCCTTATGTGCAGGTCGGCGGCACTTTCTACGTCCACGTCTACGTGCTGCCCGAGTCGAGCAATGCCGTGCCCTACGACTACGACTTGGCCATCAACGTAGGCGATCCGGATCCGACCGACGTCTGCCTCGCGGATCCCTACGAGTCCAACAACTCTTCTAGCACAGCGCCGGAAATTGGCTGCGGCCAAGCGACCTTGAGCCTGTGCTTGGGCGACGAAGACTGGTTCCGCATGAAGCTCAAGAAGGACGAAGCGATCAACTTTGACTTCAACCACCCGGGCAACGCGTTCCAGCTCAAGATCTTCCAGAACCCCAACCTGCCCGCGCTCAAAGTGCAGGCCACTAGCGGCAAGCTCGGCTTTGTCGCCCCGGCCGATGGCGAGTATTGGCTGCAGGTGTCGTACAAGAGCGCCGGGCAAAAGCCGAGCAATGGCTTTGGCTACACCCTATTTGTGGATGGCGGCAAGGGCATTGACCTGCTGGCCAAATTCCAGTCGGTGTTCCCCAACCAGGTCATTCAGGGCGAAGACGTCTACATGACGGTCAAGCTGAGCAACGCCTGTCAGGACAAGGCCTCGGACTTCTGGTACGGCTACTACTTCTCTGCCGACAACAAGTGGGACTCCAGCGACGTGCTGATGAGTCTCAAGCCCATGCCGGGCCTTGCGGGCAAGACCGAGGTGGATGTCGACGACAAAGCGATCGTGCCCGTGGACGCCAAACCCGGCCCGGCGTATGTGATTGTCGCTGCCGACGCCACCAACTCGGTCGCGGAGAGCCAGGAACTCAACAACACCGACGCCACGGCGATCGAGGTGGTCAAGCTGTGCATTCAGGACGTCCTGGAGCCCAACGGCGCGCCCAACTTTGCCTCGCCGCTGTCCATGGGCCGCACCAAGGAGCTGTCGCTGTGCCCCTATGAGCTCGACTGGTACATGGTCGAACTCAAGAAGGGCGAGACCCTGACGGTCACCGCCGATTTCCTGCAGAGCGAAGGCGACCTGGACATGCGTCTGTACAAGGTCAACAAGTTTGCGATCCCCGTGGCGGTCTCGGCGACCAAGAAGGCGCCGGAGCAGTTCACCTACGTTGCGGACGAGACGACCAAGTACTACCTGCGCATCTCCGGGTTTGCGGGTGACAGCGCCGCCTACCAGCTGTTGGCCTGCAAGTCCATGAGCGGCAAGTGCGTGGAGTGTTCGGACGACAGCACCTGCGGCGCCAACCAGCAGTGCGACTTGGAGTCCACCCTGTGCGGCCCCAAGGTCTGCAGCGCCAACGATCTGTCGATGTGCGACGACGCCAACCAGTGCACTGCAGACACTTGCGTCAAGGGCAAATGCTTGAACGGCAGCGGTACGGGGCTGAGCTGCAGCGACGGCGATGCCTGCAGCCAGGGCGAAGCGTGCGACAGCGTCGGCAGTTGCGTCGCTCCGGTCGCCGCGTCGGTGGTCTCCTTGCCCAGCGGTGCCACCAGCGCCATCGACTTTGGCACGGACATTACTGCAACCGCGGATGGCGGTTACGTCGCAGTGGGCACCTACGAAGCGAGCCCGTCTGAGCTGCGCGCGCAGATTCGCCGCTACGACGCCGGCGGCAAGCTCGTGTGGAGCAAGGTCTATTCGATCGGCGAACAGCCCAACTTGGTCAACGCAGTTCAGGTCAGCGGCGACGACATCTTTGCCGTCGGCATGGCGGCCTCCGCGACGCTGGGGGTCAATGATGTGCTGTTCTTGCGGGTCTCGCTCAAGGACGGTGCGCCCATCGTCGCCAAGGCAATTCCTGTGGGCACAGGGACTTCCAAAGCGGAGGGCGTGCTGATCCTGCCGGGCAATGAGCTCATCTTGGTCGGCAGCGCCATCGATCCCAACGCGACGGGCAACAGCACCGACGGATGGATCGCCCGGGTGGGCTACGACGGCAAGCTGATCTGGTCGCAGTTCATCGGCGGCACCGGCATCGACCACTTGTACGACGTGGTGATCAGCAACGGCTCGGCGGTGGCGGTGGGCCAAGACGATATCGGCGGCGGCTTGACCAAGGGCCTTGCGGTGCGGGTTGCCCTGAACAATGGCGCCGTGGAGAAGCAGGTTTCGCTGACGTTGCTCAATTCGTCGAGCGTGTTTACCTGTGCAGCCGTGATCCCCGGGGGCCAATTGGCGGTCGGCGGCGGTTCGGACCTGGGCCAGGCCACGGCAAAGCAATTCCAGAGTGTTATTGGGCGCCTCAGCCCCAACCTGGATCTGCAGAGCCTGTCGGTCATCGCCGCCGTCACGCCTCAAGCGCCGGCCTATGCAGCGATCAAGGTGTCCCGCATTGAGGCGCTGCGGGCCAAGCCGGATGGCACGCTGTTCGCCGTCGGCACGACTGGCGCGGTGGCTGAGCCTATCGGCAAAATCGACGGCGCCCTGTGGCACATCGGCGCGGACGACAAGGTTCTGGACGCTTGGTACGTCGGCGGAGCCAGCACCGACGCCCTGCGAGGGGTGATCTTCTGGAACAACCGCTGGGTGGCCAGCGGCGCCTTGGCCGACAAGTCCGCGGAATCCGAAGCGCTGCGCGTCATCCTGACGCCGACCAAAATCGACTGCGACGACGCCAATCCGTGCACGATCGACCAGTGCGCCGCGGCAAAGGGCTGCACCTACACAGAAGTGCTCGACGGCACGAGCTGTGGCGCCGGCGCCTCCTGCTCGGCCGGCCAGTGCAAGGCGCCCTAGCCCTGCAGCGGGGGCCTCAGACGCGGCATCCCCTTTCTCGCCAAACCTCTCCCGACTGCGGCGCCCGACCGATCCGCGGAAGCCGCGTGGTGGCACGATCTCCCTATGGCCCATCCCTCCAAGAAATCGCCCGCGTGGACCCGACCTAGGCTCGCGAAGCCGGACATTGAAGCGGACCTGTCGTCGACGCAACACGCCGACCAAGCGGCTTTGGCAGAGGCCGGCTACGACTTTGAGGCGGCCCGCCAACACTACTTGGCTGCCGCGCATCGAGCCGCGGGGGCGGAGGCTGTGGCCGCAGTGGCTCGCTACGCGGGGTTTTTGGTCGAACGCTACGGCCAGTTTGGCGAAGTCGCGCAGTGGCTGGACGATCCGCAGTTTGACGCCCCGGCCGAGGCAAAAGGCCCCGGCGCTCAGCTTTTGGCGCTGCTTGCCCGCGCGGCGGCGGAGGCCCAGCACCCGCGGTCGATGGACCTGGACCGCCGAGCTGCGGCGGCAGGTGACGCTCCGGCGGCCCTGCGCGCGGCCCAGCGGCTCGTCGCCCAAGGCGCAGAGGCTGAGGCGATCGCCCTCCTTGAGCCCCAGGAAGGCCGCTGGCGGGCCGATGAGCCGGCGCGGCTGCTCCTGGCCGATTTGCGCCAGCAGGCCGCTGGCCGCGTTGCCGGGGCCTTTGCGGGCCTTCACCGCGCCCTGACCGCCGGCGATGCGCCGTTGGCCGAGCGCGAACTCCAAGCCCTGGCCGAGGCGTGGTCTGATCACCCGGCCTATGCCGCAGCGTTGGCGCGCACTCAGCAGTTGCGCGATCAGCAGCAAGCCGCCGCACTGCGGGGCCAGGCCCAGCAAGCCCTGGAGCGCGGCGACTGGCCGTCCGCTGTGGCTTTGGCCAAGGCGCTCGTCGGCCTGGCCGGTGCCAGCGAAGCAGACCGCACTTGGCGGCGCTTTGTCGAAGACGCCGCCCAAGGTGCGGCCGCCCAACAGATTGTTCAGCAAGCCGAATTGCAGCCCACCGACCAAGCGTGGATCACCCTGGCCGGCGCGGTGGCCCAGTTTGGTCCGCGCGGCGATCTGACGGTCGCTTCGCCGCACCACCCGCTGCACCGGGCCTATGCCGCCTTGGTCGAGGCCCAGGCCCTGGCCAAGGGCACTCCGCTGACGGCGCGGTTACCGGCGCTGCCCGCGCTGACCGCCTTGGTCGAACAACCGGACGCCGATCCCGACGAATTGCGCGTCTGGATCGAACGTTTGCCTGCGGACTGGCTGGGTGTTGCCGCAGTTCAGGCCGCGCGCCATCGCGTAGCCGACCACGACACCTTGATGCGCGCCACGGAAGAAAACGCCTTTGCGGAAGCGATTCAGGCCATGCTCGACTACGAAGAGCTGGATGACGCCGCCGCCGCGTTGGCGGAATGGAGCCGCCGCGCCGGGCCCGCTTCGCCGGTGATCCAGCAGCTGCGCCGCGATCTTTTGCAGGCTCGGCAGGGTCACGAGCAGCGCACGCGCATGACCCAGGAATTTCAGAGCGCGGTCGCCCGCGGCGCCTGGTTTCACGCGCGCAGCCTGCTGGGGGAACTGACTCACCTGCTGCCACAAACCCAGGTGGCCGCCCTGCGCGGCGAGCTGGACAGCGTCTCTGGGCCGGCCCTGCGCGGCTCCCCCATGCCGCCCGGGCTGCAAAAACTGGCCCAGGCGCCCCTGGCTGCAGCGGTGGTGGGCGATCGCCTGCTGGTGGTCCAGGACGGCCTGTGGCTCGCGGTGGTCCTGCCCAGCATGGGCCTGCAGCCCTTTGCCCTGCCCAAGGGTTGGGAAATCCGCGCAGAGAGCATGGTCAAAATGGCAGAGGTGGACGGCCGGGTGCGGCTGGTCGGGCTGTCCGGCGATCGCCTCGTGGTGGTCGGGCAACTGCCTGGCGAAGCCCCGGTGGTTGAGGCGGCCATTGAGCTGCGCCAAGCCCTTCGCGGCGACGACCTGCTGCTCGGCTCCAGTCTGGACCCCGCGTCGCCGTCCTTGTGCGCTCTCTCTCGCCACAGCCAACGCGGTCCGGCGACGACTTGGACTCGGCTGGACAGCCAGACTCTAGAAGTGCGCTCGCACAAGCGCTTTACCCCCTCTCTGGCGGGCTCGCAGCCTGTGCAGCACTGGCCTGGCCGCCATCTGGTGGTGGCCCACGCCCGCGAGCGGCAGGGAGGCCAGCAGTGGGCCTTGGCGCTCGTGGATGACGACGGCGCAGTGCAAAACCGCTGGCGCGACGCAGACATCGGTGAGTGGGTGGCGGGCCTGCGACAAGTGGTGGCCTGGCCTGAAACACAGCGTATCTACGCGAGTTTTACCACCCATGACGCCTTTGATCCCAGCAACGTACGCGGTGAGCCGTCGCTGCTGGTGCTGCGCGGAGACAAAGTGGTCTTTGCCAGCACGGATCTGCGGCGGCGCTTCTTTCCGCTGGAGCCCCTGGCGATCGATCACGCCTGGACCTTAGACCCGGCCGCGGGCCGGCTTTGGTTTGCCGCACTGCCGACGGAAGGTCCCGCGCCGCGCGATGCCCTCTTGCTGGGCGTGGACGCCAAGACTCTGAGGCCCGATCGCCCAGCGCAGCTGGAAGGCATGGCGCGGGTGCTGAGCCTGATGGCGGTCGCGGATGGCGCGGTGGCGCTGTGCCAGACCCACGCCGGCAGCTACTCTTTGATGCGCGCCGTGGTCACTTCTGGCCAATTGCAGTTGACGGCTCACAAGCTCCCGCTGTAAGGTGCGCGCCCCCAGGAGCCGCCACCAGTGCGGCCCCGACAACTTAGGGCCCCGATCAAAGCAAGTCGATCGATTTGTTCCCGGGGCGTCGCCGCGAATCCGCATCGGTGAGTTGGCGACCGACCTAGCAGCGCAAGGGCCATCCACGGCGTCACATCGCCGGTGCCCTTATTACTCGGAGGACCCCATGGGCAGCGGAAGTCGCACCCCCAAAATGCGCCGCCTCGACGCGCGCAAGAAGAAAATTGCCCGCACCAAGCGGATGATCGTCAACGGCAAGGCCGCCGCCAAGGCTGAAAAGAAGTAGCCGCCCCAGGGAGCTCGCCGATGACCGACCAAGCCAACTGCATATTCTGCAGGATCGGCCGCGGGGAATTCGGTACGCCCTTTCTGTACCAGGACGCTGAGGTGGTCGCGTTTGCCGACCTGCATCCTCAAGCACCGGTGCACGTGCTAGTGATTCCGCGCCGCCACTTGGGCTCGCTGGCCGCCAGCAGTGCCCAGGACGACGCCTTGCTGGGGCGTTTGTTGCCGGTCGTGCGCCAGGTAGCTGAAGAGTTGGGCGTCGCTTCCAGCGGCTATCGCACTGTCCTCAACACGGGCAGCGACGGCGGCCAGAGCGTCGGGCACCTGCACGCCCATTTGCTCGCCGGGCGACCGCTCGGCTGGCCCCCGGGCTGACGCCGATGGTAAGACTGCGCCGCGAAATCGACGGGGTGCGCCGCAACTATGCCGCGCCCAAGCCGGCCTTTGCCCAAGAATTGGCCACTTCCGGCCAGATCTTGCCTGAACTCGATCGCTGGCTCATCGACCAAGAGCCCGGACGCGTGGCGCTGGCCGGCAGTGTGCGTCGCGATCTGGCGGAAGCGCTGGCTCGGGCGGGCCACTGGGTTACTGTCTCCGATCTGGATGAAGAAGGCCTGCGCCAGTGGCACGCCGATCTGACGCCCGATGTCGCCGGTCACCTCACGCTTCTAGCCAGGCCCTACGGCGATGTGTCCTTTGGTCCAGCGTCTTTTGACCTGGTGGCGCTCTTTGACACCCTCGCGGGCTATCGCGAGCCGGCGTGGATCCTGCACAAAGCCGGGCGCGAGCTGAAGCCAGACGGCCTGTTGGCGGTGCGCGAGCCGGTGAACGGTGCGCTGCCTCAGGATTGGGCTGGCCTGGGGCGCGGTTATGCGCCGACCCGCTTCAAGCTCATCCAACGCGGGCTCGACCTAGCGCCGCGCGTTCTGACGGGGCCTGCGGGGCCCTGGCTGCTGCAAGACCAGGCTCTGGACGCCGTGGAGCGCGGGGCCCATCTGCGCGGCTGGGAGGCGGCGCTGACTGCCGCCGATCTGCAGGCGGCCATCGCGGCGGTGCTGCAGATTGAGCAGACGTGGATCGGCCACAGCGCCCGTCTGTCCGCGTGTTCCCTGCCCTGGGGCGCCAAACCGCTGTTGCGCCGCGCGGCCCTGGCTGCCCTGGCGCGCACGCCGACACTGGCCGACGCCCAAGATGCCGGATTGTCCGCACCGCGGCTTGTGGGGGTGGTAGCGCGGCGGTCGTTGCGGGCCATCGGCGCGGCGTAGGGCTCTGGCGTCCCTGCTCTGGTGGTTTGACCCGCGGGGAGCGCTTGACTAGTCTGTAGAGTTTGCGGGTCAGGGGTTGCGAGCGCTTTGCTGCCTTCTCACCCGCAGCGGAGCGGCCCAGTGCCGCCGGAACGAGGCGACGTGTTTGGCATCGGCGGTCCCGAATTGGTGGTGATCGTCCTGCTGTTGCTCATCTTTGTCGGGCCGGAAAAACTGCCCGAAGTGATGCGCACGGTGGGAGGAGGCATGCGCGATCTTCGCCGCGCCGCCAATCTGGCCCAAGCCGAAGTCAAGCGCGGACTCGACGAACTCAGCCGCGAAGTCGATGAAGTGACGCGCGATGTCCAGGACGCCGCCCGAACGGTGGCCCAAGATGTTCACGGCATTGGCCGCGACCTGCAGGACCAGGTGGAGAACGCGGCCGACTCAGAAGGCCCCGCCACGCAAGCAAACGCGGCAAAATCCCCAACGCCCGCGCCGGAAAGCGACACGATTGAAGTCGTCCGCCGCAAGTCCGCGCCCGCCGCGGCCCCGGCGCCTGCACCACGGCTGGAGAGCGCGCCGCCGTGGTCAGTGGCTGGGCAAGACACGCCACCGGAGCTGCCGCAGCCCGTCGCCATTCAGCGCCCGCGCTTTAATCCCCCAGGTATTCCGCAAGGTTCACTGGCCCGCGACAGTTTTACTGCCCCAGCGCCCGTCGCTGAGGTGGCCGACGCCGCCCAACCTGCCGCCGCCCAAGTTGCTGCATCTGGATCTAGCGATCAGCGTGGGCTCGGCGATCTGCCTGGGGCTGACGATCAGCCAGGTTCGCCCAGTGACGCCGCCTCAACCGCCGTGATTGATCCCCCTTCTGATCCCAGTGTGGCCTCTACATGAGCGAGCTTTTCAGCGCCGATCACGGCACCATGAGCTTTCGCGATCACCTCATCGAACTGCGCGGCCGCCTCGTGCGCGCTTCCATCGCCGTGGTGCTGGCGTTCTTTATCGCCTGGAACTTTCACGTCGAGCTGTATGCCTGGCTCAGTGCGCCCGTACGCGACGCGCTGGCGGCAAATAACCTGTTTGCGATCAAAGCGCTGCAGATTACCGAGTCGATCGAAGTCTACATGAAGCTGTCGCTCGTCGGCGGCCTGTTCCTCGCCAGCCCGTTTGTGTTCTACCAGATCTGGGGCTTTGTCGCTCCGGGGCTGCTAGCGGCAGAAAAGCGCCTGGTGGTGCCGGTGATCAGCGGCTCCGTCGCGTGTTTTGTCATGGGCGCGGCGTTCTGTTACCTGGTGGTCCTGCCCTTCATGACCGATTTCTTGATCAAGATGACCACGGAATCGCCAGGGCTCACCTTGGAACCGACGCTGGCCAGCACCGTCTCCTTTAGCGTGGTGCTGCTGTTGGCCTTTGGCGCGGTGTTTGAGCTGCCGCTGTTCATGTACATCCTGTCCGCGGTAGGGCTGGTGTCGGCCCAGGGCTTCTTGGGCTTTTACCGCTACTGGATCGTCGTGTCGTTCATCATCGGCGCGATCCTGACGCCCACGCCCGACCCGATCAACCAAGCGCTCATGTCCGTCCCGCTGGTGGTGCTTTACGGCGTGGGGATTGGCATCGCCTTCTTGGTGCAGCGCAAGCCCGATCAGAAGCTGTCGCGGTCGCGCATGGCGATGGTGGCGCTCGTGCTCGTTGGCCTGGCCGTCGGCGGAGTGTCCCTGGCGGCAAAGCGCAGCGATGGCCAGACGGTCGACGATCTTCCGGCCGACGCGGCCCAGGTTGTGGGCGTTCACCTGCAGCGGCTGGCGACGTACCAGCAGGCGGCGGAACGCGATACCGCAGCGGCCAAGCTGTTTAGCCCGCTTGGGCAATTGCGCGTGCTGGGCCTCGATAAGACCCGCGATCCCCTGGTGTTGCTCGTGCGCGGCAGCGGCGGAGCGGCCATGGTGCTGGGTATCGACGGCGCCGAGGACCACGTGCGGCGACTGGCGAGCAAATTCAAGGCATCCGTCGTCGAATCGTCAACAGGGCCAACTACTTGGATGCCGGCTCTGAGCGGGCGCGGTCGCTGGCGCGTGGTGGCGGCGGGCAAGGGCATCTTGTGGGTCGGCGATGATGTGGCGGTAGAGAGCCTGTCTGAGGCCCGCCAGCGCCGGCGGCCGCGGCTGGTCGACGACCCCGCACTGGTTGAACAATTTGACGCCATTCGCGGTGCTGGGCCAGTGTGGGCCCTGGCGGCGAATTCAAAAGAGGGCGGCTTGGCCCGCTGGCTGCCCGCCGGGGCGCTCCAGATGAATGTCCGCGCCGCCACAGCCTTTCTCGTGGCGGACAAGAACGACCTGGAGATGCGCTTCGCCTGTAAGGGCCCGGACGCCGCCCAGGCCCTGCGCGACCGGCTCGACGCCTGGGTGGCCGACAGCCGTCGCCGCACCCAGCCCCAATTTGGCGACGAGCAGCAGCGCCGCTCCGCCCAGCACTTGTCTGAGCTTGCGGTGTTGGTCGCGCGCTCGGCCGAGGCGTCGGCGCGGCTTTTGCCCATTGGCACCAACGACTACCAGACGCTGATGGCCAGCAGTCACCAGGCCATGCGCCTCTCGCGCGAGCTCGCCCCAGCGGACGCGCCGGCCACCACAGCCCCGCTGGAGGCCGCAGATCAAGCGCTGGCCCAGGCCGTCGCCTCGCCGAGCATTGTTCAGGCAGAAGTGCGTGGTTCTACAGTGGTTTGGAAAGTGCAGGCGGAATTGGCCAAGCTGATCGCCATGGCCGCTGCCCCCAGTGACGCCGGCATCGACGCCCAGGTACTGCGGGCGCCCATCGTCGAGTGATCGACTCCGGTTCGCCCGCATCCCGCAAAGCCGCCATCTGCGCGATCCTCTGGCTCCCCGACTAGCGGCGGCTCAGGTAATCGATCAGGTCGATCTTGGTGATAATGCCGACACATTTGCCGCCGGTCACCACCACCGCGACGTTGTCAGCGCCCAGCACCGAGCGCAGCTGATCGATGGTCGCCTCGGGGTCCAGCACCCCTTGCAGCGGCTTGACCAGCCCTTCTAGCTTCTCTCCGCGGTTGGTGGTGCCGTCGACCACCGCGCTGAGCAGGTCGATCTCATGCACCATGCCGATCGGCTCGCCGCTGGGCGAAAGCACCGGCATCTGGCTGATGCCCTCGCGCTTCATGCTCATGATCGCGTCGCCCACGGTCTCTTCAGCGGTGCACGTGTGCAGAATGTGGCTCTTGCCGCGGAGCAGGTCGCGCACGCTGGCTTCGCGGTGCTCCGGCTCAAAGAAGCCGTTGTCGCGCATCCACGCGTCGTTGAAGAACTTGCTCAGGTAGATCGCCCCGGAGTCGGGCAGGATCACCACGATCGTGTGGTTGCGTCCCAGCTCCCGCGCCAGCGTCGCCGCCACATGCACCGCGCCGCCAGAAGAACCGCCGGCAAAGATGCCCTCTTCGCGGGTCAGGCGGCGGGCCATGGCAAAGCACTCGCGATCGCTCACCTGCATCACGTCGTCGATCCACTGGAATTCCAAGGCGCCGCAGACCATGTCTTCGCCGATGCCCTCGACCTTATAGGTGTGGGGCTCGCCATGGGTCTTGGTATGGAACATGTCGTAGTAGATCGAGCCCTCAGGATCGACACCGACGGTGCGCACGCGATTGGTTTGTTCTTTGATGTACTTGGCCGTGCCGCTCAGCGTGCCGCCGGTGCCCAGTCCGCCAATCAAGTAGGTAAAGTTGCCGCCGGTCTGCTCCCAAATCTCGGGGCCGGTGGAGCGGTAGTGCGCGTCAATGTTGAGCTTATTGTGGTACTGGTTGAGCATGAACGAGCCCGGATTCTCGCGGTGGATGCGCTTGGCCGTCTCGTAGTAGCTGTTGGGGTCATCGGCCGGCACCGCGGTCGGCGTCACGATGACTTCGGCGCCAAAAGCCTTGAGCCGGTTGACCTTTTCCTGGCTCATCTTGTCGGGCATGGTAAAGATGCAGCGGTAGCCCTTGACCGCCGCGGCCATCGCCACGCCCACGCCCGTGTTGCCAGAGGTATTCTCAATGATCAGGCCGCCCGGCTTGAGCTTGCCGGTGCGCTCGGCCTCTTCGATGATGTGAAGGGCCATGCGGTCCTTGATCGAGCTGCCCGGGTTCATGTACTCGAGCTTGGCCAACACCCGGGCGTCGTGGCGGCCCACCACGCGATTGAGCTGGACCAGCGGCGTGTCGCCGATCGCGTGAAGAACATTGTTAAAAATACCGCGCATGGATGGACTCCGGCGAAAGGTTCGGAATGGGGCCAGGGCGGTGTTCCTGCAAATGGCAGGCGCCGATTCGGCCCCTAAGGGGGCAAAATGATGCCCCACATGGCGATTCGCGCGCAAGTCCCAGCAAGCAGAATCCGCCGGCGCGGCGAGCCAATTCCGGGCCTCTGCGACGCCTCGGCATGGACGGAGCCGCCCGGCATCGCTACCCTAGGGCCATGCTTGATCGCCCCTACCGCCGCCATCTGCCGCTCCTCCTCGCGCTGACGCTCTTGCCTTTCGCCGCTCCTGCGCAGGCCCACGATCTGCACCGGGACGACCAGGGCCGCGTGGTCAGCTTTGGCGACCGGCCGATCAGCGTCTACCTCAGCAGCAGCGGTGGTCCCGCTGATGTCAGCCTCGCCGCGCAAGTCAAAGCTCTGCAAGGCGCACTGGAGGCCTGGCAGGGGGTGCCCGGGACCCACGTAGCGCTGCGCTATGGCGGTGTGGTCGCCGAGCCGGCGCGCTTTGACATTGACCTGCGCTTTGACAGCGATTTCCAAGCCGAAGCGGGCGAAGTCCTGGCCAAAACCGTGCGCAGCACCGCTAGTGACGGCAAGCTCTTGCACGCGGAGATTCGCCTCAACAGCCGCGATGTCCAATGGACGGGTGGTTTCCTGCAGCCGGGGCGTGTCGTCACTGCGGACCTGCAGGGCGTGATCACCCACCAAATCGGCCACGCCCTGGGCCTTGGCCACAGCCGCGATCGCGGCGCCACCATGTACTTTTACGGCACTAAGTCGGTGCTGCGCAGTCTGTCGGCTGATGACCAGCGCGGCCTGCGGGTGCTGTGGCCCTCTTCGCCCACGCCCACCTCAGAGGGCGGCCAGTGCGATGGCTGCGAAAGCGACGCCCACTGCGCGCCCGGCAGCGTTTGCCTAGCGTGGCCTGACGGGGCCCGCCACTGCGCCTTGCCTTGCCAGAACCACGACGACTGCCCCACCGGCCACAGCTGCGGCACCTACAAGGGCGGCCAGGCCTGCCTCCCCAATGACGAGCACTGCAAGGCCGACGCGGCCCGCACAGGCCTTGGCGGCAACTGCGCAAGTGATCTCGCCTGCGGCAACGGGTTTTGCCAGCCCGCCGCCCCTGTGGGCTTCTGTGCGGGCAGCTGCCAGGACTGCGGAGCGCCGGCCCAGTGCGTGCAGACCAACCTCGGCCCCTTGTGCCTGCTGCGCGGACCCGGGGCCCTGGGCGATCCCTGTTGGATCCCAAGCGATTGCAAGTCCATGCTCTGTGCCCCCAGTGTCGGCGGCGGCGGGCGGTGTACCCAGTCTTGCGCAGTCGGCTGCCCCAGCGGCTACAGCTGCGCGGCCAACAACACTTGCGAAAAGTCGGGCGGTGCCTTGAGCTTGCCCGTCGGCTGGCCGTGCCAGAGCGGCTTTGACTGCGCCACCGGACTCTGCCACACCACCCCGGGCGCGCGCTTTGACAGCGTGTGCAGCGCCTCCTGCAAATTCGCCACCGATTGCCCCTTGGGTACGGGCTGTTCCATGCAGGGCGATCAGGGCTGGTGCATCCCGTCCAGCCAGTCCAGCGGCGTCGCCGGCCAGCCCTGTTCGGCCACTGGCCAATGCTCCGGCGGACTGAAGTGCGACAAGGGCTACCTCCCCGAGCTAGGCGCCTGCCGAATTCCCTGCGACCCCTATGCCGCCGTGCCCAGTGAATGCGCCTCGGGCGAGGTCTGCGTCGGCAGCGGCCAGGGCAAGGGCGTCTGCCGTCCCGCCCTGGGCGGCCAAAAAGCCTTGGGCCAGCCGTGTTCCGCCAGCGAACCTTGTCGCGATGACCTGATCTGCGCCGCGCTAGGGAGCGAATCACCGCTGTGCTTGGCCGACTGCGACCCCGCCGACAAAGCCACCTGCAGCAGCAATTGCACCGCGCTTGCCGCCACACCCGACCGCGGCGTATGCAGCACCTCTAGCGCTGGCTTCGCCGTGGAGGTAGCCCCGCTCAACCCTCCGCCGCCCAACTTGTTTGCCCGCTCCATCGCTCTGCCGGACGTTATCCCCGCCGCGCAATGGAAATACTCCCCCAAGCCCGCCAAAGACAGCGGTGGCTGCAGTGCCGCTCCCTCAGGTCATGCGGGCCTGATCGGCTTGCTCGGGGCCCTGGTGGTCGGCCTTCGCCGCCGTCGCTCCGCCTAATTCTCCAGCGCGATTCATTTGCTGGCCAGACGCTGACCGATCGCTCGCACGGCCCGACGCTGCGGATTCGCGGCGAAACGCCGGTCCAACGTGAAGCGCTCTGTGTGTGAAGGCCCCTCATCGCAGGGGCTTTGCCGCGCCGCCTCCCCCACTGGCCGAATCTTCGCGGCGGGCAGGGGAGGGCGCTGGCGCTTGCGCCGTGTCGACTACAGCTTGCCGTTCAGCAACTGGTCAATCACCTTAGCCATTTTGTCCGCCCGCGGCGCGCCATTGTACTGGCGACCGTTGATGTACAGCGCCGGCGTACCGCGAACGCCTGAAGCGCCGGCCTCCGCCATGTCCTTGGTCAGCTTGGCGTCGTACTTCTTGCTGTTGACGTAGGCTTCGGCCTTGGCGACGTCCATGCCGATTTCCTTGGCGTATTTCTTCATGTTCTCTGTCTGGGCCTTGAGCTTGCTGTCCATGTCGCCGTCATTGGGCATCATGGTCTGGTAGTTCTGGTAAATGATATCCTCAAACTCCCAGAACTTACCCTGCTCCTCGGCCGCCATCGACCAGTAGTGCGCCATGCAAGCCGCCGGGTGCATGTCGCGGCTCATGCCCTTGTTGCACTGGCTGGACAGCGGGAAGTGCTTCCACACGATCGCCACCTTGCCGCCCGAGTCCTTCTGCAACTGCTTGAGAGCCGGGTTGATTTTTGCGCAGAACGGGCACTGGAAGTCTTTGAACTCGACAATCTTGACCTTGGCGTCCCTGGGGCCCAGGTGCGGCGAGCCGTTGTAGTCAAAATCGTTGACCTTCGCCTCTAGCGGCGGCGGCGGAATGATCTCTTTGGCGCCTTCCATGGTCTTGGCGTACACGTCTTTCTTGGCCACGCCCGCCTTGACCCTCTCTTCGGCCTTGGGCAGCTCCTCGTCGATGATCTTCTTGAAGTCGTCAAACGGCCGCGCACCGCCGATCTTGCGGCCCATGATAAAGAACGCCGGCGTCCCGGTCGCGGTGATCTTCTCGGCGGTGGCCATGTCCTTGGCCACGTGATCCTTGTACTTGTGCGCGGTCATGCAGGCCTGCCACTTGGCCACGTCCAGGCCGACTTCCTTGGCGTGGGCCGGCAGCTTATCCGCCGCCAATTCGCCTTGGTTGCTGAACAGGCGGCCTTCCATCTCCCAGAACTTGCCCTGATCCTTGGCGCACAGCGCGGCCTCCGCAGCGCCCATGGCGTCCTTGTGAAAGTCGAGCGGCAGATTCTTAAACACGATCCGCACCTTGTCTCCGTAGTTCTTCTCCACTTCGTCCAAGGCGCCGCGGGCCTTGCTGCAGAAGGGGCACTGGAAATCGGTGAATTCCACAACGGTGATCAGCGCATCCGCCGGGCCCTTGGTCGGCTCGTCGCCGTGCAGGTCGACCTTCCAGACGGTCTTGTCGTCTTCCGGCGGCTTGCGCGGCTTGTCCGCAGCCTGGCCGGCGTCTTTGGGCGGCGTACCGCCTTTGAACACCAGATCAATGATCTGCGCGCCGACGGCGGGGTTGTTCGCCCGCGCCAAGCGCTCGTGCAGTTCGTCCGCCTTGGCGCCCTTGGCGATCTCGTCATTGGCCTTCTGGATCTGCTCGTCAATGATCTTCTTGAAGTTTTCTTTGGGCTGGGCGCCAGAGACGTTCACGCCGTTGATAAAGAAGCCCGGCGTGCCGCGAACTCCAAGGGCGTTGGCTACCTGCTGATCGCGATCGACAAAAGCGGCCACAGCTGGGTCCTTCAGATCGGCCTCAAACTTGGCCATGTCCAGGCCAATCTCCTTGCCCCACTTCTTGTAGTTGTCGTCGCTCAGGTCTTTGGCGTTGCTGAACAGCTTGTCGTACATCTCCCAAAACTTGCCCTGCTTGTGCGCGGCGATCGAGGCGATGGCCGAAGGGCGGGCATTGGGGTGGAAGCCCAGCGGCTGCTGCACAAAGACGATCTTGACGTCCTTGGGATAATCCTTGTGCAATTCGTCCAGCGTCGCCTTGGCGCGCGAGCAGAA
>JBIKTV010000308.1:0-7151 GCA_044347905.1 Myxococcota bacterium
TTGACCCTGGCGAGCCTGGTGGCGGCGTGCCTGCCGTTTTTTGCCCAGCAATTGCGCACAGCCTTGTATCCGCAGATTGAGAAGCAGGCCAGCTGGCTCGATTTTGCCCCCACCAGCCAGAGCGAGCCCGCGCCCCAAGACCAGGTCAAAGCGCTGGAGGTCAATGCGGCGCCGGAAGCTCCTGCCCCTGCAGAGCCCTCTGGCGGCGAGGCCCAGGCAGAAAAGCGCGCAGAAGACAGCAACGTGGGAAATGTCCAGGTCCAGGCCGCGCTGGCCAAGGGCGAGGCGAATGCCCCGCAGCAGCAGGTGCAGAGCCGCGGCGACTGGACCAGCCGGCCCAACAAGGGCAAGAAAAAACTGGGGGATTACAGCAAGATCCAGCAGGTCGATCCCCACGCGGTGGTCCAGACGGGCCCCGGGGTGCCCACTTGGCAGTGGCAGTCGGTGCAGCTGGGCTGGTCGGGGCCGGTGCGCGCGGATCACCAGATTTCCCTTTGGCTTTTGAGCCCGCGGGTGAACCTGCTGCTCGCGTTGCTGCGGGTATTGCTGCTGGGCGCTCTGCTGGGACGCCTGCTCGACTGGCCCAAAATCCGCCGCTGGATCGGAAAGTTGCAGGTGGACGACCCCCAAGGCGGTCCGGGGATGGGCAACCTGGGCAAGGGCGCCGTGCTGCTGGCCCTGCTGGCTAGCGCGACCCTGGTGGCCCAGCCGGCGCAGGCGGAAGAGGAGCCGCTCGGGCCCGCGTTGCCGGCGCTTTTGGAGCAGTTGGGCCAGAAATTTGACGCTTCTCAGCGCTGCGAGGGCCCTTGCGCGGTGGTTTCGCGGCTCGAAATGACGCTGGTGCGCCAACAGGTGGAGCTGAGCTTGGCTGTGTCGGCCCAGCGTCCGGCGGCGGTGACTCTGCCGGGCCCGCTCGCGGCGCTCGACCTGCAAGAAGTGCGCCTAGATGGCCAGCCGACCTGGCAATTGCGCAGGCTGGACAACGGTTTGATCCAGGTGCGCGTGCCAGCGGGCGCCCACGTGATCACCGCCCTGGGGCAGCTGGCGCGGCGGCCCGTGGTGGACCTTCAGCTCGATGAAGCGACCCTGCCCAAGCTGGTGGTGGTGCGCAGCGACGACTGGGGGGTGGACGGCGTGGATCCCGACGGCGCTCCGGAGACCTCGCTGCAGCTCACGCGCGGTGGGCGGGCTGGGGCGATGCTGCGGGATGCCCCGGCGATCGGCGCGGAAGAGGCGGCGCTGCCGGCCCCGGCGACTGCTGGGGAACTTCGCGATGTAAGTCAGGAATTGCCGCCGTGGTATCGCATTGAGCGGCGCCTGATGCTGGGCATGCCGTGGAAGGTGGCCGTCGAGGTGCGCCGCGAGGTGGCCGACCGTCCGGGCCTGGTGCGCGTGCCGCTGCTGGCGGGCGAGGCGGTGCTGACCGAGGGCGTTCGCGTGGAGGATGACGCCGCCAAAGGGGTGCGGGTGGCCCTGGTGCCGTTTGACCGCGGCGAGCAAAGCGTGAGTTTTGAAAGCGAATTGCCCATGCCCGCCGCGGGAGAAGCCAAGCTCGTGCTGCGCGCCCCCGTCGGCGAGCCGTGGACTGAGGATTGGCTGCTGGACTGCTCAGCCATTTGGCAATGCAGCTGGCCGACCGGCGCCCAGGCCCTTCCGCCCAGCCACACCCGCGATCCGCAAGATCACGCCCTGCGCCCGCACTGGCAGCCGTGGCCCGGCGAGCAGCTTGAGTTGACGATTCGCCGCCCCGCCGGTGCTCCAGGGCAATCCGTCACGGTGGAGAGCGCCCTGTACCGCGGCACGCCTGGGCAGCGGCTGCTGGCCGCCGAGCTGGTGCTGCACATCCGCGCCAGCCAGGGCGGTGAGCGCCGGGTGACCCTGCCAGAAGGCGCTGATCTGCAATCGATTACCCTCAACGGCCAGCCGCGCACGCTGCGGCCCCAGGGCCGGGTGCTGACCGTGCCGCTGGAGGCGGGTCTGCAGGTGGTGGCGCTCCGCTGGCAGCAGCCGTGGAACCGCCACTTTCAAGAGACTTTACCATCCGTTGATCTGGGCGGGCCCGTGTCCAACCTGCGGATAGAGCTGGCGATGGGTGAGGATCGCTGGCTGCTGTGGGCCCACGGTCCGGCCTGGGGCGCGGCGGTGCTGTTCTGGAGCCGCCTGCTGCTGATTCTGTTGCTGGCCTTTGGCCTGTCGCGGGTGCGCGGCCTGCCTCTTGGCCTGCGCGACTGGGTGCTGCTGGGCTTGGGTCTTGTGCAATTTCCCATTGAATTAACGATCTTGCTCATTGGCTGGTTTGTGGCGATGGCGTGGCGGCGCGCCTACGGTGCCTCCGGCAAGCTGTGGCCGGCAGAAGGCCACGACGCCCTGCAGATAGCCCTCAGCGCCTATTCGCTGCTGTTCTTGGGCCTCTTGTACGGTTCGGTGCACCAGAACCTGCTGCTGGACATCGATATGCAGGTGCAAGGCCAGGGCTCCAGCGAGAAGTTGTTGCGCTGGTACCTGGATCGCCACCAGGGTCCGACCCCGGAGGCCGGGGCGCTGAGTCTGCCCCTGTGGGTCTGGCGCGGCCTGATGCTGGGGTGGGCGCTTTGGCTGGTGTCGGCGCTGCTCGGCTGGCTGCGCTGGGGCTGGCACGCCCTGGTCAGCGGCGCTGGCTGGAAGGCCCTGACGACGCGACTCCCGCAAAATAGCCCGTCCAAACAAGGATCAGACAATATCCTCCCTTCCCACGAAACGCCGGCCCCCGAGCCTCAGGGGCCGCCTCCGCCCAATCCGCCGGGCTTTGAGTGAGGTCCGGACCAGGCCCCGGAACGCTCCCGACCCCGTGACGCCGCCGGCCTATCCGAGCGCCGGACAAGACCCTCCCTTCAGACACGACCCTCCGTTCGACCGAGACGCAGCGGCGCCGCCAAGCCAGTCGCATTTGGCGATCGCCAACCTGCCGATCGTCAATCAGCCGGGCAAATCTCAGCCAACCACGCGCTACACAACGGGATTCCCCAGCTTCCTCATGCGCCACTGCAGCAGCGGCGGGGTCAGCACGGTGGTCGCCACCACCATCGCCACCACCGCGGCATAGGCCGTCGGCCCCACCACGGGCGCGCCCGCGATCTTGAGGCCCATGCCGACACCGGCAAAGATCAGCCCCACCTCGCCGCGCGGAATCATCCCCAGGCCCACGGCCAGGCGATCCACCGGACCCTGGTGCTGCAAAACCCCCAACGCACACGCCTGCTTGCCCACCACAGCCGCGGCGATAAGCGCGCCGCCCAGCAGCAGGGCCTCAGGGCTAGCCAGCGCCGCGAGGTCGGTGCGCAGGCCCATCTGCACAAAGAACACCGGCACCAGCAGCGCCGAAACAGGGCGCACCAGCTCCTCCAAGCCTCGCTCACCGCGATCGCGGTAGGGCGCTGAATGGACATCCTCCAGCACCAGCCCCGCGGCAAAAGCGCCGACAATGGGCGCCAACCCCGCCGCATCTGCGGCCCAGGCCAGCAAAAAGCACAGGCTGAGCCCCATGGTCAGCAGGGTCGACGGGTGGCGCAGGTAGGAGGCCCACTTGAACAGCTGCGGCGTGACCCACACCCCCAGCACCAGCGCGCCCACAAGAAAGCCCATGGCCTTGGCGATAATCACCACCACCGGCCCCGCGGCCATCGCCTGACCCGCCCCCGCGGCGCCAATCAGCGCAGAGACCACGGCGAGGATCACCAGGCCCAGCACGTCGTCGATCACCGCGGCGCCCAAAATCACTCGCGATTCTGCGCGGTGCAGCACGCCGATCTCCTGGAGCACCCGCGCGGTGATGCCCACAGACGTCGCCGTGAGGGTCGCGCCCAAGAACAGCGCGGTAAACCCGCCGGGATCGCTGGGCAGCAGCCACGCCGCCACCCCCCAGCCCATGGCAAACGGCGTCACCACGCCAATTACCGCCACCAGCAGCGCGGAGAGGCCGACTTGCAGCATCTGCTTAACCGTCGACTCCAGGCCGACCTCAAACAGCAACAGCAGCACGCCGATGCGCCCCAGCAGGTCGATCTCCTTGGAGTCGCGCAGCCCCTCTGCCCCCGGCACACCCAGGTTGACGAGCAGGATGCAAAAGAGCAATTCCCCAAGCACGGCGGGCTGTTTGAGCCGGGTGGCCAGATAGCCTGCCAGCATGGCGCCGGTCAGGAGCAGCGCAAGGTACAGCACCACCGGGGCCACGGGATCCGCGGGGTGACTCGCCAACAGCGGGGCAAAACCGATCATCAGGAGAGCTCCGTTGTCAGGGGATCGACATCAATTTCCACTGTCCCTTCAAACACTTCTTCTGCTGGTCCGCGCATGATCGCACTGCCGTCGGCGCGAATCTCAATGGTCAGCCAGCCGCCGGGGAGCCGCACGGGCACCGCCTGCCCCACCGCCACAAGGCCCAGACGCAGCGCCGCGTGGACCGTCGCCGTCGCCCCCGTGCCGCAGGCCAGCGTCCAGCCACAGCCGCGCTCAAAAACGTCTACGTGGATCTCAGGGCCCCGCAAACCCTTATGAACCCTGGCGAATTCGACGTTGATCTGCCGAGGAAAGCGCGCGTGACTGCTCAACTGCGGCCCCAGGGCCAGGCGGTCTTGCGGATCCACCGGGTCAAAAGTCACCAGGTGCGGGTTGCCGGTCGACAGCGCCGTCCACCGCAGCGGCGGCGCTTGCGGAGGCTGGGGCAGGTCGGCCAGGAGCCCCGCCAGCAGCGGCCCGTCGCTGATCACCGGCACCAGGTCGGGCGACCATTGGGCAATGCCCATCGCCACTTGCACTAGGGTCACCCTCCCCTGGACCGCACTGCCGGGGGCGCCGCGCTCGACCGCGCACTCCAGGGCCCCGGCGCCGGTCTGCACCGTCACGCTCTGGGCCCCAGGCAGCTGGTGGTCGCCCAGCCATTTCACAAAGCAGCGCAGGCCGTTGCCGCACATCTCGGGCACGCTGCCGTCGGCGTTGACCACGGTCATGCGCGGCTGTTCGGCGCTGCCCGTCCACAGCAACAGGCCGTCGCCGCCGATGCCAAAGTGGCGATCGCACAAGCGCACCGCGGCGTCCATCAGCGGCTGAAGCGGCAATTGCCGGGCGTCGATCAGCGCAAAATCATTGCCTAACCCGTGCATTTTCCAGAATTTGACGCGCATGGCGGTCCTCCGGCCGCGGATTGTGCCCCACGGCCGCAGGCGAGTATACCCCAAGCGCAGGGGACGCTCGCGAGCCTTCCCTTGGCCGGACGCTGTGCTATGTTGCGGCAGCCTGAGAGGACACAGGCCGGTCAGATAATGGAGCAACTGTTCGTACATCCAGGGATTTTGCCCGCATCCCCCGATCTGCAATGCCTCCACGAGTGGCTGCAGGCCCTGGACGCGCCGGCGCTGCAGTGGCTGGGCCCGGCGAACCACCCCACGGGCCTGGGCGTGTGGTACCCGACGCACCTGCAGACCCTAGAACTCCGCCCCATGCATGGGCTTATCTGGCTGGTGATGCAGTCGACCTTCTGCGTGCGGCCGCAGCGCGGGGTGGCGGTGCAGCCCCTGGTGGCCCACGCCAACCTGCAGATGGAGGCGGGGCGCTGGTACCGCATGCTCAAGCCCACGCGGCTGGCTTGCTCGTATGAAGTGCCGGCCCACCTGCTGGACGCTGAGGAATTCGCCTCGGTGTGGCTGCGTTTTCGCCGCGAAGTGGTGCAGCACGGCATCGAACTGACCCTGCGCACCCGCGCTGAGCGCTGGATCGACGCGCTGGCGGCCAAAGGGGTGCGTCCGCCGGCCAAGACCCGCGGCAAGAAGCGCCGGCCGCGGCCCGCGCAGACAATCTAGCCGCAGACGACGGCTTGGCATTTTGCTACCCTCCCTGGAGGCTATGTGATCGCTGGTGAATTGCTGCTAGGTCCGCCGTGGGGCGGCCCATGGCCAGACGACGGCCAAGCCCGCGAAGTGCCGACCCCAGCCCCGGGGCCGCACTGGAAGGTGCTGCGCGCCCGCCTAGAGCGCCTGGGCCTCGATTTTGACCCCAATTTGCACGATGAGCTGGGCCTGGTCGGCTACACGCTGCGGCTGCGCAACACTCAGCTGGGCATCGGCGCGGTGCAGCGGCCGTCCGGGCTGCATTTGGCGCTGACGGCAGTGCTTTGCCGCGGCATGGAGCGCGAGGGCCTGGCAGTGGCGGCGATCGACCGGGCCAACCGCGACCTGCGCATGGGGCAGATCCTGTTTTACCCGGGGCCGCCTCCGGAATTGAGCTACTACATCAGCGTGCCGTGGAAGTTGGTGGATGACGCGCTGTTCACGCCGCTGCTGGCCGCGCTGTTGCGCGAGATCGAAGACGTGGGTTTTGCCGCGGTGACCCTGGTGCGCGGCGTGCATCCCAGCGACATCCCCGAGCTGTGGCAGCAGCTAGAGAGCGTGTTGGCCGGGCTGATGGCCGAGCAATCGGCTGCAGATCCGCAGAACTCGTCCAGTGAGGCCGCGCCGGGCGCTGCGGGCGATCAACCGCCCAAAGAGGCCGCGCCCCCAGAGACGCCCGCGACGCCGCCTCGCAAAGCCGTGCGCATCAAGCGCAAGCCCAAGTCTCAGCCGCATTGAGCCCGCGCCGGCCGGCCAGCGATTATCGGTAAATCTTTATGCAGCGCGCGCGGTTGGCCACAGCTATCCCCAGCTTTGCGATTGACCCAGGGCCCGGTGCCCCCCTACACTGGGACGATGCACTCGCCCTTGGCGGTTCCGCCGCCGCAAGACAGCTCTGCCCAAACGCCGCCGGCCCAAGCGCCGATGGCCGGGCTGCATGCGGCGCACGAGCAGGACGACCCTACACAACACATTGAATCCGTTAAACCTATCCGGCTTGCCGAACCGGTGAATCCCGGCAGCGATCGCGGAGACGGGGTCGGCGGCCTGCTCTGGGGCCTGGCCCTGACCGCCCTGGCGACCGTGGTGTTCCTGGTGGCCAACGGTCCCCACGTCGCGCCGGCCCGCCCGACCCACACCGCCGCCGCCGCCAGCCGCGATGCCCTGTCGCCCATCCTCCAGTCGATCGAGGCGATGTCGCAGCGCGAGCTCGATCCGCCGGCAGAGCGCGACAGCCACGCCCGCCAGGTGCTGGCCGCGGCCAAGGGCGTCGCCGCAGGAACCCTGGCA
>JBIKTV010000062.1:0-19010 GCA_044347905.1 Myxococcota bacterium
GCCTCGGCCTTTGCTACAGCCGGGGCGCCGGCGCTGGTGGCGTCGCTATGGGAAGTCGACGACGACGCGACCAGCGAACTGATGACCGTCTTCTACTCGCTGCTGCGCGACAGCAAGGACGCGGAAGGGCCGATCGACACGCTAGAAGCTTTGCGGCGGGCACAGTTGCACGTGCTGCGCACCCAGAAGGACGGCAAGACCCCCTGGGCTGAGCCGGCGTATTGGGCGGCCTTTCAGCTCATCGGCGATTTTCGCTGATCGGCGCATGGAGACATTGCCGTGACAGTGCTCCGAGCCGATCAATCGCAGAAATGTATAAAAACGCAAAGTTGTAGAATCGAGGCCCAGAACCCCTGGCGCGAACCCCGGCTCTGACCGGGCAAGCCGACGCACTGTCGGCCTGTCGCGGAGCCTCCCGTCATGCCAGCCAATCGCAGAACCTTTCTCAAGATCGGCGCCCTGGGCGTCGGCGCAACCGGCCTTTCCGGCGCGACCAGCTCGTGGTGGGGCCTCGATCAGCGCCCCAACAGCGATCCCGACACCGACGGCGACAAGGTCATCCCGACCTTCTGCGAGCTGTGCTTCTGGAAGTGCGGCGTGCTCGCCCATGTCAAAGACGGCCGGGTCACCAAGCTGGTGGGCAATCCTCAGCACCCCCTGTCCGGCGGCATGCTTTGCCCGCGCGGCATCGGCGGAACCGGTCTCCTGTATGACCCCGACCGCCTCAAGAAGCCGCTCATCCGCGTCGGCAAGCGCGGCGAAGAGCGGTTTGAAGAGGTCAGCTGGGAGGTCGCCCTCGACAAAGTCGCCGACGGCATGGACAAATTGCGCAAGAAGTACGGCCCCGAGTCGCTGGCGCTTTTCTCCCACGGCTTTGGCGGCAGCTGGTTCTCTACCCTGGTCAAGGCGTACGGCACCCAATCGATCGGCCAGCCGTCCTTTGCCCAGTGCCGCGGTCCGCGCGAGGCGGGCTTTGCCCTGACATTTGGCAGCGGGCTTGGATCCCCAGAGCCGATCGACATCGCCAATGCCCAAGTCATCACGCTCATTGGCGCGCATCTTGGCGAAAATATGCACAATACCCAAGTGCAGGAGTTTGCCGACGCAGTGGATCGCGGCGCTCAGCTGGTGGTCGTGGACCCGCGCTTCAGCGTCGCCGCGGGCAAGGCGCGCTACTGGCTGCCGATCAAGCCGGGCACAGACATCGCGCTCATGCTGGCGTGGATGAACGTGATCATCGAAGAGAAGCGCTACGATGCCGAGTACATCGCCGCTTACGCCAGTGGTTTTGACGAGCTCAAGGCCCATGTGGCGGACAAGACTCCGGAGTGGGCTTGGCCCATCACCGGCATTGAGCCGCAGCTGATCCGCGACAGCGCCCGCTTGATCGCCTCGGCGCGGCCGGCGTCGCTGATTCATCCGGGCCGCCATGTCACCTGGTACGGCGACGACAGCCAGCGAGCGCGGGCCATGGCCATCCTGACGGCGCTTCTGGGCGCTTGGGGCCGCAAGGGCGGCTATGTCACGCCGCACAAGATGCCGGTCAAGGCCTACCCAGGGGTGCCCAAGTTTGGCGAACTCAAGGAGCCGCCGGATCGCCCCAAGGGCCAGCGCTACGTCTTTTCCGATGAAGTGGTCGCCTCAGGGCTGCGCGCCGCGAGTTTTCCGGGCAAAGCCGACTACGACATCAAGGGCTGGATGATCTACGGCACCAACTTGATTCAGGCCCTGCCCAACCCCAAAGAGACCATTGAAGCGATGCAGAAGCTCGACTTCATTGTGGCGATTGACGTGTTGCCGGCCGAGATCTGCGGTTGGGCGGACGTGGTGCTGCCGGAGTGCACCTACCTGGAGCGCGAAGACGACCTGTACGTCGCCACGTACGCCAAGCCGTTTGTGGCCCTGCGGCAAAAAGTGGTCGAGCCCTTGTTTGAGAGCAAGCCCGGCTGGTGGATCGCCAAGGAGCTCGCCAAGCGCTTGGGCCTGGAGGCGTACTTTCCGTTTGAAGACGGCCGGTCCTTCGTCAAGAAGCGCGCTGAACTTTCGGGATACGACTGGGACCGTTTCACCAAGACGGGCGTGGTCCTGGGTGGACGGCCCGCTACCTGCCAGGAAGAGGGGCTGATGCCGAGCTTCTCTACGGAATCCGGCAAGATCGAGCTGTACAGCAAGGCCTTGCAGGCCGCCGGGCTGGATCCGCTGCCCAACTACTTCCCGCAAAACGTGGGGCCGGCGGGGTCGTTCCGCTTGCTGACCGGCCGCGCGGCGCCGCACACCTTTGGCCGGACCACCAATAACCGAGTATTGGCAAGGGCATATCCAGAGAACGAGGTGTGGATCAACGCCGACGCCGCCAAAGCGCTGCCGGGCTTTAGCACGCCGCTCAAGAGCGGAGAGAAGGTGGTGCTCATCAACCAGGACGGCGTCAAGTCATTGCCCGTCAAGGCCAAAGTCACGGAGCGCATCCGCGGCGACTGCGTCTACATGGTCCACGGCTGGGGCCACACCGCCAAGGGCCTGACCTACGCCAGAGGCCGCGGCGCCTCGGATTCGGACCTCGTCAGCCAATACAAGGTCGACCCCGTCATGGGCGGGACCGGCACCAACCTCAACTTCGTGCGCTTTGAGCGTCCGGAGGCCGTATGACCCGCTATGCCATGGCCGTCGACACCGTCCGCTGCGTGGGCTGCAGCGCCTGTGTGCTCGCCTGTGCCGAAGAGAACAACCTGCCGCCCGACGCGTACCGCTGCTGGATCACCACAGAGACCAAGGGCAAATTCCCGGCGCTGACCCAGGAGATCCGCTCGGAGCGCTGCAACCACTGCACGGACGCCCCCTGTGTCACCGCGTGCCCCACCGGCGCCTCGCAGGTCACGATCGGCGGCATCGTGGTCGTCGATCACGAGATGTGCACGGGCTGCAAGGCCTGCATGGGCGCGTGCCCGTACGACTCGCGCTACGTCCACCCCGATGGCTATGTGGATAAGTGCACCTTCTGTGTCCACCGGGTGGAGCGCGGCCTTGACCCCGCGTGCGTCAGCAACTGCCCGACCAAGGCGCTGATCTTTGGCGATCTCGACGATCCCCGCAGCGAAGTCTCCAAGCTCACGATCAGCCGCAAGTCCAAGGTCAACAAGCCTGAGACGGGCGCCGATCCCAATGTTGTATTCCTCACTTAGCCTAAGGAGGCGCCGTGGATACCCAGCTCCCTCAACCGATCCAGCAACCCGCAAAGTTCTGGAATCCCTACTTGGCCGGACTCGCCTTGGGTCTGGTGCTGCTGACCACCTTGGTGGTGATGGGCCGCGGTCTTGGCGCATCGGGCGCGGCGACCCGTCTCGCGGTGGCGGCGACCAACGTCGTGGCGCCGGAGCATGTGGCCAAAACCCCCGCGCTCTCTAGCTTTACCCTCAGCGGACACCCGCTGGATGACTGGCTCGTCTTTGAGGTTTTTGGCGCGCTGCTCGGCGGCCTGGTCGCAGCCTACACGGCCAACCGCCTCAAGATCGGCGTGGTCAAGGGCCCGCGCATTAGCCGCGCCGGTCGCTTGGCCATGGCAGTTGTCGGCGGCTTGCTGATGGGCTACGCCGCGCGCCTCGGTCGCGGATGCACTTCCGGCCAAGCGCTCAGCGGCGGCGCGATGATGTCCGTCGGCAGCTGGATCTTTATGTTGATGGTGTTCGCCGGTGGCTACTCCGCGGCGGCTCTTGTCAGGAGGCAATGGCGATGATGTTCCCCCTCGACACTTTGCTCCTGGAGCAGCGCGAGCTCGGCCTTGTGGTCGCCGTCGCCTGCGGGTTTGGCTTTGGCTTTGTGCTGGAGCGCGCCGGGTTTGGCCAGGCTTCCAAGCTGGTCTCGCAGTTCTACGGCGACGACATGACCGTGTTCAAGGTGATGTTTGGCGCCATCGCCACGACCACGGCGGGAATGGCCCTGCTGGCCGCGTTTGGCGTCGTCGATTTCGCAGCGATCGCCGCCTCTGCCACCAGCTCGACTTGGCTGATTCCCTTGGCAGTAGCCGGCTTTCTGCTGGGTGTGGGCTTTATCACCGCAGGGTACTGCCCGGGCACTTCTCTGGTCGCCGCCGCTTCAGGCAATTTGGACGGCGTCGTGACTTTTCTGGGAGTCATCGGCGGCACGCTCATCTACTCCGAACTGCAGCCGGCGATGGGAAGCTTCCCCGACATGACCGACCAGGGCCAAATGTACCTTTGGCAGCTGACCGGCCTGCCGATCCCCGTCCTTGCCCTTCTGGTAGTGCTGATGGCGATTGGCTGCTTCGTTGGCGCGGAGAAGCTAGAGAAAATCTTCAGCGCCAAGCAGAAGATCAGCGTTGAGCCGGTGGCCGAGCGCTGGCCGGTGCAGCCGCGTCGCGTGGCCTTTGCCACCATGGCCGGTGTAGCGGTCGCCTCGCTGGTGGGCCTAGCGATGCCCGTCGCCGCTCCCGCCGCGGCCAAGCGCCAGGCCGAAGCGCTGACCCCAGCTCAGGTGGCCGACAGAGTGCTGCAAGAGCCCTGGAAGGTGCGCGTGCTAGACCTGCGTGCGGCGGCCGACTGTGCCAAAGAGCGCGTGCCTGGCGCGGAATGCGTGGGCCCCAAGGGGCTCGCCAAGCTGGCCCTGGCGGACGACACAAGTGATCGCCTGGTTCTGTTGGCTCAAGACGCCACGGCAGCGGTACCCGCCGAAGCCCTGGCGTATCCCGGACCTGTCGCAGTAATTGCAGGTGGTTATGCCGCATGGAAGGGCTATGCGCTCACCGCGCCGGCCTTGCCGGGAGCCAAAGCCACCGAGCAACAGCGCCAAGACTACAGTCGCCGGGCGGGGTTATACTCGGCGCTGACGGGCACAGCCCAAGCCGCGCCACCTCCGCCGTCGAGCGGTGGTCCGGCAGGCGGCAAGAAGAAAAAGAAAGGCGGTGGCTGCAGCGGTTGATCGGGCGACTTGAACGCCGACACCCCGCAACCATCATCCTTTGGAGGACGCTGTGAACGAGATCGATGTCATCCGCACCAACCACTTGGTCGACCCCCACATGCACATCTGGGGCTGGGAGGTCCCGGTCTACCTGTTCTTGGGCGGCCTCGCCGCAGGCGTGATGATCGCCACGGCCCTGCTCAACCTGTCGCGCCCAGCCAGCGAGCGCTCTACCGCCTTGCGCTGGCTGCCCTTCGCCGCTCCGGTGGCCCTGTCCCTCGGCATGGGCGCGCTGTTCCTCGACTTGGAGCACAAGGCGTACGTGTGGCGCTTCTACTTGGCCCTCAAGCTGTCGTCGCCCATGTCCTGGGGGGCGTGGATTTTGCTGGCGATCTACCCCGCGACCTTGCTGCTAGGCCTTTTGAGCCTGCAGGATCAGGACTTGGAGCGAGTGCGGCGCTGGCTGCCCGGACCGCTCAACGGCTGGGCCCGCAGCCTGCGAACCTGGGCCGTGGCGCGAGAGCGGACCATTCGCCACCTCAACGTCGGCCTGGGCATCGGTCTTGGCGTCTACACTGGCGTGCTCCTTGGGGCGATGGGTGCGCGGGCCCCCTGGAATTCCGCTTTGCTGGGGCCGCTTTTCCTCACGTCGGGCGCCTCTGCCGGCGCGGCGTTTCTGCTCCTCTTCCCCCTGGGCGAAAGCGAGCGCCACGAGCTCTCCAAGTGGGACCGCCTGGCGATCATGGTCGAAGTCGCGCTGATCGCTCTCTATCTTGTGGGCCTGCTCAACGGTTCGGCCCAGGCTCAGGCGGGGGCGCAGTTGCTGCTCGGCGGGCGCTACACCGCGCAGTTCTGGTCGCTCGTGGTGGTGGCCGGTCTGGCCGTGCCGTGGTTCCTCGAGTTCTTTGAAGCGCGCAAGCACATCCGCCCCACCTTGGCCGCGCCGGCTCTGGTGCTGCTGGGCGGCCTCGCCCTGCGGTGGATCCTGGTGGCGGCTGGCCAGGCTTGAGATCGGCGCGAGAGGCCAGCTGAGCCCGTCCACCGCTGCTTACTTGCCCTTGTGCAAGCTGGCAAAATACTCGCGGTCCGCCGTCAGCATGTGGCGCACCACCACTTCGCGGGCCAAGAAGTCCGTCAGCAAGCCCAAATCCGCGTGGCCAGCCCTCACGCGATCGCGCAGCAAAGACGCGCGGTCCAGCAGCCTTTTGTGGGCCATGCGGTGCTGCTTGAGTTTGGCGTAGCGGCGCTCTGCAAGTACCTCTTCCTCATCGCGAAAATGCTCAGCCACGTGGTGGAGCAGCAAGTCCAGCTCGCACAGCAGCGATTCTTGGGCATGGGCAGACTCCAATTCACCCATGCCAGCTTCAAGCACGCGATTGGCTAAGCGGAACATCTTGGCGTGTTGATCGTCGATTCCCGCATGGCCGCTCAGGTACGCGTCGCGCCACACCAATTGCACGACGCCGCTGTCCGGCTCCGGCTGGCCCTTGGGCTCGGCCAACACCCGGTTGCGCCCCGCAGCCATAGCGTTGTCCAACTGCACCTGGGCGCGCCCTAGCCACGCGGCGAGGTCCTCTCCGGCGAGGTGCTCCGCCACGCCGGCGCTGATGGTCGCGGGCTTTCCTGGATGCAGCCGCGCCGAAGACACCGCCCAGCGCAAGTCCTCGGCCATGGACGCGCCGCCGCGCCAGCCGCAGAACGGTGCGATAATACCGATCTGTCCCGCGTCGCCGGCGAGCAGCAAATCGCCCGCGCGACAGCGAGCGCGCACCAACTCGGCCGCCTTTTGCACCACCTCTGCATCCTGAGGCGAGCCGGCCGGCGATGGCGGATCGATTTGCACCAGCACGCAGCACAGGCGGTGGCGGTGGCGCTCGGTGCGGGCGATCTCCATGGCCGCTAAGGCGTCCCAGGCGCTGCGCGGCCACCAGGGCGGTCCTTGCCGCAGCGGCAGCACAGGTTCAGGGGGCGTGGCTTCGCTGCGGCGGCGCACCTTCTGGGCGCCAGGGGAGCGAGGTCGGACGGCCATGGATCACCTGGTGAACACTGTAGGGGGATACCGACGGGCTATTGGACCGACACGTCCTTGCCACCGGTCGTAAAGCGCTCCACTTCAAGCACGGGCCCCAGCGACCAACAATCGCCGCTCTTGGTCAGCGCTTGGTCCAGCCGCAGGTCCAGCCAAATCGCGTGATCCAGGGCGTGGCGCACAGGAAAGGGCCTAAAAGCACTGCTAATCTTCACGCCGTCCTTGGGCAATAGTGCAACCACCAGCGCACAGGACTTGCCGGCCGCAAGGGCGGTGGTCGGGCTCGCGACGCCGATGCGCAGCTGGTCGATCCAACCCTCGGTCAAGCGCAGCATTCCCAGGTCCTGGATCGCCGCGGTGGCACTGCCCAATCCCAAGGTGCGATTCACTTCAAGGGTCTGCCAAGCACCATCATCGTCAATGGTTTTGTCGCCCACCGCCGCACTTTTCTGTTCCTCGGCCACCACGTGAACCTGCACCTGAGAAACGCGCAACTGAACGCTGTCAATGCCTTTCGCCGGCGTCGCGGTCAAATGCACCTGCAGTGTAGAGCGAGCGTCGTAGCTGTCGCAGCCCGCCAGCCACAGCAGCGCGGTCGCAAACCCACTCGCCCTGAGTCGATGGCCCAGGCCAAAGTGAATCTGCCGGTTTACCTGGCTGTGATCGTCAGGGTGTCTATTGAAAACGTCCATAGCGTTCGCCTACTTCAGCGCCGCACCGCCCGGATAGCCGTACGAAACGTAATCCGCCCATCCGTACACCACCACGCCGACTTTCTGGTCCGCCGTCAGCGTGTGGGCGCCCGGGGCGATGGGGAGCCTAGACACCTTCCAGCCCGGCGCAAAGGCGACAAACTGGCTCTCCGCCACGAGTTTTTGGTCTACCGTTACCTTGGCCGCGGCCGGGGCGATGATGTTGGCGTAGTTCTCCGTGTACTTGTCCGGCACCAAGAACACGTAGTTATTCAGGTATTGGTCCACAGCCACGCCGGCAATCATCGCCGGGTCGCCGATCTTAGCGTCGCCGGCCTCTGGGATATTGGGGCAATCGGCGTTCTTGGCGCAGGAAATCGGCGTCTGCTGGTTGTTCCAGAAGCTCGCGCAGACCTTCTGACCCAGGTAAGAGCCTGTGCAGACGTCGTTATTGGGCCCCGGGGCGTTGGCAGAGGCCATGTACTGGGCGATCTGAATCGGCTTGTTGGAGTTGATTACAAAGTCCTGGTCCGACTCCAGCTCAAACCACTGGCCCTGATTCAGCTTGGGGATGGCGGCCTGAGGCGGCGAGGTCGTGACCACCGTGTCATTCTCCGCTGCCAAAATGCGCCATGCATCCAACTCTTTGCCGCGCTTTTTGAGCTTGGTGGCGTGGTAGACCTTGCCCCAGCTCGACACGGGAAACAGCTGCTCTTCCAAGTGGTCGGCGCAGCAGGTCTTGGGGCAATCGGCCGCGGTCGTGCATGCCCAGCCCTGGCTCTGGCACTTGCCGGCGACGCACTTGTCCGTATTGGGCGAATTCGACGCCTCTGATCCGCCAAACACCGCGATCGGCCGGTCCGCCTTGATCCAGGTGCCCGTGGGATCCGCGCCGATGGCGTTGGTCTCGACATTGAGCACTTGCCCTTGAGACAACACGAATTCCTGCTTCTCGCCGACCTTCATCTCCGGAATCGAAGGGCCGGGCAGGGTCTTAGCGCTGGAGACCACCGTGACCTTGGTCGCCCCAGGCTGTGTCGCCACCACGGTAAAGTACGACTTCAACAGGTCATGGGACTGCTCGCGCGACATCACCCAGTACTCGCTGCCAATCGAGTTGGACGGCAGCAACAGCGAGGCGTCGTTGCTAAACACGTCGTAATTCTGCAGCGGATTGAACTGGTAGGCCACGATCGGCTGGTCCGACTTGATCCGGTACACGTTCTTGTTGATGTTGGTGTTGTCCTGATTGAGCGCCGGCACCTTCCACGACGGGTCGGGCAGATTGAGGATCTGCAGGCTATTGCCCTGGACCGTCTTGGTCATCTTCTGGCCGGTGCCCGCTTCCACCGTGACCATGGTCGGCTTGCTCTTGGTATTGGAGATAATTACAGAGAACTGCGAGTTTTGCGCGTCGTAGTAGCCACCCGAGCCGTTGGGCACTTTGGCGTTGTCCAAGTCGACGGCCCAATAGTCACAGCCCACGTTGGTGTTGGACTTGATGTCCTTGTCGCACGGATTGACGCAGATGCCGCCCTGGCAAGTCAGGCCCTTGGTGCTGCAGTCCTGCGAGACGTCGTAGCCCGAGCCGTCGTCGGCGCAGACCATCGCCTTGTCCCCCGCGCACACCCGATTTCCGGGCACGCAGGACTGGCAGTAAGGCTTGAAATCCTTGCCCAAGCTGCAGGACTCGCCGTCGGCGCAGGACTTGAGCACGTCATACGCGGTGCCGTCCCCGTTGCACTGGAGCACCGCGCTGCTCACCAACTGTCCGGGCTCTACGGGCGCGCAGAAGGCCTTGTTCGCCTCGCAGGGAACGCACGCACCGTTGTTGCAGAAGGGCGCTTCGCTCGGGCACGACTGCAGTTCGACGCCGTCGCCCGTCTCATTGCAGGTAGCCAGGAACTTGCCGTCGCAGTAAGTGCTCCCCGGCTGGCAGCTGACGCCTTGGCACTTGTGGTCGATACACTCCTTGCCGTCCGCGCAGTTATAGTCCGTCAGGCACTCGACGCATTGCTGGATGCCAATGGCGCAGAACGGCGTGTCCGGCAGATTCTTGCACGCGCCAGAACCGGTGCAGGTCGGGCCGGTGTAGGAGTCAAACGGCTCGGTGTCTTCTTGCGCCGCGTCGGGTTCGACGTCCTCGCAGCTGTTGGGCTCTCCACACGGATCGGCGCTGTCCTCTTGGGCGATTTCCTCGCCGGTGTCGGCGCCGCCCGTGGTCGTGTCTTTCTTGCCGATGGTGCCTGGGCCACTGGCGTCCAAGGCAAAACCCGTGGTGGAGCTTTGGCCTGCGGCAGGCGTGTTCGAGCAACCAGCCAATGCAACAGCGCTGGCCAACAGCGCCGCGGCCAACCAGGCGAAGGATTTGTCGGTCGCCTGCTTGGCCGCCGCTGTCGTGGGATCGAGTCGGAAACTCATCGGTACCTCGACGGCCGCTGGCCGCATTCTCAACCCTCAAGCATAGCGACCCTTTGCCCCCGGCACAACTCCGCAGTAGGTTAGGGAGGTGCTGCGAAAATCCTGTGCAATGCTATGATTGTGTTCGCTTATGCCGGTGGCGCAGCTGCTCAAACGCTTCAGGGGATCGGCGAAGCGCCGGGGCGACGCTGTCCAACTGGGCGGGGATGGCGAGAAACGGATCCCCGCCGTGGCGAGCTTCCTCTTCCGCGACCGCATCCTTGAGATTGAGGTCGCCGTTGAGGCCAAACCGCGAACGCAGCTGCTGCATCGCGCGCCGGGCCACGTCCAGCTTGCCTGCGATGCTGTGCCCGGCGATGTGCGGCGTCGCCAATTCCGTTTGCTCAAGAAAAATCTGGGAGATCGCCGGCTCCCCCACCCAAGTGTCCACGGCGAGTCCCGCCAGCAGCCCTTGCTCCCGCGCTTGCCGGGCCGCCGCTTCATCCAACACTCCGCCCCGGCTGGCCTGCAGCAGCACCGCGCCCGGGTGGCGGGTCATCTGCTGGAGATTCCAAAGGTTCCGCGTGGGATCGGCGCCGTCGGACAGAGGCACATGCAAGGTGACCAGCTCGCACGGAGGCACAAGCGCCAAATCGCAAGACGCAAAGCCCGGTTCGCGGCGGGCCCGCGGCGGATCGCAACACCAAACGCGGGCCCCGCGCTGCTGCAACCGCGCAACGACCTCAGTGCCGACCGCGCCCACACCCACCACCAGCGCCTGACGGCCGTGCAGGTCGCCCAACAGCCGCTGGGCCGCCCAGTCCACCCAGTCCGCGACAGCCCGAGCATTGCCGCCATGGCCGCTGCACACGCTAACGCCTTGCTGGGCCAGTAGATCGACATCCAGATGGTCCAGCCCAGACGACAGGGTCGCCAGCGCCGACATCCGCCCCAGCAGGCGCAACTCTTGGGCGCCCACCCGGGTCATGGAGCGGACCAGCAGCGCATCGGCGGCGGCCAAGTCGGCCAAAGGCGCCTCCGCCAACCGCCGCGCGGGATAGGTGCGCAGCTCAAAGCCGTCGAGCCAACTCAAGGGCAGGGCGCCGGCACTCCCGTCGACCACCGCCTGGTCCACCAGCAACACAGGCTGCGGATGTCCTGGACGCTGCGCGAGATTAGGGCTCATCGGTCTGAGCCAACTGCAGCAGCCGCTGCCACTCGGCCTCCGTCAACGGCACGACAGAAAGGCGATTCTCGCGGATCATGCGGATCGACCCCAGCGGCCCTGGCCCGCCGTATTCGGCCTTGATTTGCTGCAGCGTCACGGGCACCCGCAGCGCCTCCACGGGGGCAATATCGACGACCGACCAGCGCGGATCGTCCGTCGTCGGATCGGCGTAGTGCTCCCGGACCACCTGGGCGATGCCCACGGCTTCTTTGCCGATGTTGCTGTGGTAAATCAGCACGCGGTCGCCGATCTGCATCGCCCGCATGGAGTTGCGCGCCGTGTAGTTGCGCACGCCATCCCAGGTCGCCACCTTGCGATCGACAAGATCTTGCCAGCTAAACGCATCGGGTTCAGTCTTCATTAACCAGCGCTGCACGGGCCCTCGAATCCGCGGGCGTCGATGCCCGTTGCTACAGCATATCCGCATTTGGCGGGGTGCGGGAGGCGAAGTGGTGCAAAAGCGCGCGACGATCGGCGGCAGAGGGGCGGCAATTCTGGCGGCAACCGCGGCGGCGTGGAGTCTTGGCGCGGCGCCCGCAGAGGCTGTGCCGGGGCTGGGTGAGCTCTATGTGGGCGGCGGCCTGCGATCTTTTGGCGGTACGCCGGGCCTGAGCGAGAGCGGCAAGGCCATCGACTACGGCGGAACCCTGGAGCTGGGGATCGACGACATCGCCTTCCTGCCCCAGTGGGGCGCTGGCCTGCGCGGCGATTGGAATGACGGTCCGGGGCGCTGGTCAGCGGAGCTGCGCTACACCGCTTTGAGCCTGCCGCTGGTTCGCGCGGTGGTCGGCGCGTCGTTGGGCTACGCGGACTCGGGGCTGGACGGCCGCCTGGGCGGTTTTGTCGCTGCGCGGGTGGTGCTGGGCTTGCCCTATGTCGGCCTGCAGGTGGGCGTTTACCGCGATCCCGTCAAGCAAGACGTGTCGAGCGGTGGTCAGCTGACGGTGGGCGTGGCGTTCTGAGGCTACAAGGAATGGCTGGGCCGCATCAGTCAGCGCGCTTGAGCTCAGGCGGCACAAAGAAGCTCAGGCCTGCCGTCAACACCAAGTGCTGCATGTAGCCCTCTGTGGAAGGCTGGCTGTCGCGGTTCACTGCAAGCACGCGGTTGATGAAGACGTCGTTCATGTCGACGGTGACTGCTACCACGCGGCTCAGGAACACTCGCACACCTGCGCCGATTCCGGGAGCCAGCGAGAAAGACGGGGCTTTCTTGCCGCCAACGCCCAAAGTGTCAATGCCCGGGGTGCTGGCAAAGCCAAGCGACAGGTTGACGTGAAAGTCGTAGTGCATCGGCAAAGAGCCCAAAAGCATGTACTTGCCGGTGACGGGGGCCACACTGACCCGACCGCCAGCCAGCACCGCAATGCGCGACGCTTCCATCTCAAAGGTATCGTTTAGCTTGGCGACTTTCTTCTGAACCTGCTCCCGCGTAACCGTGTCCATGGGGATGCCCACCTGCACGTCGGCGCCAATGGCGATCCAATCGGCAATGTGGAAGTCGTAGCGGACGCCCGGAAGCAGGTTGCGCACGTACAAATCGCCCAGCGAACTGCCAAACAGCGCGCCGATCTCTTGGCGACCCGCGCGGTACTGCAAGTTGCGCCGCACCACAGGCGTGCCTTCCAGCACATCATCAGCCTGAGCGGGCGTGGCCGTAGTCATTGCGGCGGCGCTCAGCACCAGGGCCAGCAACGCCCGCATCCAGGCCTGGCGGCTCGCAAATGCCGCGATCCGGCTGAACGGATGCATTCCCGCAGATGTCGGTGCAAATGTGGCTGCACATGTCGGTTGCCGTTGCTGCACGCGCGAACTCCTTGGCCGAACGACCGCCGTCACCGCGGGTATTGGTACTGCACATTAGGCGGCAGCCAAATGCCCAGCTTAATGCCGCCGAACCAATGCTGAAGCACCCGCGACTCGCCGTCGAGAAACGCTTCCGGCACGATCAGGTCGCGCAACTCCATGGAGAGGCTCAGCCAGCGCCCAACGTGCATGCGCAGACCGGTGCCGATCAGGCCAAAGGGCTTGAGCGCTTCACCGCGGGTTGTGCGGGCCGCGCCGCCGCCGGCGAGCAGGTAGGCGTCGCCCTGCAACACCCCCAGGCCAAAGCCAGAGAATTTGCCGGCCACTGGGCTGAACTGCACTTCGCCCCAACCACCGGCTTGCAGCTGGGATTCTTCCGGGAAGAGGCCGTAATCGCTTTCAATTTGGTGAAAGCCGTCGGTCTTGCTGCCAAACCACTTGGAGGCGCCACCGCCAAAGGCCCACTGCTCGCTCAGGTGAAACAGCAAGCCGGCATCGACCGAAAAGTGGTGGGCAAACGGGTCGCCAAAGGTGGTGCCGCCGCCGATGGCCAGCTCAACGCGCTTGGTCTTGACCAGGTAGCGCTGCTGAAAAACCCGCACCGATTTGAACAATTCCGCCTCGCCTTGTTCGGCAAGCTCGCGGGTGAGGGCGGAGCGTCGCTGACCATCGGCCCCGGCGGGGTCCTGGGCGGGTTCGGCGGCGTCCTTGGCTTGACCAGCGGATCCGCCAGCCGTCTTGGCATCAGCGGCCGGCTTGGAGTCCGCGTCAGCGCTCGCCCGGCTGTCACCGCCCGGGGAATCGCCTTCCGCAGCAATGGCCATGGGGGCGGTCGACAAGGCCAAAAGCGCGGCTAGTCCGGCCACCGCCGCGCGCACGGAGCGCAGAGCAAGCGGTAGCGTCGCGCACAACGCAGGCGTAGCAGGATGTTGTGCAATTGGCCGCACGGCGCAGTTGCTCCTCAAGGGCGGAAAGGACCGCGTTCGGATGCTAAGGGAGGTTGACCGTAAACTCAAGGGCAGGGCGATGCCCCGGGTGAGGATCCAACGCGGAGGTCCGACCCATCGGCGCAGCGCTGTCGGACGCGGCAGCACAAACACTGCCCAGCCGGTAAGGCCCGGAAACCGGCCGTCTGCCCCCAAGCCTGCGGTGGTGCTTGGGCCGGCTCAGGCGGAATGAACGCGGCAGCAAGCCAGCTCAACTCTCGCCGCTGCGGTGGAGGGCGACAAAATGCTCGACGGCCCGCCACATTTGCGGCGATTTGCGCGCCCAGTTGAGGTTGGCGAGCAGAAAGCCCGTCATATCACCGGCATCAAAGCGATCGCCTTCAAACAGATAGCCGTAGAGGCCCGATTCGGCGGCCATGGTGGCAAGCGCGTCGGTCAGCTGAATCTCGTCCCCGCGGCCTGGATTTGTGCGGCGCAGGTGATCAAATACTTGGGGATCAAGGACATATCGTCCAACCACCGCCAGCGTGGACGGAGCCTCTTCGGCCGGGGGCTTCTCCACCAGCTGGCCAATGCGCAGCAGGCGGGGGTCGTGCGCGTCGAATTCACCCGCGGCGATGCCATACGAGCTTGTTTCGCTGCGCGGCACGTTCATCAGCGCCACGACACTGCGCCCGGTCTTCTCGTATACGTCCATCAACTGCCGGGCACAGGGGCGCTGGGCATCGACCAGATCGTCCGGCAGAAACACCACAAACGGCTCATTGCCCACCAGATGGGCCGCACAAGCGATCGCGTGGCCCAGCCCCAGGGGGCGCTGTTGGCGAACCGTAGAAATCTTGACCAGTTGCGTTGGTCGAAGCACCTCGCGCAGCAGCGCCTCTTTGCCGGCGCGCGCCAGGGCCTGCTCAAGCTGCGGATGGGCGTCAAAGTGGTCGACGATCTCGGTCTTGCCGCGGCCGGTGACGATAATCACCTCTTCGATCCCCGAGGCCGCCGCTTCTTCAATGATCAGCTGGATCGACGGCTTGTTGACGATCGGCAGCATTTCTTTGGCGATGGACTTGGTCGCGGGCAGAAAACGGGTGCCAAGACCCGCGGCGGGGACGACGGCTTTGCGAATTCGCTGCATGGGGGCCTCCTAAAGGCGCATGATTGCCCAGGCGCGCCAGTGAGTCTATTGGGGCAGGGATCAAATCCCGCGGTGTCGGAGCGCTAGCGGCCCCAACCAAGCGGGGCGCCCTGGCTTTCAGGGATTGTCCGGTTGACCCTGCTAGAGCTTGGCCTCTCCCAGCCAGCGCTTTTCGCCCTCCGGCTGGATGCGCAGCCAATAGGTGTGCGGCGGGAACAGCTCCGCGGCGCGCTCCGGCCATTCGACCACCACCAGCGCCTCGGGATCGTGCAACTGCTCTTCCAGCCCTGCGGCTACGGCTTCGGCGGCGTTGGCTAGGCGGTACAGATCCATGTGAATCAAGGACAAATCGCCGCCGCGGTAGCTGTGGCTCAGGGCGAAGGTCGGGCTAGAGACCCGCTCTCCGTCAATGCCAAGACCTGCAGCAATTCCGCGTACAAGCGTGGTCTTTCCGGCGCCTAGGGGCCCGATCAGCGCCAGCACATCGCCCGCCCCCAGCACCTGGGCCAGATTTCGGCCCACCGCCTCCATGGCTTCAGCGCTGCAGATCGGCTCGCGGGGCAGAGTCAGGAAACCGCGCATGGGCTACCTCCGGCGGCGGCGCCGCTACTTGAATTCCACCCGTTCGATCACAAAGTTGCGCTTGCCCTTGGGCGTATAGACCGCCACCTCATCGCCGGTGTCCTTGCCGATCAGCCCGCGGGCCATGGGCGCGTTGAGCGAAATCAGCCCCGCGGCGAGATCCGCCTCGGCGTCGCCGACGATCTGGTAGCGAACCTCATGATCGTTTTCCACGTCGGTGAGCGTCACGGTGGCGCCAAAGATCACTCGCGTGCCACTTTGCTGTGCTGGGTCAATGATCTCTGCGGTGGCGATCTGCGATTCGATCATCTGAATGTTCGCCTGGATCATCCCCTGGCGCTCTTTGGCCGCGTGGTACTCGGCGTTCTCGCGCAGGTCGCCGTGGGCCCGAGCTTCCTCAATGTCGCGGACGTTCTTGGGGCGCTCGATCTCGATATAGTAGCGCAACTGTTCGTGTAACTTGCTCAGGCCGCGCGGGGTGACCAGCGTGCGGGTCGTCATGGGAATCTCCTGGCTATCGGTCAGGTCAACGGGCGCCGCTCTCAGAAAAGAAGGCGACCATCAAGGAGAGGGCGATCGGTTGGGCGCAAGAACACCGCCTGGCCCAAACAAAAGTGCGGTCTTGCGTGCCGGAAGCGGTCGGCAGCGATCAGCGCGCGCCAGGCGAATGCGGCTAGGCTGCCGCGCTCCCTCGCCAACCCGCTGGTCGGTCGGGCTATTCCCCGCCTACGCCCGTTGCAGTTTGCCTTCGCCGTCAAAGCGATAGCTGGGAGGCATCGAATCGACCAACTGGTCGGCCCAACTCGCCAGGTCAATCTCGTGTTCCAGCGCCAGCTCATAGGCCAGCGCTTTGACCCGCTGCGACTCCTCGGGATCGACCAGGCGGGCGGCAAAGTGCTCGGCGACCTGTTCGGAAGGATAAGACGAGAGGCCGTCCAGTGCGTAGAAACGAATCTCGCTCGACCGCGAGGTCAACAGGCCGACCAGGGCGTCGCGGACCCGCTCATGCTGAAAATCGCGGAGGTTGCTGACGATTTCGCGCAAGCGGTCCAAGCCCTCGTGGTAGCCCGGGTCGCAGTCGGTGATCGCGTGCAGCAGGGTCTCTACCGCCACCTCGTCGCCGGCGATGTCGCGCAGGGCCTTGAGCGGAAAGTACACCGCGTCTTTGGTCGCAATAAAGCGCTTGAGTGGCTCGATCGCCCCTTCGCCCCACCCGGCAATGAGCTTGTAGCAGTATTCCTTCTCTTGCTCGTCGATCGTCGGGCCGCTCACGCGCAAGAGAAAACGCTCCAGCAGGGCGTCAAGAGCCGCCGTGGTGCTGAGCTTGGCCAGATCGTCCATCGCTTCGTAGCGCTCATGGGTCTGGCGATACTGGTCCATCAGGCGGCGCTTGATCTTGTCAATGGACTTTCCATCGTCTTTGCTGCCGGATAAAAAATCAAACAATCCCATGTGTTGAACCTTGCGTCCGTCGATTTGCGGGGCCGTCTTGGGCGACGGATATCACAGTGTAGTCCGCGCACCGCCTTTGGTCCATGGAGGCTTGGGCCCGAGGGCGAGGGGCAGGTCTGGGGGCTGTCCCTTTGCGCGGGAGCTGCAGCGCCAAGCCGGCGGAAATCGGGGGGAACTGTCCGGCTTGTGGATAAAGTGTGGAGCAGCTATGGACATGCTTGAAACTATATGGCAGATCTGTCGCCCCTCGCCGCTCCTGGGTGAGATGAGGTCCCCATGGCGCCACCCAAGGCGCAACTTGAGCCCGCTGGCGCTGTTGCCACGCGGGCGGTCGCCAGCGCTCAGCCCCGCATCCCGTGGGAGGCCGCGGGCTATCTGTGGCGCGGCCTAGTCTGCTTGGTCGTCGGCCTCTCCGGCGCTTGCAGCTCGCAGGCGGCGGTTCGCCCGGGCGGGCCAGGCGCCAGCACAGCTATGGACGACCAGGGGCCGCCGCAAGACGCGATGGGGCCGTACCTGGAGGGATGGCGGCGATCGCCGCTGGCCGTGGGCGAACGCGCCGCGCTGGCCGCTGTGGACGAAGACGCCGCTCTGGACGCCGACCACGGCGAGGATTTGGCCACCTATCGTCGCAGCAATCTGATGACGATCAACCAACAAATGGTTCAGCGGTGTCGCCAGGTTCGCCCGCACATTGAGCGCGCCGGGGTGCGCAATGGCGTCGACCCGCTGCTCCTGTTGGCCATCGCCTGGGTGGAGTCTGGCTTCAATGCCGGCTTGGAATCGAGTGCCGGTGCCCGCGGCGTGATGCAGCTGATTCCGTCGACCGGCGCTGCGCTGGGCTGCCGCGATCTGAGCGATGTCAACTGTTCCGCAGAGGCTGCCGCAGTCTATATGGGCCGGTTGCTGCGCCGCTACAACGGCGACCTGGTATACGCGCTGTGTGCCTACAACGCCGGGCATGTGCGGCCGACGCGAGCGTGGAAGCGCGGAGAATTACCGGCGAACTTGGGCTTTGCCACGAGGGTGCTAGAGGCGCGGAGTCGGCTGGAGCGAAACGGCTGTGAGACGCGCGGCGTTCGCAGCCCGGCGGAACGAAGCCTTGCATCGCCTTGAGTTGCGCCGATGCGCAGCAACTCAGACTAGCCGTTCGCTTCCGCTTTGATGCTGATCGAGCTCTGCTCAGATCGGCACCTTGGACCCTACGCCCAATGCGCGCTCCGAGTTTCTACTTAATCTAGTACTGCTCGCGCAAGTGGCGCTCGATCAGCGGCATCACGGCCTTGGTGAAGCGGATGCGGCCATCAGCGGCTTCGCGGAGCGAGGTCACGCATTCCTTGTTCTTGGTCTCAATCGTCGGGGCAGCGCCGTCGACCAGCTGACGTGCGCGCTTGGACGCCATGATCACCAGCGCAAAGCGGTTGGGCACGGTATCCAGGCAGTCTTCAATGGTAATGCGGGCCATGGGTTCTCCAGCGGCGGGCGGCACGTCTCGGTCTGCGGCAGGCAGGGGAGGGTGCGCCCAGGCGATTCGCCAACGCCAGAGGGCGCAGCGAGCCCAACAGTGTCGGAAACTGCGCCGGCGCTGTCAACTATCACCGTCGTCGCGGCCCAACACCTGGCCGCGGAGCCCGACCCCTTAAACTCCGGCAAATGCGGGGAATCACCCCAGAGGTTGCGTCGCGACGGCGATCTTTGTACAGTCTCGCCTGCGCAAGGAGGCGCTCCATGGCCGGCGAAGACCAGCATGAGCACGATCCGCTGGTTGGGACGGTCTTTGCCGACCGCTACTTGATCACGGGGCGTCTGGGCAAAGGCGGCATGGCCGTGGTCT
>JBIKTV010000052.1:0-20490 GCA_044347905.1 Myxococcota bacterium
CCGTCAAACTGATCCACCCGTCAAAAAACGCCTGAGAATAATGGGTTGACCAGGGTAGAAAAGGCCCGTAGCCTAACGACGAGCCGACCGAGAGGCCGAAGGTGGGGAGCTTCGACGTGCGATTTGCGTGGATCCAGGCAAGGTTGGGGCCGCGTTCGACCTTAGGTCCAGCAGCTGCCGGGCTACTGGTGACCATTGTCGCGGCCTGCTCTGCCTCGGTGACGCCTCATCCCCGTCTTGGCGGACCGAGCCGGCCGCCTGTGGCATCCGCTGTGCTGCCGCCTGTGGCCAAACGAGTGCCGCGCGGCTGGTCGCAGCAAGCGCCCGATCTAGCGCGGGCCAGGCGTTGGCAGCCGTGGCAGGCAAACACCTTGTCTACGCAGATCTTGATGGCCCCTGTGGGCCTAGCGGGCGGGGTACTGGCCGGAGCGATTGCAGCATCTGTGCTTTTGTACGTACTGCCTGACGAAAATGCAGCGCTGGTGATTGGCTTTGGGGTGGGTCTCGGTACCGGGGTGTCGGCTTCGACTTGGCTGACCGGCGCAGCCTATGGCGGAACGGGTCGCTGGGCGCCCACCTGGGCCGCAGGGGCGCTGCCTGGCGGGGCAGCGGCAGCCATGCTGGTATTCTTTGGCGGCGGCGAGAGTGTAGGAGCATGGGGCCTTGCCGCGATGATGACCGGCCCCATCCTGGCCTACCACACGTCCGCAACGGAAATGCCGCCGCCCACACCGCAGCCGACAAACGCCTGGAGCCTGCAGTGGGCACCGCCTACCATGGCACCGACGTTCGACCGCGCTGGCCGGGTAGCCGGCTGGCAGCTCAACCTGCTGCAAGGTCGGTTCTGACATTCGGCCGGACCCGACCCTACGCGGACCGGGACCTCCACAAGCCACCGCCCGCAAGCTTTTCGCCCGTCCCCGCAGCCTTCTCCGCCAGCTGACCCGCCACGCGCCCGACCGCCGCGCCGGCTTGGCTGCACTGCAACTTCCGCCACCGCTGACCCTTGCCTTGGTCAGCAACCGCTAGGGCAGGCCCTCCAGACTCAGACCAGCCCCCACTCGCCGCGTCAGCGATCCTGGCCCCGTAAGGGGTGGCGGCGCGGCTGAGCGTCGCCACCGCCGGCATGGCCTTTGAAGTAGTGGATCACAATGTTGGTGTCGAGCATGAGCAGTTGCATCGCCATCACAGTTCCTGGCGCGGCACATCGGCGGGTTGCCCATCGCGGGGCGCGGCAATGGCGTCGTCATCGCTCCAGGCGCCGGCAAGCGCCACCACCTCCGCGGGCCAATTGGTTTGGGTGCGTTGACGCACCAAATCAGCCACCCATCGGCTGATGGAGACGCCAGCGGCATTGGCGGCAGTCCGCATGCGGACGGCCGTTTCATCGTCGATGTACAAGGTCAACTGGGCCATCGGGCAACCTCGCAAGTATATGGGCAAGTATACGTGGCAAGGGGCGCTTGGCCAAGGTTTTGGGGAATTGGCGCCCCCCGGTCGGCACAGGCGGCAGGGGTGTCGCATGGTCGCGACGGCACGCGTGCGCTTGCGCCGCTCGGACGAGCGCGTTGCGAATCGAGGTCGCCCTGCAGGCTTTTTGAGTGTATAGACGTCTATACACTCAAAAAGCTTGCAGTCGCCTTGGCCACTCGGCGCCGTCAACCTGGTATTCTTTGCCTTTTCCTCCGCTCGCCAAGAATACGGCTGCCGTTTTGCCGGAGTCAGGAAGCTTCAGTTCGGAGCGCCGCGCGGTGGGACTCATTCCCTTTCTTGCCGCCTTGCCGGTTGGCTACTACCGACGAGGGCCGTCCTCAGTACCAGCGTTCGATACCGCTCAGAGCTTGTGAAAATCCGCTGGATGTGGATAGGACACTGCCGACCGTCCTGTCCGAGGCCGCTTGCCGTCTGGGAGCATGTCGCAGTAGCCCCCGCCAAGCTCCCCGCCATTCGTTGACCCCAATGGTCGTCGCCGCTACCCTGGCCAGCGGACTTCACAGCGGACTGCCATGGCCACGATTTGGATGCCCTTGCCCGACCGCGACTTCGACGTCACCGAAGTGGCCGTACCGTGGAAGATTCTTACCCGCGCCGGTCACCGCGTGGTCTTTGCCACTGAGCGCGGCGCCGGGCCGCCGGCCGCCGACCCCCTGCTGCTGACCGGCGTGCTGTTCGGCCAACTGGGCGCGGAGGCGCAGGCGGTGGCCTTTTACCGCGAGCTGGAGCAGGCCGCTGAGTTCCGTCAGCCGCGGTCGTGGTCCAGCTTGAATGTCGCAGACTTTGATGCGCTGGTGCTTGCGGGAGGCCATGCGCCGGGGATGCGACAGTATCTGGGTAGTGCCGAGTTGCAGCAGAAAGTTAGGGATTTTGTGGCGCTAGACCGGCCATGGGGTGCCATCTGCCATGGGCCGCTGGTGGCGGCGCGGGCGGGGGTTCTGCAAGGCCGCAAGACCACCTGCTTGCCCGCCTACATGGAGCGCAGCGCCTACTGGCTGACGGCCTGGAAGCTGGGCCGCTACTACCGGACCTATCCCTTGTATGTCGAGGCGGAAGTTCGCGCGGCGCTTGGCGAAACGGGTGAGTTTGTGCGAGGACCGTGGAACTTGACCCGCCGCGGCAGCGACGGCGACGACCGCGCGGCGTTTGTGGTGCAGGACGGCCCCTACCTCTCTGCGCGCTGGCCGGGCGATGCCTACTTGTTTGCCAAGCGCTTGGCGGAGTTGCTGTAGGTGTGGCGGGCCCAGTCCCCGCATGGGCGTCCCAGGTTCTGAAAGGCAAGGGCTGGCAGGGGCGATCGGACGATCCCTTCGCCGAATCGGCGCCCGCGATGGCCGAGGTGTGGAAGGCGGCACTGGACGGTTGCTGGCGCCCGCCCCGCAGGTTTCTCAGTCGAGCCATTCGCTCGACCGCCCCAGTGACAACCCCAGACCTGCCCTCCCCTCGCACGCGCGGTTCCAAGCCCCCGCCTCCGACCACGCCAACCACACCCCGAGGAAGGCGACAACGCAAACCTCAGCTCCACCCGGAATCGCCGCGTTGGTCTGGCCACCGGCCGAGGCGATCCGTGGAAATGGCTGAATCACCTCCGCCGCTGCGGTGAGTCGGCCCCTAAGGCCGCGAACTTGCAGCCCACCCAGCAAGCAAAGCGATCGGCGGAAATCGATTTCCGCTGATCGCCCGACTCTACTGGGGGGCCGCCGTTTGCCGCAGCAGCCCGCGCACGGTCGCGAGCGCACTGGGATAGTCAAAGGCCGCGATTTGCCGCCCTAACTGCAGCACCAAAGCGCCGTGGGTCGCCTGCAAGAGCGGCCGGCTGCTCTCAAATAGGTCGGCCGCCGCGGTATTGTCGGCGACCAGCAGCGACACCAGTTGCCCCAGCACCTCGCGCGCTCGAACGGGGTCGGCGGGCGTGGCGTTGTCGCTCGGCGCTTCTGGCAAATGGCCAATTACCGCCCGCAGGGCCTGCATTTCAACCTGTAAAGTCGCCAGAAGTCCGGGAATCGACGCCGTCTCGTCGGCGCGCAAAGCTTGCTCCAGGGCGATTGCGGCGGCGTGCAAGGCGGTGGCGGCCAGCGATCCGGCGGCGCCCTTGAACGCGTGCAACCGCGCCCTGGCAGCTTCCGCCTGCCCCGCAGCCAGCGCGTCTTGCAGGTATCGCGGGTCGTCGCCGTGGCTGGCGACAAAGAGCCGCAGCAAGACCACATAGGCAGCGGCCTTACCGCCCATCAGACGCAATCCGCGGTCCGTGTCCAGACCCGCAAATTCCCTCAAGGTCCGCGGCAATCCGCCCAGGTGTTGGGGTAGCGTGGCCGGCGCGGCGCTCAGATCCTCGGCGCAGGCAGGCTCTTGCCTTGCCGGCAGCCATTTCAGCAAGGTCGCATACAGCGTCTCCGGCTCTACCGGCTTGGCAATAAAGTCATCCATCCCCGCGTCGCGGCAAGCCTGGCGATCCTCGTCGTAGGCATTGGCAGTCATGGCCAGAATCGGCCGCGTTGCCCAACCGGGCAGCTTGCGGATGGCGCGGGTGGCGGTGCGGCCGTCCATGACGGGCATCTGCATGTCCATCAGGATCAGGTCGTACGCGCGGGCGCCGGCCTTGAAGACCGCCTGCTGACCGTCCGCTGCTGTATCGACGGACAGCCCCGCACCGTGCAGCAACTCCAGGGCCACTTCGCGGTTGATCGGGTTGTCTTCGACCAGCAATAACCACCTGCCGGGCATCCGCCGCAGCTGCGTCTCGGCATCCACCGCGGCTTTGACCGGGTCGCTGGGCATGACGCCGTGGCCCCGCCGCAGGCGCGCCGTAAACCAGAAGGTGCTGCCCACCCCCAGCGCGCTCTCAAAACCGGCACTTCCACCCATAATCTGAGCCAGTTGCTTGACAATCGCGAGCCCCAGACCGGTGCCGCCGTAGGTGCGGGTGGTGGTGGCATCGCCCTGTTCAAAGGCCTGAAACAGCCGCTGCTGCGCCTCCGATGGGATGCCAATCCCGGTGTCTTCCACCGCAAAGCGCACCAGCAGGTCGCTGTCATTCTCCGCCAAGAGGTTGGCGCTGAGCCTGATCCGCCCTGACTCGGTGAACTTGACGGCATTGCTGGCGCAATTGAGCAGCGCTTGGCGCAACCGCAACGCATCGCCGCGCAGCCAGCCGGGGACTGACGCGCGATCGGTCTCCACCGCAAGGCCCTTTTCCTCCGCCGCGGGGCCGATGAGGGAGGCGACATTGTCCAGGACGGCGGAGAGGTTGAAATCGGATTCCTCCAGCCGCAGCTTGCTCGCATCAAGCTTGGACAGATCCAGGATGTCATTGATGATCGACAGCAGATGGCGGCTGGCGGTGTCGATCTTGGTCAGCCGGTCTGCCTGCTCCGGTGTGGCGTTGGCGCGCTGCAGCAGGTGGGTGAGGCCGATAATGGCATTCATCGGCGTGCGGATCTCGTGGCTCATGTTGGCCAGGAAGGCGCTCTTGGCCACATTGGCGGCCTCGGCCTGTTGCCGCGCTGCGGTGAGTTCCGCCGTGCGCTGCGCCACGAGCTCCTGCAGGTGGTTGCGGTACTGGTCAAGCTCGGCGTCAAGGCGTTTCTTCTCGGTGATGTCATCCTTTACCGCAACGTAATGGCTGATCGTTCCATCGGCCTGGCGCAGCGGGGTGATGATGGCGAACTCCGTATATTCCGTGCCATCCTTCTTGCGGTTGGTGAATTCCCCCTTCCATGGCTTGCCCTTGGACAAGGCGGCCCACATCTCAACGAAGGTCTCCGGCGGCGTGCGTCCCGACTGCAGAACCCGAGGGTTTTTGCCCAGTAGCTCCTCATGCGTGTAGCCGGCCACCTGCACAAAGGCGTCGTTGACGTACTCGATCGATCCGTCGAGCTGGGTGATCACGATGCTCTCAGGACTCTGCTCGATCGCCAGAGACAGCTTGCGCAGGGTCGCTTCGCTTTCCTCGGCCTTCTTTTGGGCGGCGTGGGCGTCTTCCATCAGGCTCAAGGCGGCGCGGGAAGATTGGCGCTGAATCTCAAGGGCTGCGCGCAGATCGGCTAGGCGCCGCGACTCGCTTTCGGCCAACTGCTGCGCGGCGCGCCTGCGCTCGGTGACGTCGCTAATCGAAAGAAACCCCAGCTTCTTGCGGTCAGGACTGTCGATGAGCCAACCGGAATACGCCAGGGTCTTCTCCCACCCCTGGTCGACCCGCCGGAGCCTCACCTGCCAATCGCGCAGCTTTTCACCTCGCAGCACCCGGCTCATCGGCCACTCTTCCAGCGGCAGCAGGCCATCGTCGGCGAGCGGGCGGAATTCAAACGCCGCGGCAAACTCGGCGAGCGGGCGGCGGGCTTCGTCCAGGCTGGCAAAACCATTCAGGGCCAGCGCCGTCGGGTTCCAGTAACTAACCAAGCCCTGGTCATCGGCCATGATCAGGCCTTCCGTGAGGTTGTCCATCACCGCCGTCAGCCGGTCGTTGCTCTCTTTGACCGCCGCCTCGGCCTGCATTTGCTCGGTGACGTCGCGGGCGATGCCAAAGAGGCCGATGATCTCGCCTTTCTCGTCGCGGATCGGATACTTGCGGTTGTCGATCCAGCCCCTTTTGCCGTCCTTGCTCAGGGTTTCCTGGACCTCATGGGCCACCGGCCTGCCGGAGAAGACCTGCTTCTCAAGGCGGTAGTAGACATCGGCAAATTCTTCCGGAAAGACATCGTAGTCGGTCTGGCCGAGCAGGTCGGTCCAGTGCTCGGCCGGGTGGCACAGGGACACCAGTGTTTGGCTGGCCCCGGTAAAAACGTGATTGCGATCCTTGAAATAGATGTAGTCGTCCGAATTCTCCATCATGGCCCGGAAGTTGACCATGGCGTGATCCGCCGCCATCGTTCGCTCAAGCGCCTTGGCATCCTGCAGCAACAGTTGGAGCTCCAGCCCCGCTGGCCCGGACTCCTTTCGGTACTGCCCGCGGAGGCAGCGAATGCGGCCATCGGCATGGCGGATGCGGAGGTTGAAGGTGCCAGAAGCACTTGGATCACCAGGCGAAAAGAGCAGGTCGGCGATGTCCCTGTCGTGCGGGTGGATCTGTTGCAGCAGGGAAACGCGCCCGCTCAGGTAGTCCTCCGCCGCAAAGCCCAGCAGAGCCTCAATCCCTTGGGAAATCGACAGCACCGGCAGCGGCTCCCGCAGGGCCACGCGCACACTGGCTTGCCGCTGGCCGTCAGCCTTGGTCAGCTCCAGCGGGCTCATGCGGCCCCCTTGCCCGGCATGACCGGCGCCTGGCCGCCCTCTGAACCTGCGTCGCTCGCAAAATAGTCCGCATAGCGAGGCGGTTGGCCAGAGCGGGCCAAGAGTTCGTTGACCTCCTGCTTCATGGAAAGGATGCGGCCCTCGCGCCCGAGCATGGTCTGCTGCCAGCGCTGAAGCTCGTTGAGCTGTTCATGCAAGAGAACCTCTGTCTTCTTGCGCTCCGTGACATCCAGCACGACCTGAACGAGCAACGGCGGCTCATCATGGGTGCGTTCAAGGTGAATTTCGACCGGGTAGAGGCTGCCGTTCTTGGCGCGATGCTGCGCATCAAAGCGCACATGCTCCGTTTCGCCGGCGAGCAGCGGCGCAAGCAAGGCTGCATACACCTCGCGGGTGAACTCCGGCTTGAGGTCCAGGGCGGTCAGCTGCGCGAGCTCTGGCAGGGAGTAGCCGGTCTTTTCCAGGGCCCCCTGGTTGGCATCCAGGAACTTCCAGGTCTGCGGATCCAAGATGTAGATCTCATTGGTGGACTGGTTGAGCGCAAGCCCGAGGCGGGTCAGCTTCTTCTCGCTGCGATTCCGTTGCACAATGTGCCAGATTTCATGGGATATCAGCTGCACCGTTTCCACATCCACGGCCGTGTAGTCCGCGCGCTTGTTGCCGACCCCCGTCATCATGACGACCTGGTCATTCTCTAGGACCGGCACAGAGATCAGCCGCTGCAAAGGCGAGTGCCCTTGCGGAAGTCCTTGTTTGTGCGGATAACTGGGGTAGTCGTTGAACACGACCGTCTTGCGCTCGCGCAGGGCGTCCGCCCAGATACCGGCGTGGCTCAGGGGATAGTGGCTGTCATAGGCAGCGGTGCAATAGTGCTCCAGGGTGCGACGCGACCAGGCCACCAACTCGATCTCAGCGCCACCTTTGTTGACGAAGTGGACAAAGGAGATTTCGCTGCCGGTCAGGTCTTCTGCGATCTCCTGGCCGCACTGCATAAAGCTCTTTTCATCCAACGTCTCTGCAAGGCGGGGCAATTCCAGCAGCGCCTTGGCCCGTTTGGCCATGATCAGCAAGAGCTCTTCATTCTCTTTGAGCTTGGTGATATCGCGCGACAAAACCACATAGTGCTGAGCCGATTCCTGGGTCGCCGCTTTGCGGGCCACGGAGAGCTCGTACCACTTCAGCTCGCCTTTTTGCGTCGGCAGCGGCAGCGCGTACTGTCTTCCATGCGAGTGCCCAGATTCAGCCGCTTCGCCGATAGCCTCCATCACCACTTCCGCGGCTTGCGGCGGCAGGCTCTCTCTCACGGTCTTGTGCATGAACAATTCTTGGGGGACCAGCAGCACTTCGGCATGGGCAGAGTAGAAGTCGCGGATCCGCCCCGCTTGGTCGACTTCAAACAGCAGGTCCGGCAGGGCGTTGAGCGTGGCCTGCACCTGCGCCTGCGAGTCCCTGAGTTGCTGATAAGGCCACTCCACAGCCACGACAAAAATCCCGCGGTACACCAGCAGGAAGGCGACGGCCTTGTACACATGCCCCAGCAGGTTGTAGACGTCCGTCACGTCGGCGTAGAGAGTGAAGAAGAATTCGCTGAGGGCCATCGCACACGCCGCACCAAACAGCGCGGCTACACTGAGAGGCTGTGAAAGAACGTCGGCTCCATGCCCGCGAGTGCCGAAAAACCCAATGCTGTCAATTGGGTGTTCTTTCACAGCCAGAATACTCTCACAGGCTCTGTGGGCTTGGGGCGTTCGCATCCGCCACCAAAGCACCGCCGCCGCAGCGATATTGCTGGCGATGATGACGTATTCGGCATTGAGCTTGAGCGGAGAAAGCCCCTCGCTGGGGCTAAGAGTGGGCGGCAGCAGCTCAGGATGCCAAAGCATCACCCGGTGAACGATCGCCACGACCGCCAGCACGACCGCCAGCACGACCGCCAGCAGGAAATAGCGCTTGGCCGGCGAGGCCGGGGACCGCCAGGGCAAAACCGCAACTGCGATCAGCGCAATCGCCGTGAGCGCACGCGCGGCCAGCCAGAAGCCGATGGCCTTTTCCGACCCGCTGGGCGTCACGTAGTCCGGCATTCCGTCATAGGACAGCAGGTGCGAAAAATCCAACAGCCCCACGCCCAGAAACACCGTACCCAGGAACAAGAGGTTGGCGGGTAAATGCTTGCTGTGCTTGGTCCAGGAGATCGCAAAGACCATCATGGCCACCACGATGGCGCCCATTTCAAGCAGCGAATGCAGGGGCGCGTAGTGGGCAATTCCGCGGGCCCCGTCCACCGCCGGCATCGCGATCGCCAGCAGGAGGCCCACCACCAACACGGCCAGCACGAGGCCGACCTGGCGCATGGCCGGGCGATGGCTTGGGTGCAGCCACAAGGGCCCGTGGTTCACCAGAGGATCAGGCTCAGAATCAGGGTGCATCTTAGCCCCGGCTAGCCGGCAAGTTGGCGGCGGAGGGGATCGGCTTGTCACTGTATTGGTCCGCGATGGCCGTCATGGCGTCAAAGCGCTCCAGAAAGACCGCGGCGATATCCGGGTCAAAATGGCTGCCGCGGCCTTCTGCGATGATCTCACGGGCCTTTTGGTAGCTCATCGCCGGCTTATACACGCGCTGGGTGATGAGGGCGTCAAACACATCGGCCACCGCCATCAGCCGCGCGGAGATCGGGATCGCCTCGCCTTTGAGCCCATCGGGATAGCCGCTGCCATCCCACTTCTCATGGTGCCAACGGGCGATCTCCTTGGCCAGCACCAGAAAGCCGACCGGCTGCTCGACATCGGCCTCCGCCTGTTCAATGGCGACGGCACCCAGCAGCGAGTGGGTCTTCATAATCGCCCATTCTTCAGGGGTCAGCGGGCCCGGCTTCAGCAAGATGCTGTCCGGTATGCCGACCTTGCCGATATCGTGGAGCGGCGCCGACTTGGTCAGCAATTCGATGGTCCGCGAGTCCAGAAAGGCGGAAAAGCGCGGGTGGTGCTTGAGCCCCAGGGCCAGGACGTGGACGTAGTTCTGCGTGCGCAAAATATGGTTGCCGGTTTCGGGGTCGCGCGTCTCGGCCAGGTGCGCCAGGGCCCGGATGCTGACCAGCTGGGTCAGGTCATTCTCCACCATGCGCCGGGAGACTTCCGCTTCAAGGATGGCGTTCTTGTCCTTGAGCCAATCGCGGGTGTGCTTGGCCTCAATTTGCGTGCGCACCCGGGCCAGAAGGAGCGCCGGCTTGATCGGCTTGGCGATGTAGTCGGCGGCGCCGAGCCCCAGACCGCGCTCTTCCTCATCGGCGTCAGAGAGCGCTGTGACAAAAATCACCGGGATATCAGCGGTGGTAGGGTTGTCGCGCAGGCGCTCTAGCACCGCGTAGCCATCCAGTCGCGGCATCATGACGTCCAGCAGAATCAGCTCTGGCCGCGGCTCGCTGGCAGCCGCACGCAGCGCATTCTCGCCCGAATTGGCGGCGCGCACTTGATAAGCCGGCCGCAACAGCTGCGTCAGAAGCGACAGATTAGCGGGTTCGTCATCGACGACGAGAATAGTCGCATTGACCATGGTTTGGTTCCCATTCCCTTGGGCTTGGTCCTACTCGCAGAAGGAAGGCCTGCCGCGCCAGCGCACGCGGGGCGCGCCAACGCCCCGGACACCGATTCTGCCGCTTCGCCAGTCCCATCCTGCCCCCCGGCAGAGTCCCCTGCAGTCGCCCGCGGGCAGCCTACGCCCGATGATCACCGCGGTCAATCGAGCAGTCTTTTGCGAATTCGCTAGGCTGTACCCACAGTTTAGGTAGGTCTACAGCCTAGTTTACGCCGGCTAGGCCGCTAGGGAGGGGTCGCCGTGATGGACGCGTGACGGTCCGCGAGGCTTCTGGCGGCTCGCTTCTGGCCGGGGCTGTTTCCCCGGGGAAACAGCGGTTGCTGCGGTTCAGGCGGGCGGGCTCGCGGCAGTTCCAACCACCGCACCCGGCCCACGCGGCCGCAAGCGGGCCCCCGCGCAACGGACACAGACCCGAGAGGGCGGCGTCCGACCCACGCAATGCGCATCCAAATTCGCTAGTGATCTCGTGGCGATGCTGAACGCCCTCATCCCCCGGCCTGCGGCCGCCCCCTTCTCCCACCGGAGTGGGCGAAGGGGGAAAACCTTTGGTATCCGCAGGAATCCCTGGCCCACCCCAGCGGGAGAGGGGCGGACGCACAACCACCGCCCTTTCGCAACCGTCAATTGATCCGGGTAAACACCACGACTTCGGCCAGCGCCACACCTTCCGCAGAGAGAATCGTCAGTTCTGTGGCCCCCGGCGCAATGGCGGCGCGGATCTTGCTGTTGGTCTGGTTGTCGACGCCGACGAGGTCGAGCCCGCCCGCCGCGGTTGCGGCCATGCTCAGCACCTCAATGGACGCGCCGAGCGCAATGTTGTGCTGTACCAAGCCGTTGTGCCTGGCAAAGAACTGGCCGCTGGCGCCTTTGGCGAGCACGTAGAAGACCCCGCCGCCGCTCCTGAAGGGCAGCCCGCCTACCGACGGAGTGAGAGAAAACCCAGTAAATGCGACGATTCCTGGCGACGTCTGGACCTGACCGCCGACGATAACGCGGGCCAGCGAGACCGTGTCTTGACCGCCGCAGTACATGTAGACGCCGTCTGCCAGCGGGAACAGGCCCGAGCAGTTCATGTATTCCATGGCGACTTTGACGTCCGACGCCTGAAAGACCCCGCTGACTTTCTTCAGCACGCGGAGGGTGCCGTCAAAGGGCCAGCCGCCGCCGCCGCCGCTGACGGCATAGAACGTGTCCGCCTCTGGGCTGCCCGCTGGGCCGGCGATGGCGTAGGCGTTGTGGCTGCCGGTGACGGTCACTGCCGCTGAGCCGTCGACGGGCAGGATCTGCGTCAGCGTTTCGCCCTGCATTCCCGCGGTTGTGGCGGTCTGCACCAGCATGTCGCCGCTGCCGTTCACCACAAACCAGTTGGGATGCAGCTTGGGGTCGACGAGCTTGGCGCTCGGTTCGCCATGGGCGCCGGTGGTCAATTTGTAGACGATGTTGCGCTGAAGCGAATCGGAAGACAGCACGAACACCGCGCTGCCGGTAGCGTTGGCATGCACTGGGAATTCCAGGTCTTCGCCATTGCCGCCGGTGTGGCGAATGCCCAGGTTGGCGCAGTACATGGCGCCGTCAGGGCGATGCACGGCAATGGTTGGACACGGCAGAAAGCTGGGGGCGCCGTCTTGCTGCGGTTGGGCCAGCTGCCAGCCGCCGGTGCTCATCAAGATCCACTGAGGTGTCGAGTAGATCGCGGTGATCGGCGGCTGCTGGCCAAGGTTTGGCGAGCCGTCGGCCATCTCGGTCAAGGCCACGGGGGACACATCGCCGGTGAGCATCAGCGCGACCAAGCCGGGACCTTCAAGCGCCGCCAGCAGCGTGGAATAGCCGCCGCCGTGCCAGATCCCTTGCCCGCCCGGCCCGCTGCCCACCACGGCGAAGGACGCGACTTTGCTCAGCTGCACCCCGATATTCTTGCGCAAAACTTGATACTTCTGGCCTTGGCCTTCAGCGCTGCTGCCTGGGTCTGAGCTGCAACCGCCCACGCCCCAAAGGGCGGCGATGAAGAGCCAATTGGCGACGGAGAACAACGACTTGTGCCGCGCCGGCAGGGAGGACGGCATGCGACCTCAACTCCTGCGACCTGCGCAGGTGGCCATCGCAAGGTAGGACAATTGCGATTGCGCGCTGCTCTCTTGGTGCTAGATACCGCATGGCCTGCGCCACCCTCGATGGACGAAACACGGCGTCCTGATGCCTCATGTAGTTACAAACGGTTAGCGCGAGACCCCACTTAATGGCAGCGGTAACCGCATGGAATGTCGCAATTTCTTTGGCGTCGGACTGAAGTCCACCGCTGAGATTCGAGAAGTCCCTCCGGGACTCAGGGCGCAGGCGGCTGCGGCCGCTGTCCGCACATCGCCGGCCACTTGGACTCTGGCAATCGCTGGCAAACACCTGTGCAGGTGCATTTGGCGGCGATGAGTCCCCGGCAAAACGACATTTCCCCAGCGTATATCAGTACTCAGTCCCGAAGGGACATCTTGAACCGCAGCGGTGGACTTCAGTCCGACGCCCCAGCTTATCGGACAACCATCTGATATAATGCGGCTCTCTGGCCCGCTGTGCTTGATCGAATCGTTGAGGCCAAGGTTTCGCCCCAGAGGCTGGTGGCTCGGATAGCGTTAGGTCTTCTCGCAGGTTGTGCGCCGCAGAGATTCGCACCCCCGCAGGCCATTTCCCCAGGGATGATGCAACCAAGCGACCGGTCGAGTCCGGACCTAGCCCATGTCCAACCCCTTGGGCATTTGGAACCATTTGATTCTGTGAACCTTAGGTATTGAGCTATCCTGCGCCGCGGCGCTTCGCGCCTGCGATGTCAGGACCGCGCCCTAGCGTCCAGCTTGCCAGCTGGCCGACCGAGCCGTCGGGCGCGCCGCCGGAGCGGCGCTCGACTGGGCGTGCCCAGCACAGTGCGCGCCCCCGCGTCGAAGACCAGGGTCGCTCGGGCTCCCCTGGTCTTCGACCCGGAGGCGATTGTGCGCGTCGGCCTACACCGCGTCGCTTCGCTCGTGTCCCAACAGGACAGCGCCAACCCCGAACCCACTCGCGCAGCGCATCCTGCAATGCACTGAAACCAAAGCATGTTGGGTCGAGTTTGTACTTAGACGCACCCGCTACGGCCCCACCGCCAGCCACAAGTCATTGGTCTGGGCCCCTTCCGCCGTCTGTACATGGACGCTGACGCTTTGGGTGTTGGCCAGCGCCGGCACGCTGAACTGGAGCGCCGCTGGGCCCCAAGAGGTGACCGGCACCGGCGTGCCGCCGATCCGCAGCTGCCCGCCCTTGGCGCCCAGGGCTGTGCCGCTGACCGTCACCTGCTGCCCGGGCAGGGCCTTGCTCGGCGAAAGCCCCGTCAGCCTTGGCAATTCCAGCGCTACGCTGCCCGCCGCGCTGCCAAACGCCGTCCAGCGGTGGTGAATCAGCCAGTAGGTCCCTGCCTGCAGTTGCTTGGCTATCAGCAGCGGTTGGTCGTCGCGCAGGCGTGTCACCAGCGCTGGCGCCAGCGGCGTGGAGCCCGCAGCTGCCTGGTACCACACGGAAACTTCTGCCCCCGTGCCAAGGCCGCTGCTGCGCCAAAGCACATCGCCGCTGCCCACGGCGTTGACCAGCGCCGCGCCCACGCCCAGCCGGTAGCGCAGGCTCGAAAGCGCGGGCCGAGGCTGCAGCACCAGCTGGCCACCGGCCGCCCCCGCCACCGTCCAGTTGGCCGGCACCTGGGCCTTGGCCAGATCGCCGTGCAGGTCCAGACTGGCCATAGGCTTGAACTTTTGCAGCCAAAACGCCTCGGCAAAGTCGATCATCAGCGCGCCGGCAGAGCTACCCGTGGCCTGTTCCAGGGTGGCATGGGCGCTGGCCCAGTTGCTCGGCGACCAATCCAGGGCCTCATAGAGCTTGCGCACCCCGGACGGACCTTTGGCGTCGGCCAGCCACAAAAGCCACACGGAACTCGCGTAGATCTGCGCGGCCGCCACGCCGCCCCAGCCATTGGGCAGTCCGGCCATCACCAATTGCACCGCGTCCGATTCGCCCACCAACCCATCGAAATCAAAGGCAAGTGGGTACGTCTGCCAGGCGGTCCACTCCGCCGCGGCTTCATCGAGCCAAGAGGCGGTGAGGTTGACGGTGTACTGGCGCTGGAACAGGTGGCCGACCTCGTGGCTGACGACGTAGAAGCGATTCTCTTGCGAAAGCCCGGTCTTGATGGTGATTTGCGGCTGACCGAACACGCCGGCCGTGGTCGCCCCCTTGGCGGTACTTGAGGCCCACGACACGTTCTTGCGCACAAACAAGGTGATGGGGCCCTCGGGCACCCGCCAACCGGCATTCTCCAGCGTTTCCCAGGCTTTGACCGCGGCGGTCAGCACATCGGCGGCATAGGCCTCGTCGCAAAAGTCGGCGCTGGCGGGGTCGACGATGTAGTTCACCAGCCATCGCCCCTGGAGATCGGCGATTTGCCCTGGCGCATCCTGGGTATAGACCACACTCATCGCCGCCAGCACGGTATTGAGCGGCGCGGGCATGGCGGGCTTGGGCGACAGAGAGCTGGTCGGCTTGGCGTATTTCCCTGCGGGCACCTGCCATTGCAGCTGGTGCTGCTTGGCGTCCAGCGCCGCCGGCGTCAGGTGGCTCAGGCCCGTGGCCGGATCGACCAGGGCGAGCTTGGGCGCCTTGGCCTCCAGCGCGGGCGTAGCGGGCAGTGTCACCGTCAGCGGTTTCAGCAATTCGCCTGGCTCTGGAAGCACCTGCACGTGGTACGCGCCCGCTTTGGCCAGTTGCTGCGGATCCCACAGCTGCGGTTTGGGCGCGTTCTTCTGTTGCGGCAGCGCGGCGACCACGTAGTTGCCCCCTTGCGGCAGCGGCGGCAACGCCCCAGCGGGAATGGCAATTCGCCCGCCGCCCATGCCCAGCTCCATGCCCACTTGCGGGTCGACCGCGACGTTGTCAGCGCCGAGCCCGCCTCCCTCAGAAACCACGTCAAAGGTGCAGCTGCTGCCCAGGGTTAGGTTCTGGAGGGTGTAGGTCCCCGGCTGCGGCGCGGGAATGCACCAATTCTGCAGCCCCTGCAGCTGGTTCAGGCTCCACTGCCAGCGAAACGGCAGCGTCCCCTGCCACAGACCCGGCGCGCTCACCTGGTGCAGGCCGACGCAACTGGGCAAGCCATCGGCGCAGTCCTTTGACGCGTACATCAGCGAAAAGCACAACAAATCGCCGGTGGCAAACGGCTGCTGCACGGGGTTGCACGGCTCAGCCCACCAGCCGCCGCCACCGGCACCGATGTTCAAGTGGCCGGTCGCCCCCAGCAAACCGCGCCCGGCAATGGGCACAGAGAGCAGATTGCTGTGGCGGATCAAGGTATTCTCCGGCGCTTCACCTGGCAGCAGAGCCACGCTAGAGCGCAGCTGCACCTGCAGGGTATCGCCGGCGCCGAGGCCCAGCACCCCCTCTGGCGGCACCTGCAACTGGCACAAACCGGCGGCGACACCGGCACACACCTGCCCCGCCTGGCCCGGGTAGGCGACCTGCAGCCAGCCAGAATCTACTGTCTTTCCAGTGAGCTTGGCCACTGCCTGAAACCGCACAGCCAGCTGGTCATACGGCGCCGTCTGCCTTTCCAGGCTGGCCACGCCCAGGCGCAGGGACGGCGGATAGGCCGCTGGATTGTCGGGCGGTTGGTCGGGCAGCCACAGCCCGGCGGCGTGAGCGCCCAGGGTCACCTGCGGAGGCTCAAGCGGATAAATCTGGTACGCCACCGGCGCGGAAGGCGGCCCGCCCAGGCCATCGTCTGCAGTCAGAGTCACCTCGCCGGGCTCAGCGGTCGCAGGCACCGCCATGTAGAGCTCGCCGGCCTTCAGCGTGGGCGTCAGCGTCAGCTCCCCCAGGTGCACCCGCATCTGCTCGGGCGCCCCGTACCAGGTGCCGCTGAGGCGCAGTTGGTGGCCGGGAAACACGCCGCCCATCGGATAGACCTGTGAAATCAACGGTTGGCCGCTGGTCAGCCCCTGCAGCCGCACCGTCAGGGCATTGCTCGCCTGGCCCTGGACCCGGACGATGAGCTGCACCTCGGTCTGAACTTTGGGCTGAGCCAGCGCGACCTGGAATTCGAGCCAGCGATTGGTCGGCTGGCCTGACAGCGGCATCTTCTGCCCCGCCAGCTCCACCTCGATCTTGGCGGGATCCCAGCCAAAGCCCTCGCCGCGCAAGCTGTGCAGCCCCCACGGCGGCAGGGCGAGCTTGGGCCCGTCGACCGTAGAATACGGCGTGTTGACGCCAAGTTGTGTAAGCTTGGGCGGCTGTGCGTAAGGGTCGCGGATGGCCAGGGCGAACTCGCCGAGCCCACTGACGGGCGCAGACTTGGCCGGCTGACCCGCCCAGCCTGGCAACTCGGCGGTCCAAGCATTGGCGAGGGCGTGCCATGAGGTCCCTTGTTTTTGCATGAGATCGACGTCAGCCCCTTCAACAGCCACCGGCCAATGACTAGCCGGCAACACCGCGTAGAACTGGGCCTGACCCACAAGCGCGAGGCCCTGGGGCTCCACCCGCCACGTCACCGGCGCCTGCCACGGCAGCGGCACAGCGGCGACCAGCGCCGGCTTGGGCTCTTGGCGATAGATGTGAAACTCCACGTCTTTGCCCACAGCGCCAGGGGGCAGCACCAAGCCGACGTGGCCATCCTGGGCGACCACAGCACCGCCAGAAGGGCCGACCACGGCACTGGCGACCAGCGTCGCCGTAGCTTGGCCGCTCAGCGCATCGGCCGGCGGCGCTTGGGGGGCGGTCTGGCAGCCGGAGAGGATGGAGGAACTGCCGACCAAGCAAGCGATAATCAGCCACTGGAGGATGTGCGTGCCGGCCATCTTGGCCTCGCAGGGGAGCAGCAGCCCCTGGCCCCCAATTAGGCCCGGCGGCGGCGCGGCGCAAGGGGCTGAGACGACGGCGCGGCCGCTTAACGCCGGAGCGCGGAGCCCAAAGGACAGCCAGCTTGCGGTGGGCACGGCGCGTCGGGCAATCCAAGGTCGATGGCCAAATTCGCGCCCGGCGGTGGGGTTAGGGCGCGTGTGGAGGCAACTCGACAGGACCTCTCGCGGAGCGGTGCGACGAACCCGAGAGGGGGCGCGCAATTCCGAACCACCCAGCAGGCAAATGGGCCCGGGGAGAATCGAGTCGTTTTTTCACGGGCCCCTAGAGGGTGTTTACATAGTATCTGCGTGCGATCGGTCGGCACGGACTCGAGGTTTGTCAGTAATTCCAGACGCTATAGCGGGCGAGGGATTCGCCCAGGCAATAAATTGCCGGGCTATCATAGCGCCGTCCGTCGTCACGGACGGCCCGGTTCGGCCGTCTGCGCAGGCAGACGGCGTCATGATAGCCCGCTGCTTCAGCAGCCGGGTTGAAAACCATCTGAAACAACGTTTTGTTACCGAACAGGGACGGCCGGACTTCACAGTTCAAATGTCAACACCCTCTTATCGGCGCCCCACTTCCACCAGCAGTTCCGACTCAAACATCGCCACCGGCGAAATCACGGACTCGGCCAGCGGCACTTTCTTGCCGTAGCGCTCGCGCATCTTGGCGCGCACGGCGGCGTCGTCCAGTTTGAAATCGCGCAGCTGCTGCAGCTGGCCGATGCGAAGGCCCAGGGCGCGTTCATACAGCTTCCACACCAGCTCCGAGCAGTAGATGCGCGCATCCGACCACTCAAAAGTCAGGTCGTAGGGCCGCCCGGCAAAGCTCATGGCCACCCGCGCCAGCTTGGCGTGGGCCGCCGCATCCGGCGCGGCTTTGAGACGCTTGAGCACAAAACGCCCGCCATCGCCGCGACCGATCCACCTCGCCAAGGGCGTGCAGCGCACCGTCTGCACCGCCTCAAACACACAGGGCTGGCCGTTCTGCAGCAGGATTACGCCCATGTGGCTGTACGGCGAGCCTGTAGCGCGCTGCACGGCCAAGCTCTGCGCCGAGCGCGAGGTGTGAAAAATCAGGTCGCCCGTCTGCACCTCAGGCAAACCGGACGCATGCACGACGGATGAGGCAAGAAGAAGCAGCAGGAACAGGCACATGGGCGGGATCGAACGGAAAACCGCCCGGGCGCCATGGCGGAGTGCCCGCACATGCCTCCGCCGCGCCGTGGCCCACCCTTGCAGCGCCATACCGCCCCCGACCGAGACCATGCCAGCCGTCGGCGGCGAGCCTATGCCAGGCAAATAGCCCCGTCAACCGCAAAACCTCGCGCCAGTTCAAAGTGATCCGCCGGGCGTCCCCCGCTGCGCTGGCCATTCCTCCCCAGCCAGCTTGCCGAGGAACGGCGCGCCAACCCGGCCTCGCTCAGCCTCGGCGGCCAAGGCCGCTATTTGCCGCCCAACAACTGCGCGAGCTTAGCTGGGTCATCGGTAAAGATCCCATCGGCACCGGCGGCTAGCAGGGCTTGCATTTCGGCCGGATCGTTCACGGTCCAGAACTGCACCTTCATGCCCAGGCGATGGGCGCGCCCAAGCAGCACCGCCGTCTCCAGCTGGCCGATGGGCGCCTGAATGACTTTGGCGGGCGGCACATAAGTGGCTTCGTCGGCATCAGAAAGCCCGGCCAGCGCAAGCATTTCGCCAAGGGCCAGCGCCGTGGTGAGCTTGGGCTCCAGGGCCCGCGCCTCGGCTATCGTCTGGTCGTTGAAGCTGGCCAAGACGGTCTGATCTAGGCGCTGATGCGCCACAATCGCCTGGACTACCTGCGCGGCAATGGGCGGCTCCGACTGCTTGATCTCAATGGCATACCCGCCGTTTGGATAGCTCTGCAGGAATTCGTCAAGGGTCGCGACCCGGACGCCCTTGCCGCGCCACGGAAAAGTCTTGCCGTCGTCCTGGCTGAAGTCAAACCCTGCGTCGAGATTGCGTAATTGCTCCAGCGTCAGCGCGGCAATCTGGCCCGTGCCGTTGGTCGTGCGGTCCACCGTGCTGTCGTGCATGCAAACCAGCGCACCGTCCAAAGTGCTGTGAACATCGCACTCAATGACATCGGCCCCCACGGCAATGGCGTTCTTGTAGGCCTCCAGCGTTTCTTCTGGCGCGAGCTTTCCGCCGCCGCGGTGGGCGATGTTCAAGAAGCCTGGGCGCCTGTGGAGATTTTGCACCGGAGCCGTGGGGGTCGCGGCGTCGGCGGCATCTGCGGCGGTGCTTGCGCTATCGGCGACTTCGGCCGCCCCGGCGCTGTCAGTTGCTGCGGGTGGGGCTGGGTCAGAGGAGCAGGCGCAGAGCGGCAGGCCCAGCAGGCAGGTAAGAGCGACGGATGGCAATCGCATGGGCGGGCTCCGGGGGGCACTGCGGGCCCATGTTGGCCAAACTACCGGTTCGCCCAAGTGTTTTGCTTGAGGGCGCAAGCAGATTGTCGCTAGGCTTGGCATCGTTCCATCAAGTGCGGCCTGGCTTTCCGGCAGCCTCTAACCGGTGCGATCGCGAGCGCGCAGCGCTTCCCGCTCAGCGACGGAGAGGACCCGCACGGCTGCGATAGGAGCATCGCTCTCGTCAAACAAGGGGTTGCGCTTGCCCCGGCTGTTCCAAGCCGACGATGCCAGGAACAGCAGCGTGCTCACCGCCTGGCCCGCGCTGACGGTGTTCGCCGTGCCCGGTGGCGGCGCCGCGGTTGCAAAGCGACCCTGAATGCCCATGAGCGGCGGAAACTGGGCGGCCTCGCCGTGCAACGCTGTTCGCGCCAGGCCAATAAACGGCAAGCGCGGCTTGGCCATGGCGTTGCCGAGCGGCGTTTGGCAGCACGTGGTGAAAAAGCGAAACATGCCGCGGTCCGACAGCCGCAGGCAGCCGATGTGCGCGTGCCCCTTCGTCAATTGTAGGTTGCCGGGTCGGATCTGGATGACGGCGCTTCCGCCTGCGGCGTCGAGGATGTCGCCGCGCCCAAGCTCATGGGCAAACGCCCGGCAATCGTCGCAGTAGCACAGGCCGCCCTGGGCGCCTTCCAGGTCGACCGTTCCTTCGACGGCACCGCACCGGCACTGCAGCTTCACTTGATTCATCCTGGCTCCTGCTCTATGCAACAGCGCACGGCCAACTCAACCTCAATGCATGAACGCATACACGGGCAGGTGGGTGCAGAGGTGCGGCACACGCCGCTGTGGCCCGTTGCACTTCCAACCCATGGCTAGGACCATCCCAGCCGGCGGCAGGGAGG